>CAMOMP010000015.1:0-49197 GCA_946619915.1 uncultured Prevotellaceae bacterium | reverse complement strand
GTAGCTGACAGCAGCTGGCAACGGTCCGTCTGCATTGAAGGCGCCACGGCCGCAACTCTCCAGCGGCTCATAGCTCAGCCAGTCAGCCCACTGGTAGTTGCCGTTCTCGTCCTTCAGGGCATTATGGTCGTACTTGGTCTCATTCACATGGTTCATGAACTTCTCCATCGACTCCCAGCACTCATCTACGATCTTAGTGTCGCCAAACTGCTTCCATACCGTCCAGGGTACGATAACACCGGCATCGGCCCACCCCACACGCATCATATCATGGGGATGTGCGCCATACTGCGCAAAGGGAGCCACACCGGGATAGCCGCCCTTGTCGTTCTGGGTGTCACGCATATCATGCAGCCATTTATGGAAGAAGGCATCTGTATTGGCAAAGAAAGTACCCGTCTCAGTAAATACCTGTGTATCGGCCGTCCAGCCCAGACGCTCGTTGCGCTGCGGGCAGTCAGTGGATACACTCAGGTAGTTGGAGCGCTGGCCCCACAGGGTATTGGAAATCAGTTTGTTCACCAGATCGTTGCCTGTTGTCACCTTTCCGATCTCCATCTCCTTGGTGATGGATGTCACAGGTACACTCCTGATACTCTTGAAGGTGACATCATTATCCACGGTCACAGAGATAAGCCTGTAGCCGAAGAAGGTATTGCGTGGACGGAAGCTGACGGGTTTCTGGGCACCGCTGAAGGTGTATTCCAACTGCATTCCGGTATCAGGGATACGCAGGTTCAGACGGTGCACACTTCCCTCCGGGCCGTCCATTCCCCTCGTCTTAGAACCGTTGCCATCGTTCAGCAACTCAGAGGGCAGACACATCATCTTAGTACCCTCAGCCGCCTCGAAGACAAAGTCTGGAACTGCGGCGCAGTTCTGACCGAAGTCCACCACCAGCGTCTCGCCCTTATGCAAGGTAATAGCCTCGCCGGCCTTATATTCCCTCTTGATTCTGACAGTTCCGTATTCTTCCTCGGTAACACCGTCAACACCTTCCCACGTGTATGCGCGCACAGGTAATAGAATAAGGTCGTCACGCATGTATATCTCAGCACCGTTGGTAGGGAATATCTGTCCGCGGAACTCACGGTTCTCCTCGGGAACCTTCATTTCAGAAACCGTCTCATAGCCCTGGGGGATACGGGCATCATACACCTCACCGTCGAAGATGGCCGCATGCTTCACCGGACCCGCAATACCTGCCTTCCAGGTCTTGGTATCCGTTCCGAAGGTCTCCTTTGTGCCGTCGGCATAGGTCAGCTCCAGCACACCACGGAAGGCGCACTTGGTACCGTACATACCCTGATTGCCGCCAGGTGTCACAATCTTGTCACCCCACCATCCAGGTGTTACCTGTACGGCCAGTTGGTTCTCGGCTCCCGCCTTTTTAGCCACCATTCCGGTTACGTCATAAGTATAGGAACGCTTGGTCTTCAGAGGATGGGTAAAACCGGGCTTCAGTACCTCGGCCCCGACAGGCTGGCCGTTAATGTACAAGTCATAGACACCCAGTCCTACGGTCATCCACCTGGCTTCCTTGACCTTCTTGCCATTCCTGACAGTAGTAACAAACCAGCTGGCACCGTCAGCAGCTCGTGTACCGTCGTTCACTACGCCCGTTACAACGGGAGCATCCACGGCAGACAACCATACCGAACAATCCCATGCCTTATCAGGTAAAGCCGCAGTAAGTTTTCCATAATCATACCCTGCCATCACATTCTGCGCAAGTAGCAAAACGGCAACACATGTAGAAGTCAATCTTTTTTTCATATTTCCGTCATTTTAATCTTACATTTTATTTCTTTTAAGGGCAAAATTACAACAAAATACACATTTTTGGACTTAAAAAAATGACATAAAAGCATTGAATATTATGATTATATCAAGAAATAATACAAAACGGATGATTTTTTTTCTTAAAAATAACATTATCTAATTATTATTTGTACCTTTGCGACTCCAAAGGGGTAAAAAGGAAAGAAAAAACTACTTTAATATATGAAAAAACTATTTTTCCTCATTGTACTTGTGTGCAGTATGGTTGGCAGTTTTACCTTCAGCGGGTGTAAGAATAAACCCGATGATGAACTCACCATAATGGACACTGCTACCATTGTCATTGACCTGGACTCCATTGTTCTTATGCCATTCCTTCCCTGGGATGCAATGGTAGAAGATTTGGAGCTTCACATGCAGACCAACTGTAGCGATTGGGGCATAGAGAACCCCGATTCGTTAGAGTATGACGCAGGAACCGGACGTTGGAAGCGAACATTCACCAAAGGCAACCTCAAAAACACCTATTACTTCGAGGATGCCAAGGGTAACTACTTGAAGTACGTTACCTTCATTTATTATGGTAACATGCCCTTTGACCCCATCAAGGAAGAGGTGGAACGTAATGGATTTGTTCTGCAAGGCGAGATGGATTACCCCGGTAACGATAGCGAGATCTGCTATATGTACCTCTCCCCTTCCGGTGCCCTGGAAGTTCAGCTGGCAGGATGGAAAGACGGCAGCTGGGTATTATCCTTCCAGCCTTTGGATGAGGAAGACCTCAAATATTTAGTCAAGAAAAAGAATAAGAAATAAAAGAAAGAGGCAAGCATTGAAACTTGCCTCTTTTTCTTTATCACTTTTTGTACTTCTGAATTGCGGCCTGAAACAAATCCTGCATATCGGAGGCCAACCACTGAGGCTGGATAACCTGCAGCCATTCACCCCTTGAAAGCAAATGAGCCTTGAAATCCGATGTGGGACGCAGAAACAACTCATAGTCAGCATATCCATCCGTTTCATCCACCTCACGTTGTGAAGAATGCAAGGGCAAATCCCTCAGGTAGAACTTCTCCATCCCATACGCACGCAACACTACCTTCTCTGGCTTAACGTTGCTATCCACCATTATACCGAAACTCTGGGCAAAATACGATTCTACATCAAAATCAGCATCCAACGTAAACTTATCCTGATGCAACTGAATATCCACCATGCGATCCAAAGAGAATACTGCCATAGAGGATTCCACCTGTCCCGGAGCACCATTCTTTACCGGCCGGTCCACCTTAGTCAGCACATACCAGCGCCGTTTAAACAACTTCACACAGTAAGGAGCTGCCAAATAAGTCTTGGACGTTGCCGAGCTGTACTTCTGGTACGTCATCAACATCTTACGTCCCTGACGCATAGCCTTGATGATACGCCTTAGGTGGATGCCACCAGAAGGAATGCTCTCCAACAGGATGCGTCCCTGAAGCCCTACATTCTCGTCCAGCATATTACCCACACTGAGTGTACTGAACAGCCAGTTGGCAACACTGTTGTTACTCAGTACCTCTTTATTGTATATGTAATAGTAGTAGTAACCTTTTTGGCGTTTGCAATCTATGATTACGCCAAACATATCCAAGACAGCATCCCTGTGACGATTGAAGGTTGTACGCGAAAGCGGCAGTCCGCCACTTTCTTCCCTACTACTCCACTTCTGGCTCAATTCGGCGAACGTAATCCTCCCTGCATGATAGATGGTCTCTACCAACCAGATATATTCCTTGAAAAGCGCAGGTATCTTCATATTATGAATTACGAATTGACAGGTGCCAGCCCCATTTCGGCCGCCTTCTGCAACATAAACTGTCGGGCAGCATCATGGTCATTGGGAATGAGAGAGTCCCAAATCGCATCCTTGACAGCTTGTTTGAGAACACCGATTTCGCGACAAGGTTTTAGACCGAAAGTTTCCATAATCTCCTCTCCTGTAATAGGATTCTGCCACGTACGGTAGTTATCACGAGCTTGAAGGTCGGCTAGCTTCTCACGCACCAACTGGAAGTTTTCCAGAAAACGTTGTTTCTTCTGTTGGTTCTTGCTGGTGATGTCGGCTTCGCAGAGAATCATCAGGTCATCAATATCCTCTCCTGCCTCGAAGAGCAAACGACGTACAGCAGAATCTGTTACCTCCTCGTCGGCAATAGCAATAGGACGCATGTGCAAACCAACCAGCTTCTCGACGTAGTTCATACGTTCATCCAGTGGTAGCTTCATGCGACGGAAGATATTCGACACCATCTTCTGACCAATATAATTATGGTTATGGAAAGTCCAACCGGCTTTCTCCTCCCAACGTTTGCTACGCGGCTTACCTATATCATGCAAGAGAGCTGCCCAACGCAACCAGAGTGAGGCCTCACCCGACCTCTCCCGAGGAGAGGAGAACTGTTGCGAATCCGCCCCTCCTTTGGAGGGGATGGGGGAGGCTTTAGCTACATTATCAAGTACCTCTAAGGTATGATAGAAATTATCTTTATGTGCACGACCATTACGAACCTCAACACCTTCTAAAGCTGCCAGTTCGGGAAAGATAATGGGCAGTAAGCCACAACGACTTAACTCCACAAATCCTATGCTGGGTGTGGGAGAAAGCATTATCTTGTTCAGTTCGTCTATGATACGCTCTTGGGAAATAATCTTAATGCGCTCTGCATTCCTGTTTAGTGCATCCTCTGTCTCTTCCTCGATCTGAAAACGTAACTGAGTGGCAAAACGTATGCAACGCATCATACGCAAAGGATCATCACTGAAGGTGATATCAGGATCAAGGGGCGTGGCAATAAGTCCATCCTCCATATCCAACAGACCGCCAAAACGGTCAACAAGGCGCTTGCCATCTACAAGACCTTCGGATGTCAGACAATAAGCAAGGGCATTGATGGTAAAGTCGCGACGGTCCAGATCATCCTCCAACGTTCCGTCCTCAACAATGGGCTTGCGACTATCACGACTATAACTCTCGCGACGTGCACCAACAAATTCAATCTCCTGATCTTTCCACTTTACCTGAGCAGTACCAAAGTTACGGAAAACACTGACATGTGCCCCCCTACCCAACTTCTTACCCAAGGCCTTGGCAACACGGATTCCAGGACCGTCCTGCTCCTTGCAGTTTGCTCCTTGCTTCTGAGAACAATTTGGGTCCACCACCACACAGTCTATATCTTTGGAGGGACGTTCCAAGAAAAGGTCACGCACATATCCACCCACCGCATAGCAGTGAAATCCCAACTGGTCAGCTACTTCTCCAATGGCCTTGAACAGAGGGGTATCAAACAGACGAGAGAGATCTTCTTCTGTGAGATGCTTCATTCGGCGTCTTTCTTTTTGTCCTCCAAAAGTTTACGCTCAAAGAACTGCTGCTTTATGTGCAGGCGTTCCCATTCCTCTCCCTGTGCATTCTTCAAACTGTCCACAGCAGCTGTCATCTCTATACTATCCAACAAGAGAATGGCCTGCTTACGTACCTCTATAGCTGTAGGATATTTTTGGCGCAAAGAAAGAATGGAATCTCTGGCCTCGCTGTAATGTCCATATTTAAGGGCAAAGCGTGCATCGGAAAGCATCTGAGCTGCATTCTCGTTGGCTTCGTTACCGCCACAAGCACACAGCATCAATAGCAATGATAATATAGAAAGATAATTCTTCATATGACTTTTACGGATTAGGGATTAGGGATGGAACTTTAATTCATCACTCACAAAGTTCCCCTCGCCCACGGGAGAGGGGGTTGGGGTGAGGCTTTTAGAAGCCGAACAAGGGAAGAATAAAGTTACGTATATCATTACTGAAAGCCAGAAGCATAAGCAGGATAATCAGGCCAAGGCCTATCTTCTCGAACCACTCGGCAGCTTTATCAGAAGGCTGTTTACCCGTGATGCCCTCCCAAAGCAGGAAAACAATATGACCACCATCCAGACCAGGAATAGGAAGGATGTTCATAACAGCCAAGATAATGCTAATGAAGGCTGTCAAGAACCAGAACTGCTGCCAGTCCCATGCTGAGGGGAAGATATTACCTATAGCGATGAATGAGCCCACACTCTTGGCACCATCTGCACTGGCCAAATACTTCATATCGTTGACATAACCTGTGAGCGTACGCCATCCCTGCTGTAAACCAGCAGGAATACAAGAGAGCAATGTATATGAAACATGTTCTTTCTTATAGTCTGGTACCATAAACGTTACACCCATCTTGTACTCTTCATCCAAATGAAGCATAACGGTATCGGGCTGAGCATCTTCTGTCAACTGATAAACCACCTGCAATTGACGTTGCTGGAGACTGTCGGCATGCGTACAACCTGGAGTAGCCAGAATATCCTGACGACGCAGTGTTACCTCGCAGTCGAAATCCACCTTAGTAGAAATTTCCTTGCCATTTACAGCCAGAAGGCGTGTCCCGCTTTGGAAACCTGCCTTATAAGCAGCAGAACCTGGTGCAACACTATCTACGATAGCTGGTGTATAAGGAGACATAAAGCGAGGAACGCTCTGAATCATCTCCAACATGTTAAGACCCTTGGCAGGCATCTGCAAAAAGACTTCCTCGTTGCCACGCAGTACAGTAACAACAGAGGCATTAGAAAGTGTACGATATATAGAGTTGCTGTACTCAACAATCTCCTTACCATCAACGGCAACGGGGATATCTCCATCACGGAAACCTAAGCTTTGAGCTTCCTTATTGAACTGGAAACCCTGTGTCATGTCGCGCATGGGCAGATAATCACGCCCCCAGGTAAACATGATAGCGCTATATATGAACCATGCAGTAAGAAAGTTCATAAGCACGCCACCAAACATGATGAAGAAACGCTTCCAGACTTTCTGGGCGCGGAACTCGTTAGCCTGCGCTGGTTTTTTCATCTGCTCAAGGTCCATACTCTCGTCTATCATGCCTGATATCTTAACGTATCCGCCAAGGGGAATCCAACCAATACCATATTCTGTCTCGTTGTTCTTGAAACGAGGGAAAAGGCGGGTAAACCACTTGGAACGTGTGCTAAAGAGGTGGAACTTGTAGTCGAAGAACATATAGAACTTCTCTACCTTCACCCCAAAGAGCTTAGAGAAACCAAAGTGTCCACCCTCATGGAGGACCACCAACAAACTGAGGCAACACAAGAGCTGCAATGCTTTGATAAGAACTACTTGAACATCCATATTTTTGCTTTTTACCTTAATACATTATTATATAAGTGAGGCTGCGACACGACGCGACTCAGCATCGCATGCCAAATAATCCTCGAGAGTTGACTGCTCCTGATGCGCAACAGTCTGTAGGGTTTTCTCTATCACATCTGCCATCTGCAGGAAACCACAACGCTCCTGACGGAAGGCTAAGTTAACAACCTCGTTGGCCGCATTAACAATACAAGGGGCATTTCCGCCTATACGGATAGCCTCGTACGCCATCTTTAAGCAACGGAACTTATCCTCGTCGGGACGTTCGAAGGTCAAGTCCTTCATCTGCCACCAATCCAAGCGGGGGAAAGAGCTCTCCAAACGGTCGGGGTAAGAGAGAGCCAACTGAATAGGCACACGCATATCGGGTGCTCCTAACTGCGCCTTTACGGCACCGTCCTTGAACTGTACACCACTATGGATGATGCTCTGCGGATGGACTACTACCAGAATCTGTTCAGGTGCCACATCAAAGAGCCAACGGGCTTCAATGACCTCGAACCCCTTGTTCATCATACTGGCACTGTCGATGGTTATCTTGGCACCCATATCCCAGTTGGGATGCTTCAACGCCATAGCAGGCGTTACATCCTGTAGCTGTTCCTTGGTAAAGTTGCGGAAGGGACCACCACTGGCAGTAAGGATAATCTTCTCTATCTCGCTCTGCTCACCCATCAGACTCTGGAAGATAGCGCTATGCTCACTATCAACGGGCAGAATGGGCACATGGTTCTGCAGGCATAGTTCGGTAATCAGTTCACCTGCCACCACTAATGTCTCCTTGTTAGCCAGTGCTATGGGCTTCCTGGCCTTGATGGCACTGATGGTGGGACGCAATCCGCTGAATCCCACCAGTGCAGTAAGAACCACATCCACGGGATCCATCTGCACTACCTGGCAGAGCGCATCCGCTCCGGCATATACCTGAATCGGTTCGTCAGAAAGCGCCTTCTGTACATACTGGTATTTGCTCTCATCGGCTATCACGACAGCAGCGGGCTGGAACTTACGAGCCTGCTCTATCAGCAAATCAGCCTGTGAGTTAGCTGTAAGCACATAGGCTTCAAAGAGGTCAGGATGCTCTTCTATCACCTGAAGTGTCTGGGTTCCTATGCTACCCGTTGATCCTAATATGCAGATTTTCTTCATTTTCAATTCTTCTTTCTTCACTCTTAATTCTTAATTCAGAGATCAAGCAGTCCTTCCGGCAGCCGCATGGTTATGATACGCGCCTGATGATCAATATGGGAGATGAACTGTTCTACGGCAGGTATGAGACGATCACCAATGTGGAAAAGAATGTTCTGCGTACTGTCATCCACATATGTTATCTCACCCAACTCTCCTGCTTTCTCATCTACGACGCGGAAACCGGTAAAGTAACGCCAGGTATATTCTTCGTCCTCATCAGGCTCTGGCGTAAGAGCGTGAGGGAAATATACATCACAGCCGCAAAGTTCCTTGGCTGTCTCAGCAGAGTCGTAATCCTGGAATTTTATGAGGGCTGTAGTGTCTGAGCGAAAACGATATTCCTCAATAAAAAAAGGAACCAAAATGCCGTCTATACGCAGAACCAGATAGTCGGCATCGGCACGGTCCCATACGTCATCTGTAAAGGAGAGCGCCACCTCACCACGTACACCATGAGTACGGGTGATGCTTCCTATCTTATATACTTCCGATTCCTTTATCATAACTTTTCATTCCTCATTTTTACACTCCCCTCGGGGAGTAAGGAGGGGGTCACTCCACACGTTTTATATTTGCACCAAGAGCGTTCAGACGCTCCTCAATGTGTTGATAACCGCGGTCTATCTGACCAATGTTCTCAATACGGCTGGTTCCCTCTGCACTCATAGCGGCAATCAGCAATGCGATACCTGCACGGATATCAGGACTTGTCATACGACGAGCATGCAGGGGGAGTTTGTGATTGTGTCCTACAACAACTGCTCTGTGTGGGTCACAAAGAATAATCTGTGCGCCCATATCTATGAGCTTATCTACGAAAAAGAGTCGGCTCTCGAACATCTTCTGATGAATGAGCACAGAACCTTTAGCCTGTGTACTGACAACTAAGAGAACACTCAGAAGGTCGGGCGTGAGACCTGGCCAAGGAGCATCAGAGATTGTCATGAATGAACCATCCAAGAACGACTCTATCTGGTAACGCTCATGGCGGGGAACATAGATATCATCACCTTTACACTGTACCTCAATGCCTAAACGGCGGAAGGTCTCGGGGATGATACCCAACTCGTCGTATGCGACACCTTTAATCAGTACACCATCGCCTACCATGGCGGCCATTCCTATGAAAGAGCCCACCTCAATCATATCAGGCAAAATGGTATGTTCTGCGCTACCCAGCTCCTTCACACCCTGAATGGTCAGCAGGTTGCTGCCAATACCACTAATACAGGCACCCATCTTGTTGAGCATACGGCAAAGCTGCTGGATATAAGGCTCGCAGGCTGCATTATATACGGTGGTGGTTCCTTCCGCCAGAACAGCTGCCATAACAATGTTGGCCGTTCCTGTTACAGAAGCCTCATCAAGGAGCATATAACAGCCCTTCAGACCCTCTGTAGTAATGGTAAAGACACCACGTTCTGAATCATATTCAAACTTTCCGCCTAACTTCTGCAAGCCCAGAAAATGAGTATCCAGACGACGGCGACCTATATTATCTCCTCCAGGACGGGCCACCTCAGCCTCTCCGAAACGGGCCAGTAGCGGTCCCAACAGCATAACACTGCCTCGGAGACTACCGCAGCAACGTAAAAACTCCTCTGTATGCAGAATAGCGGTATCAACCTTATCTGCTTGGAACGTATAATCACCCGTGCCATTCTTGCACACGCTGACACCTATATCCTGAAGTAAACGGATCTGGTTATTGACATCGGCAATATCGGGGAGGTTCTTGATACGAACGGGCTGAGATGTAAGCAAAGTTGCACAAAGCACCTGCAGTGCTTCGTTCTTAGCTCCCTGAGGAATAATCTCTCCCTTCAAGCGATGTCCGCCTTCTATAATGAATGATGGCATATACTAAAAAGAAAATGAGAGATACAACAAATTAACGCTTCTTCTTACGCTTTGAAGAGCCATTATTAGCCAATTGAGCATTTGAAGGAATGCCAACAGACGCAAATTGGAAATCTGGCTGCAACTGTAACTGACCATCAGTATAACGCTTGATGTCCTGCATTACCAAGTTCTCGTCCATAGAATCACGATTCCAGACAAACAGGTTCTGCTTCATCTGATTGGCTACCATACCTACCAAAGCTGTACGTTCATCGCCCTCTGGCAGAGTCTGAGCATATTTCAGAGCGCTCTCTACAAGGTGACCATAATGGCGACGACGTATCTTTTGCATAGGATAATGCAATGGTTTAGGATGCTCCAAAGCTTCCTGCTCGGGAACAATCTCTACGGGATAGTCTATATCGAGTTTATAACGTGATATCTTAGCAAGATGATTCCAGAGACGAAGCTCAAAATCAGCAGCATTACTATTCTCGGGCTGAATACGCCCCATAATAGCTACAATGGTATTGGCGCAACGCTGGCGTTCCTCCTTATCGGGCAAAGAAACGGCCAAGTCCACCATATACTGAATACCACGTCCGTATTCAGGCATTACCAATTGTTCTCTCTGTGTATTATATTGCATTACAATAATGGTTTTGATTTAATAGCAACAAATTCTTTCAGATAGTAAGGCTCAAAGTATGCCACATCCTGAAACTCCTTCAGGTACATGCTCCGCTCGGCCAAGGGGAACATATTCTTGGCCAAGGGATGAATACCTTCGATAAAGTGCGCATTTGGATGCTGGATAACAGCCTGACACTTCTGCGCTCCGTTACCAAAGAAATAAACAGGACCACGGTTCAGGTACTCCTGATAAGTCTCTGCCGTAACAATATCAGCCTGAATAGGACGAATCTCCTTCAGTGCACGGTCGTAAACAGCAGAATAAACCTCCATGCGGCGAGCATCTATCATAGGTACCAACAGGGCATCCTCGGGAAGTTCTTCCTTACCCAACAGAACAGGAACACAAAGAACCTTAAGGGTAGGAACTGCTATCAGAGGCAAAGCGCGTCCGTAGCAGACACCCTTGGCCAAAGAAACACCTATCCTAAGACCTGTATAACTGCCGGGCCCCATACTGACGGCAACGGCATCTACGGGAATAGCATGACTATTGGCGAAGGAAAGGGCCTCATCAACATACACACCAGAGGTCTCAGAATGACTGGGACCATCATAATCTTCGTGGTGGTAAAGTAGCTTTCCATCCTCGCTTAATGCGACTGAGCAGACCTTTGTGCTGGTCTCTATATGAAGAATACAAGGCATTCGTTGAGCTTACATCTAAATTTCGCCACAAAATTACTATTTTTTGCCATTATTTCCGTACTTTTGCAGAAAATTATTGAGAAATATGATACAATCGATGACGGGATACGGAAAAGCCTCGGCCGAATTCCAAGGGAAAAAGATAAATGCAGAGGTAAAATCACTAAATAGTAAAGCACTGGACCTTTCAACCCGACTGGCTCCTATCTACCGCGAAAAGGAAATGGAGGTCCGTGCACTCATCACTCAGGCATTGGAACGCGGAAAGGTCGATTTCAATCTGTGGATAGAACAGACCGAAGTACAGAACGCGGCATCCATAAACGGTGAGTTGGTAGCCAATTACTACAAACAAATTTCTGACGTTGCCGAGAAATACAACATCGACAAGCCTGAAGACATCTGGACAGTTCTCCTGCGCATGCCCGACGTATTAAACAAAACAGAAGTACAGGAACTCACAGACGAAGAATGGGCCGTTGCCAAAGGTGTTGTAGAGAAAGCCATTCAGCAGTTGGTGGACTTCCGTAAGCAAGAAGGTCTGGCCTTGCAGAAGAAGTTTGAAGAGAAACTGGACAACATCGCTGCCCTACTGGCCAGCATTGAACCATACGAGACAAGCAGGACAGAGAAGATTCGCCAAAAGCTTGTTGATGCGCTGCAAGCCATCCCAGGAGTGGAATATGACCGTAACCGTCTGGAACAGGAGATGATTTATTATATCGAGAAGTTGGACATTAACGAGGAGAAACAACGTCTGACCAATCACTTGCGCTATTTCCGCCAGACCATGGAAGAAGGACACGGACAAGGTAAGAAGCTGGGCTTCATTGCTCAGGAGATGGGCCGCGAAATCAACACCACAGGCAGCAAGAGCAACCAGGCTGAGATGCAGAACATCGTGGTGAAGATGAAAGACGAGTTGGAACAAATTAAGGAACAAGTACTTAATGTGATGTAAAAGCCTCCCCCGCCCCTCCAAAGGAGGGGAGAATAGAAGGGGAGAGTGGCGAGCACCAAATATATAATGAAGCGAGGGTACGAGACTGCAAACTGTTGGGCTTATGATTTTTTACGTCAACATTCACAGGAGAATCGAAAAAAACAGACAGAAGCAGAAAGTATTCTATGGAATATCCTTCGAGCTTCTCAATGTGGAGTAAGATTTAGAAGACAACATATCATTGGAGATTATATTGTAGATTTCGTATGCTTATCCAAGTCGCTTATTATTGAAGTAGATGGAACGTATCATTATAGAGGTCCGCAAATAATCTCGGACGAGAGGCGAAGCGAAGAATTGAAGAAATTGGGATTTCGAGTTATCCGCTTCAGAAACGAAGAAATAACAACAAACATAGAAGACGTAATGAACAAAATAAAGGAAGAAATAAGCAATTCTCCCCTCCTTGGGAGGGGTCGGGGGAGGCTCATTATTGTTTCTGCTCCTTCGGGCAGCGGGAAAAGTACGATTGTACAGTATCTGATGAAGGAACACCCCGAGTTTAAGTTGGCGTTTAGCATCAGCGCAACCAGCAGACCCCCACGCGGCGAGGAAAAACATGGTGTGGAATATTTCTTCCTTTCACCCGAAGAGTTCCGCCAGCGCATTCAGAACAACGAGTTTCTGGAGTACGAAGAAGTCTATCCCGACCGTTTCTACGGAACCCTAAAGGAACAGGTAGAGAAGCAACTGGCAGCTGGACAAAACGTAGTATTCGATGTTGACGTGAAAGGAGGCTGTAACATAAAGAAGTTTTATGGTGATCGCGCACTAAGCTTGTTTATCCAGCCACCCAGCATAGAGGAATTGCGTCGAAGGCTGGAAGGTCGCAACACCGACTCTGCAGACCAGATTCAGATACGCCTTAACAAGGCTGAATATGAAATGAGCTTTGCCCCCCAATTCGATCGCATCCTTATCAACGACGATTTGGAAAAAGCCAAACAGGAAGCTGTCAAAATCCTGACAGGATTTCTAGCCTCCCCCAGCCCCTCCCAAGGAGGGGAGAATGAAGGAGGAGGAACAAATAGTAATGAGAGATAAACAATCATATAATCAACAAGAGTGCCACAATTCCCCCCTCCTTGGGAGGGGTCAGGGGGAGGCTTTTAGAACAGGACTCTACGGAGGTTCTTTCAACCCCATCCATATCGGTCACATACAATTAAGCCAAGCCCTGTTGGATGAACATCTTGTAGATGAGATGTGGCTGTTGGTTTCTCCGCAAAACCCCTTCAAGGTGAATCAAAAGCTGTTAGACGATAACGCTCGGTTGGAGCTCGCCCAGTTGGCAGTACGGGATATCCCAAATATCACCGTCTCTGACTATGAGTTCCATCTACCCCGCCCCTCCTATATGGTTCATACCCTGGAGCATCTACGAAAGGAGTTCCCCGAAAGAGAATTCATTCTGATAATAGGAGCTGACAACTGGGAGCGCTTCCCCATGTGGTACAAGAGCGAGGAGATATTGGCACACCACCAGGTGATTGTTTACCCAAGACCTGGATGCCTGCTGCAGGACATCCCCGAAGGTGTCACCGTAGCCAACACGCCGCTTATTGACATTAGCAGCACAGAAATAAGAGAGAGAATAAAGAACCCGAATTACCGCGGCGAGGGTCTCTGCCCCACCGTCTGGGAAGAAATAAAGAGGAAAGGATATTATTATTAAAAAGCCTCCCCCAGCCCCTCCCAAGGAGGGGAGAATGAAGGAGGAGGAACAAATAGTAATGAGAGATAAACAATCATATAATCAACAAGAGTGCCACAATTCCCCCCTCCTTGGGAGGGGCCAGGGGGAGGCTGTTGAAGTTTATATATTATGAAAATTAGAGTAGGTTTTGGATTTGATGTTCACCAGCTGGTAGAAGGACGCGAACTTTGGTTGGGCGGTATCCGCCTGGAACACACACATGGTCTTTTAGGTCATAGCGATGCCGATGTATTGATTCATGCCATCTGCGATGCTCTCTTAGGCGCTGCCAATATGCGTGATATAGGCTATCATTTCCCAGACAACAGTCAGGAATTCCACAACATAGACAGTAAAATTCTGCTCCGTAAGACCGTAGAGCTGATTGCTACCAAAGGCTACCGAGTTGGCAACATCGATGCCACAGTCTGCGCTGAGCGCCCCAAACTGAAAGCGCATATCCCCGCCATGCAGGAATGTTTGGCTAAGGTTATGGACATCGACATTGATGATGTCAGCATCAAAGCCACCACAACAGAGAAACTTGGCTTCACCGGTCGCGAAGAAGGCATCTCTGCCTACTCCACCGTGCTGATAAACAAAGAATAAGGAAGGAGTCGCAACTCCTTCCTTATCCTTTATTCTATATCACTGAAAAACTTTTTATCTTCTTTTCATCCTACCGAAGAGGTCACGCATACCATCCAGGTCGAAAGCCAAAGAGAAACGCATGGTCTGATCCAGAGGGTTAGTCTGAGCCGTACTGAATAGATAAGCGGCATCAATGGTGAAGACACTCATATGGAAACCGGCTCCAACGGTAAAGTACTTACGATTACCCTTGTTCTCTGACTCGTGGTGATAACCGGCACGAAGCATGAAGCGGTCATTATAGGTATATTCGGCACCGAAGCTCCAACGAATCTCTTGCATCTCCTCCTTGAATCCGCCAGGGGCATCACCAAAACTCTTGAAGATACCAGCAATGGGCGAGATATCGTAATAGTCCTTCTGTACACGATCCAGATAATCATTTTCTGCCTCACCCTCCATCTGCTTAGGATAGGTAGGAATCAACAGTTTATTAGCTTCAACAGAGAAACTGAACTTATTGTATTCATTGAAGGGAACAGTAAGATTCAAACCCAAACGCAAGTTAGTGGGGATAAACTCAGCATCATCAGATCCGCCAAATGCAATCTTACTACCGATATTACTAATATTAAGACCCCATCCAAGGCTACACTCGCGATTGCCCATCATGAAATATCCCAAACGATACATGGCAATATCAGCAGCAAAAGCCTTACCGGCTGTACTCTCTTCTGGTGTGTACTTAATGTCAGAGAATATGAAACGCAAGTTCACACCCATGGAGAAACACTCGCTAAGCATACGGCTATAGCCCACATCAACGGCCAACTCATAAGGTTTGATAGTCATATCACCTATAGTGCCATCAGAACTACCAACATACACCTCACCCAAATTGAAGTACCTCAGTGAAGCAGAAACAGCAGAATAATCACCAATACGGTAGAAACCTGCTATGGTAGCCAGGTTGATATCATTGACAATCTTGCGCAACCAAGGAGTATAGCTGATTCCCACTCCTGCACGAGCCACATTAAAGGGGTATTTGGCAGGATTCCAATACTGAGAATAAACATCAGCCTCGGTAGAAACACCTATATCACCCATAGCGCCGGCACGTGCATCGGGTGCTATCGACAATGAAGTTACACCATACTGCTCAGGATTGAAGAGGGTCTTCTTATCCTCAGCCCTTGCGGCTGTAACGCTTAGCACTACAGCCAATAGCAGAGTTAATTTGTTCATTTTTGTTGTTTGCATACAATATAAAAACTCTGTTTTTCCTTATTTATTGTTCAAAACAATGATTTTTTGTGTTTTTGAGACTTTCTTGCTGTCACCGCAGCTCATTTGGCAACGATAGAGATAAACACCAGTGAACAACTTGGCTCCTGCATTGGTGCACAGATTCCAAGGTATAGTATATAATCCACTAGAAGAACTTCCCTGCTCCTGATGGAACCAGACACGACGACCTGCGAAGTCAAACACCTCGAGCGTAAACGTACAGTCAGCGCCAGCCATATCATAAGAGATAAGGAAGTTTGTACTGGTACGGGCCGGATTCTGGCTGCAAGCAAGACTAAAGATATTCGGAGCCATCTGTGGGTCTACCACAAAGTCAAGCGATACAGCATTAGTGTTGTTGAAGACATCCCATGCACGGAACGTAAGGGTGTGAGGTCCCTTCTCCAACTCTGGCAGGACATAAGAGACTGTACCGCGGGTAAAGTCTCCGAACTCCTGTACATAGTTATTGTTAAGGGTATAAGTCTTGTTGGCGTCATTGTCAACACAGAGTATCAGATCATGTCCGATTCCGTTACCGCTATAATTGATACCACTCTCATCCTCCAGCTTGGCAACAAAGTAAGGCGTGCTGTTAACAACTCCGCCGTTCTCGAATTCTTCGGAATTCAAGCCAGCCATGATTGCAGGACCTTCGGTATCTGTTCCCATCTCCTCCATTCCGCCCAAGAGGAACCTCTCGTTGTATCCGTTGGCCTCCTGCGTACGTTCGTTATTTATAGCATAGAAGGCAAAACGACCAACCTCGTTGCTATTGTTGATATCTACAGGAATAACAAAATCCACAGAGAACTTACCATTTACGACGCTGTCTTGGCAGGTATAGATGCCTGTACGATCCTTGAACGTAAAAGCCTTATTGGCACCCTGATTGTTGTGACAGACAATCGTCTCTTCGTTATCATACATACGGGCGGTCATGGTACCTGTAAAGTCGGTCTTCAGTGTGCCCTTAGTATCTGCCAGATGGCCCGACAAGCGAACTCTTTGGCCAGCTTTCAGCGGAACAACGGTGGAAGAGGCCAGATTAGTTCCGTTGATACTATCAAGAACCACCTTCTGCAAAGGTGTACCGAATTCGAGAGTCGGATCGCCAAGCAAGGCATACTGTAGTTTATTCTCGCGATAACCAGATTCCATATTGGCAGTTACAATAGCATTTTTCGCCAGACGAATAGCATCACCAATCTTATACTTTCTCCCCTTTGCATCCTTGGCAAATAGATACTGCATCAGATAGTTGTTCATATACAGGTTCTGGGTTGCATATACAGTACGTGCTGTACCATAGAATGCCAAGGCACCGCCATTAGGATTCAAAACGGCAGTCTCACCTATATTCTCGACCTGACCATCGAAAGGCATAACATCACAAGCTGCTGTAACCCAAAGGGGCAAATTATTGCCCGTTGCTTCCGCAAAATCGCTTATACGCATCACAAACTCATGGCTGAAACCATAAGTAGCAGCATGACCAACATAATTAAAGATGGCAGCACCCTCTTTCATGGCGCGTTTAATATCTTGGGTACAGGTGGGATAGGAAAGGTTGCTGGCTGTACTCTCGAGTTTATAGGCGTCCCACATAATCTTCCTGACTTCCATCTCTGGGTTATTAGTCTTGATAAGCTCGGCCACCCTGTCGGCATAATCCATATGCTGATTTTGGTCTCCATCGTCACCTAACAGATAGACAAGGTTCTTCCAACTGCCGGCATTCTCACGACTCAGATAGGTGATGGTCTTATCCACCATAATCTTGGCATCAGCAACGGAGGTAACGGGGAAGCGGCCTACGCCAAGGTCAGGCTTAGCCCTTAGGACATCCGAAGCCTCTCCATCATCTAGTAAACCGAAATAGTCCTCCATTACATAACTCTTGGTATCGCTAAAACTGTTCTCGCTGGGATAGCAGAGAAGATAGTCGTTAGGCGAATAATTCTTCCACTGGATGCTTACCATACGGTTATCCCATGCAGCATCGCCAAAGAGAAGCAGATACTTGGGAGCATCATCCTTATCCTCAACCTTATCGTAGAGCATCTTCATAAGACGGCGATAAGCTGTTGCATCAGGTGTACCACTTGAGAACTCGTTGTAAATCTGGTCGGCACGGACAATAACACACCTTAGCCCGTCATACTGCTTATGCGCATCCACCAGACGCTGGGCCTGCTCCAACAATTTCCCACTGGTGGGAACAATGATGACCATATCCAAACTGTCCAGCGCATGCAAGTCCTGATTCTGGATAGTACCGACAACTTTGGGTTCCGGGAAGGAATAGCCTTCGTCGAAAGCCACGTACTGACGTGTACCACCAGGCAGCTTAACATACGTAGCATTATTGTTCTGAACAGAACCGATAAGCATTGCAGGGTCACCAGGACAGCCCACACGCATAACCTTAAGTCCCGCACCATCAATCTGGTACACACTAGAAGTATTACTATTTGGTTTAAAGGCCACATAGCCAGAGGAGGGCTTAAGCTTTCTCTCGTAGCTGAGAGAGAGATAATCCAGACGGGCATTCTGACCTGCTGTAGATGTCAGACGAACATTCCAGGTGGAAGTTTTCTCCAACTTACTCAAATCATAAACAGCCGTTGTAGCTGTTCCATAAATATATATTTCTGTCTGTGGCAAAGACATGGTTCCCATCGGTGTTCCATTTACATATGTTGTCATCTCTGTCTTGGTCTTATTTGAAGCAGAGAATGCCACCGTCAGTTTAAGTGCCTTTTCCAAGTCGATGGGCTGCAGACTATAGGAATGGGAATTACTGTTGGCATAGTTAATGTTCTCGAACAAACTGCGACCACCATGATACCAAGCATATTCATCCTTCTCATACAGAACATGATCCGTAAAAGTGGTAATAGCTCCACTATACGCGCCCGTAAAAGCCGCTTCCGTTTCTATAGACGCTGCGTCGTCGGCCTCTTCTGTAAGGAAATAACACGCTTCATTGGCATAGAAATTGACCACCCTTGTATCACCATCCCAATGTATCAGACCATTTCCCCAGAACAGCCAAGCATCCTGTTTCTGACTATAATACAAGGGAACCTCTACCATATCGTCATACTCCTGGCCATTAAACAGAACCTCGTTCTGCAAATGACCGCCATAACCATAGAGGTGAACCTTAGAAGGATTAGAAAAGCCCATATTCTTCAGCGCTGAGCGGGTAAGACGGTACATACCATCGTTAGTAATGGAAATCTTCACCCAACGACCACTCTGTAATTTGGAATGGGCGGTATAACGCTCATTCTTGGCAGGTGCCCTACGAATCTGACGCTTAGGAGTAGAAGTAATAGCAATCTGTGCGCTGATAAGCTTGAGGTAAGTATTACCACGACGGATGATGGGCACAAAGGCGATATCCAACAATCCTTCTCCACGAGAGATACCCACGTAACTCTCCACATCGATGGACTCGTGTATCAGACTGTCATACTTTAGCACGACCTCTGTCTCTTTCGCAGTTAAGGGTGCATACTCGGGGTACTCTATTCCTACACTATATTCATACAGGGAATAGTCAGTCTGAAGGGGAACCACCTCAGTATATACAGGGAGCACGGAGTCTATCTTCAGCTCCTCCCAGTTGAGCGTAGTGATATCCAATTTGCCGTTTTCCTGCGCCATAAGAGGCACAAAGGCAAAGAAGACGAGTATATATTGTATAATTTGTTTCATGGGCAAACTATATATTTTACTTAACATTGAATTCCAGCACCTTTTTCCCCTCAAGGAAACCCTCAAGGTGGTCATCAATCTGTACCGGCCCTACCCCAACAGGTGTGCCAGTAAAGATGATATCACCCGTCTTGAGCGTAAAATACTGACTAATAAAACTTACCAACTTATCTACGCTGTGTACCATATCACCAGTAAATCCACTCTGTACGGTCTTTCCGTTTATGTCCAGATGAAAATGCAGGTTCTGCACATCACCCAATGTATCTATCGGCAGCCATTCACCAACAACGGCACTACCGTCAAATCCTTTGCACAAGTCCCAGGGCAAGCCTTTCTCACGCAGAGACTTCTGCATGTCGCGAGCGGTGAAGTCTATTCCCACAGAAACCTCCTGATAGTAACGGTGGGCAAATCGCTCAGGGATACTGCGTCCTAAGTGATTGATACGTACCACCAGTTCTGTTTCGTAATCACACTGCTTGGTATAGGCAGGGATAAAGAATGGCTTTCCGCCCGTAAGCAAAGAAGAGTCCGCCTTTGTAAAAACAACAGGGTCCTCTATATTTAATAACGTACCATGAAGCTCTTTATTGTGCTCCACGTAATTCATTCCTATCCCAAAAATCTTCATTACTCAGTTAAAGTTCGCAATTTCCCTGACAAAGGTATAAAAAAAAGTGAACCAATCATACGAATGGTTCACTCTTTTTATGAAATTATTTCAGTTCGTTGCCGAAATTATTCAGCACGAAGTGTGAAACGCTTGAAATCTGTAACAACCAGATCCTTATCTACTGACTGCAGGTAAGAAGCTACTGTGAAGTTCTTGTCCCAGATATACTCCTGGCTCATCAAACAGTTCTCCTTGAGGAACTTGTTCAGACGGCCCTTAGCGATATTCTGAATCATAGCCTCGTTCAAGTTAGCAGCCTTCTCAGCGCTAACCTCAGCGATGATCTTCTTAACGGCAGCAACATCCTCAGCTGTAATCCAGCCCTTAGCCTGGTTGCTCTCCATATGATCCTCAGAATCGAAGTGAGCGGGGTTGAAGCCAGCCTTCTTGATAGCAGCCTCAACAGCCTTCTGAACCTGCTCTGCCTTTGTCTTCTCGATAGCAACGGCAATCTCGTTATCCTTTACAGACTGGGGAACGCCTGTCTCATCGATAGCAACGGGAGCAGCACTGGCAATCTGCATGGCAATGTTCTTACCTACAGTCTCGTCAGCAACAGCCTTGTTCAGAGCCAGCATGGTGCAGAGACCATTGCGGTTCATGTGGTTGTAAGTAAAGATATTCTCAGACTCGATGTAGCAGTAACCGTCCAGCTCCATCTTCTCACCTGTAACACCGCTACGCTCGGTAACAGCATCAGCTACAGTCACATCGCCCAGGGGCAGTGCCTTAACCTCGTCCAGAGACTTAGCCTTGGCAGCAACGGCAGCGTTCAGGATGTTCTGGGTCAGCGCTACGAAGTCGGCATTGTTGGCTACGAAGTCGGTCTCGCACTTCAAGGCGATGATAGCACCGAAACCGTTCTCGGCCTTAACCAATACACAACCCTCAGCAGCCTCGCGGTCACTACGCTTAGCAGCTACAGCAGCACCCTTCTTACGCAGGTATGCAACAGCACCGTCCATGTCGTCAGACTCAGCCAGGGCCTTCTTACAGTCAGCCAAGCCTGCACCGGTCATCTCACGGAGCTTCTTAATATCTGTCATTGTAACGTCCATAGTACGTCTTTCTTCTTTTAATGATTGATGAATAAATTAATTACTCAGCAGTTTCCTCAGCAGGAGCCTCTGCAGCCTCAGCGGGAGCTTCTACAACCTCCTCAGCAGGAGCCTCTTTAGCAGCCTTCTTGCGACCACGCTTTACAACGGGCTGGTCGTCCTGCTCAGCGGCAGCATCGCTATCAGCCTTCTCTGCCTTACGCTCCTCCAGACCCTCGGTGATAGCAGCACAGCAAGCATCCAGAATAACCTCAACGCTCTTGCTTGCATCATCGTTAGCGGGAATCATGAAGTCAACATTGTCAGGATTAGAATTGGTGTCAACAATACCGAATACGGGGATACCAAGACGGTTTGCCTCACGAACAGCAATCTGCTCCTTCAGAACGTCAACAACAAACAGGGCTGCGGGCAGACGAGTCAAGTCAGCGATAGAACCGAGGTTCTTCTCCAACTTAGCACGCTGACGCTGTACCTGCAGGATTTCGCGCTTAGACAAGTTGCTGAAAGTACCATCAGCTGTCAACTTATCAATATTGGCCATTTTCTTAACAGCCTTACGGATTGTGGGGAAGTTGGTCAGCATACCACCGGGCCAACGCTCAATAACGTAGGGCATGTTAACAGATGTAGCCTTGTCAGCTACGATCTGCTTAGCTTGCTTCTTAGTAGCAACAAAAAGAATCTTCTTACCGCTCTTAGCAATCTGCTTCATAGCCTCAGCAGCCTCGTCAACCTTAGCAACAGTCTTGTGCAGGTCGATGATATGAATACCATTGCGCTCCATGAAAATGTAGGGAGCCATAGCGGGATTCCACTTTCTCTTCAGGTGACCGAAATGACAACCGGCCTCCAACAGTGTATCAAAATTTGTTCTAGACATAGTCTTTTTTGTTTTTTTGTTTACCTTCTTTTTAATTCTTTCTTTTGTTAGAATCAATCTGCGAGTAGTCCACCCGATTATACCTTATTATTATATTATAGGAGTCACGCAGATTTAGATACTAAACTAAGCGACGTTTCTAACCATCCAACAAATATTAACGCTTGCTGAATTGGAAACGACGACGTGCCTTTGGACGACCTGGCTTCTTACGCTCAACCTCACGGCTATCACGAGTCATGAAGCCTTCAGCACGAAGTGCCTTCTTGTCCTCTGCATTAATCTTAACCAAAGCGCGGGCAATAGCCAGACGCAGGGCCTGAGACTGGCCTGTGAAACCACCGCCGAACAAGGTTACCTTAATATCATACTTCTCAGCAGCATCCAAAAGGTTCAGGGGCTGCTTAACCACATACTGCAGGATGGGGCTGGGGAAATATTCTGTAAGATCTCTCTTGTTGATAGTAATCTTACCAGTACCATCAGCAACATATACGCGAGCCACAGCACTCTTGCGGCGACCCAGTGCATTTGCAATATACTTTACTTCCATCTCTTACTATTATTTATACAGGTTAATATCAATTGCCTTGGGGCTCTGTGCCTGCTGCTTGTGCTCTGCACCCTCGTAGATGTAGAGGTTGTTCAACAGACGATCTGCCAATTTATTCTTGGGGAGCATGCCCTTTACAGTCTTACGCAACAGCTTGTCTGCGCCGTTGGGCTTAGCCAGGATGCTAGCGGGAGTAGCCTCACGCTGACCACCGGGATAACCTGTGTAAGAATAATAGATACGATCTGTCATCTTCTTACCTGTCAGACGAATCTTCTCGGCATTAACGATGATAACATTGTCACCACAGTCTACATTGGGAGTAAACTCGGGCTTGTACTTACCTCTCAGCAATTTTGCCACCTTAGTACAGAGGCGACCCAGAATCTGATCTGTAGCATCTACTACAACCCATTCCTTCTTGGCGGTTGCCTTGTTGATAGAGATGGTCTTGTAACTCAAAGTGTCCATTCTTTGTTTTTGTTCTTTTTGTTTTTAACTACTATTTTCTCAATTCTGCATGCTTTTACGAACCACCTGTCTGGCCAAAGAACAAGCTATTCTTACATGCATGGAGGGCATTTCTGTCCCCCCTTGATAATAATCGGCGTGCAAAGGTACAACTATTTCTCAAACTGACAAACCATTAGACCTCTTTTTTTACAAAAAAGTACCATTATATAAGAAGTAGCCCCCTAATGGGAATTAAAAATGAAGAGTGAAGAATGAAGAATTGGTTGGCGAAATACCGAAATATCGATATACCGAAATATCGAGAACTCTAAAACATAAAAAAGCCTCAAGGAGAAAAGCATCCACCTTAAGGCTAAATTCTATTTCGGAAGTTGAATAGTTAAACTATTTCAAAATTTCCGCTATTACTTCTTCTGCGACAAGCAGTTTCTGCTCACCGGTTATCATATTCTTCAACATTACCTTACCCTCGGCAATCTCCGTCTCTCCAGCAATAGCAACGAAGGGGATTGACTTTGCGTTTGCGTACTGCATTTGCTTCTTCATCTTCACGCTGTCGGGATATATTTCCGTACGGATACCAGCCTTACGTGCCTTGTCGGCAATGGGCAAACAATAATTGGCCTCAGCCTCTCCGAAGTTGATGAACAGCAACTGGGTTGCAGTTGTCACCTCCTCAGGATAAAGTTCCAGTTGATTCAGGACATCGTAGATTCTGTCGGCGCCAAAGGAGATACCTACACCGCTGATGCCTGGCATGCCAAAGATACCTGTCAGGTTGTCGTAACGACCACCACCTGTTATACTACCAATCTGAACATCCAAGGCTTTCACCTCGAAGATGCAGCCTGTATAGTAGTTCAGACCACGAGCCAAAGTCAAATCGAGTTCGAGTTGAGAGTTGAGAGTTGAGAGTTTAGAGAGGACATACTCAACCTCATCAAGTCCTTTCAAACCCGTCTCGCTATCCTTCAGCACTTGACGCATGGTGGCAATCTTCTCAGTATTGGAACCACTCAGACCGATGATAGGCTGCAGCTTCTCAACCTGAGCCTCAGACAATCCACTTTCCAACAGCTCGGCATTCACATTCTCCAAGCCAATCTTGTCCAGTTTGTCGATTGCAACTGTAATATCAACAATCTTATCGGCAGCACCAATTATCTCAGCAATACCGGAAAGAATCTTTCTGTTGTTAATCTTTATGCAGACACGAATACCAAAGCGCTGAAAGACTGTATCTACAATCTGCATCAACTCAACCTCGTTCAACAAGCTGTCGCTACCAACCACATCAGCATCACACTGGTAAAATTCACGATAACGCCCCTTCTGAGGTCTGTCTGCACGCCATACGGGCTGAATCTGGTAACGTCGGAAGGGAAGTGTCAATTCCTCACGATGCTGCACAACATATCGTGCAAAAGGAACGGTCAGGTCGTAACGCAATCCTTTCTCACACAACTGGGCAGCCAAATGTCCGGTTGCACCTTTCTCTAAATCTTCGCTACTTATTCCCTTCAGGAAATCGCCACTATTCAGGATCTTAAAGAGAAGCTTATCGCCTTCTTCGCCATATTTACCCATCAGCGTACTCAGATTCTCCATGGCAGGAGTCTCTATCTGCTGAAAACCATACAAGGCATAAACCTGACGAATGGTGTTGAAGATGTAGTTACGGCAGGCCATCTCCTGAGGGCCAAAGTCGCGCGTTCCCTTTGGTATACTTGGTTTCTGTGCCATTTTATCTATAGATGTTTCATTTTGCGGGTGCAAAGGTACAAATTAAAAGTGAAAAGTGAAAAGTGAAAAGTGAAAAATGAGAAATGGAAAGTTAAAAGTGTGGATTAAGAATAGGTTTTTTGAATTTTGAATTAATGCCACACCTTTGGCTTCGCCGAAATTACTTTCACTCGGAAAAAAACAAATTAATTTGCTTTTTCGCTCGCTTACCCGTACCTTTGCACTGAAAATTCCGAAATGCAATGAACATGTTTGGCAAAAAGATACTTAACGATACACAGCTTCAGCGAACAAAAGAGATGAAACGGCTGGCTGAAACCAAGCTCAACAATATAGAGGAGAACCTGGAACTATTGCGTAAACAGCAGGTATTCCTACGCAGATACAACAAGTTGAAGATGGACCTGAAGCAAGAGAAAGCCAGACTCTTCGAGCTAAACAAACAACAGGCTTCGATGGCAAACGACATTCGCCAATTGGAACGCTACGAGATGTTCGAGGCCATCCAGGGCACCTTCCAACGAGTAGCCATCCTGGAGAAACTTACCGACCAGAACAAACGCAGTCTCAGCTTGATAAAACGGGAAAGCGATGACCTGAACCAGAGTTGGAGTGCACAGGAAAAGCTACAGGTTCAGATGAAAAATCAGCGCAAGAGTACGGAGGAGAAGAACCACGCCGTACACGACAATATCTTCCACGCCTTTACCCTTCAGGGCTATTCCCAGGCCTGCGAAGAAGAAATAGACAACCTGAGCAAACTGATTGAGAAAGCCAACCAGCAGGTAAGCACCTTGGATAGCAACATTTACGAAGTAGAACAAAACATAGACCTAATTTCCGAACAACTGTCGCTCCACAAGTCCAGACGCCAAAGCATGGAGATTCACGAGCAGACGATTCTGCATGCCGAGAAGATCCTGCTGCTACTCGATAACCTGCAAGACATCGAAGAGGAACAGGCAAGGACCAAGAACCTGCAAGCCGAGACACTTCAAAAACAAGAGGAAGAGAACATACTCCTCGAGAGAGTTTTCAGCAAATATCAGGACGTTACGTCAGACATAGAAACCCTGGAGGGCGAGTTACAAACACACAAGTCCAATATCTTGGGACAGGACAGTTACAAACTGCAGGAACGTGCCATGCAGCTCAAGAGTATGAAGCAAATGCTGATTTCTGCCCAATCGCTATGGCACCAGATTTCTGTTGGATACCGGGCTATTGAGGAGAAAACCAGAACGCTGAATGAACTGCGCCTGCACATAGACCAGACAGAACGCAACATCAAGGAGATGGAGAACGAGGTCGGCAAGCTGTCACGCCTCTGCCACGAAAAAGAACATACATACCTTCTGAGTAAGGGACAGAACATCATTCAACTAAGAGCCGACCTCAAGGAAGGCGTCAGCTGTTCTGTCTGCGGAGCTACGCACCACCCCTATCACAGCGATACCATGTTGGAACAAAGCAAGCTCATTGGCGAATTCAAAACTGATTACGAACTGCTGTCGGCAGAACTACGAGGTAAACGAAAGCTGCTTGACGAGTTGCGACTTGACCTTGCCGAAAGCAAAGGTCGTCAGTTCTCAGAAGAGAGTTCCCTCAATGCCATCCGCGTTCGTCAAAATGACGACGTAAAGGAATGGGGCATCTATTCTTCGCTGGACGCATCTTTCAAGGACTGCTCTCCCAGCACCAACCAGAATGCCAGAATGGCAATGATACGCCACATGATAGAAAGTACAGGTGCAGATGCCGAGGCAGCACAGAAGGAGTTGGACACTTTCAACTATCACATATCACAGATCTCAAAACTGAGCGAGAAGCTACAGACCCTCGAGTTGCAGAAGAAAGACCTTGACGTCCGCTTGAACGAAGTCAACACTGGCTGTCAGGTAAGAGTAGGACAAGTTGAGAGGGTAACGGCAATGATAGACAGCGAAAGCATTCGTTATAGCGAGATTTACCACCATCTGGAGGAATGCATAACCATAAAAGACTGGAAGGGTATTTGGGACAACACCCACGAAGGGTTGCGCGAACAAATCATAACGCTGAAGAACACCTGGGACACCATAAACGAACAGATTCTTAAGGAACAGCAGGAACTAGCTATTCTGAAAGCCCAGCACGAAGCCATCCTGTTACAGCAGAAAAGTTTCAGATACTATCTCGAACTGACCCTCAATCGTACAGAGGATCGCAGGAACCAGATTGAAGAGAACAGTAAGACCATCAGGCAATCTACAGGTGAATATGGCCCCAAACAATTATATGACCAAGTTTACCAGCAACTTACAGAGGCTCGTCAAGCAGAAGAAACCGAGCAGGAGAAAACCCAAAAGATGTTGCACGATATTGATTACCTGAGAGGACGTGACGAGTTCCACATTATGTTCGGAAAGGAACTGAGCGAAGAGCTAAGCCAGGAGCGCTCGCGCTTGGATCTTTGGATACGCAACTTCAACATGCATCACCCTCCTGTTCAATATTCCGAACTGCAAGAAGTCTTCAGCGAAGAAAAGGAATGGGAGGAGATTCGTTCCAATATTCAGAAAGTACAACGCGACATTGCCCTCTGCCAGGCTCGAGTTGACGACCTGAACAGCAGACTTATTTCCCTGCAGGCTGAAGGCAACTACCATAGTGCCGACGACGAAACGTTACAGGAATCCCTTGTCGCACAGTTAGAAAGCCTCGAATCCAAGCGTCGCGAGATTATGATGCAGATTGCCCGTCATAGCGTTGCACTAGAAGATCACGAGAAAGCAATCCACTCAGCCAACAACTCGGCACAGCTTCAGTCCGAGGAGCCAGAATCTGAGGAGTGCTGAATAATCACAGGAAGGAATACTGGGCCGTAAGTAGCGCACTTGAACTCCCCTATCCCATTGATATTGCCAAACGCCTGCATGGTGGTAGGCTTGTACATAGCCAGTTGGCGCAGCACCTTTTCCGACATAATCACAAACGGAGGTTCACCCTTCTGCTGAGCTATTCTAAGGCGAAGCTGCCTTAGTATCTCGAACAGTTCCTTATCCTCCTCGGGTTCATTCTTTGGAAAGTTCCACAAATCTGACAGCACCTCTTTTTGCCGGGGCTGTTTCTTTTTCCCTTTAAGTGGCTGTACCTCACGCCTTATCACCACTAGCATAGCCTGACGCTCTCCATATAGCACTTGTCGCCCCAGTTCGGTTACACGCAAATGGTTGTGCTGGTCGTACATTACCTCAATATACCCCATCTGCAGCATCTGCAGCATATAATCCCTCCAATCTCTTACTGGCACTGCACTTCCTACCCCAAAGGTTTTCAACTTGTAGTATTGGTAACGCCCCACCTCGTCTGATGGAATACCACACAAGATATCTATGCACGTATGCATGGAAATCATCTGGTTGGCACGCACTATGGCACTCAGCGCCATTTGGACATACTTTGTTCCATCGAACAACTGAGGAGGATGCTGGCAGACATCACAATTATGGCAATCCGATGCCGTTTCTTGCCCAAAATAATTCAGCAGGATTCGTCTGCGACAGACATTGGCCTCGGCATACTCACGCATACGATTTAGACGCTCCATGTTTATCTCGCTTTGTCCACTCATCTGTGCAAACCTCGTAAGTTGTACAATATCCCCAGCATTATAGAACAACAAGGTATCAGCCGGAGCACCATCTCGACCCGCTCTGCCTATCTCCTGATAGTAATTCTCTATACTTTTTGGTAGATTGTAATGAATTACGAAACGGACATTTCCCTTGTTAATTCCCATACCAAAGGCTATAGTAGCACATACCACCTGCACCCTGTCATTCAGGAAATCTTCCTGCGCTCTGTTACGTTCCAGCAACGACAAACCTGCATGATAGACGGCAGCTTCCACATGGTGTGCTCGCAGGAAAGCTGCCACAGACTCAGCATTCTTCTTGCTCAGGCAATAGATAATACCAGGGTCATTCTTATGCGATGCTAGAAAATGCAAGATGGCAACACGTTTCTCGTATGAATCTAATCCGCGTCTTACGTCCAGACTCAAGTTCGGACGGTCAAAACTGCCAATAAAGACTTCTGCATCAGGGATGTTCAACTGATTCAGGATATCGAAACGCGTCACCTTGTCGGCTGTTGCAGTCAGGGCTATGATAGGAACCTGTGGAAAGGTTTGTCTCAAGACACCCAACTGACTGTATTCCGGTCTAAAATCATGCCCCCATTGCGAAATGCAATGAGCCTCATCCACAGCAATCAGCGAAACACGTATAGACCTGAGCAGGCGGGGCATTTCCACCATTAAACGTTCAGGAGAAAGAAAGATAAGCTTAACATGCCCATCCTGACACTCGCGTTGCAGAGTCATTAAGTCCAAATCATCCACACTACTATTCAGGGCAACAGCTTGAATACCATTGCAAAGAAGTTGTCGCACTTGATCTTGCATCAACGATATCAGGGGTGAGACAACTAGAGCTGTACCTTCCATCATCAAGGCCGGCAATTGGTAGCAAAGACTCTTTCCGCCACCTGTCGGCATTAGAACAAGTGCAGAGTGTCCCTGCATAATATTTTCTATAATTTCACGCTGAAAGGGACGGAAACTATCATACCCGAAATATCGTTTTAACACATTTTCCATACGAGGATGTAAAAAAAATTGCGCAAATTTATCATTTTTTTTACAATATTCACATTACTAATAAAACAAATTTGTATTTTTGCAGCGGAAAATCCTCAAAAAAGAACGATGGCTAAGTACAATTTAACCGAGAAAAAGCAAAAGACACCTCTTTACAGGTCATTGCTTAAGATGGAGACCGTAGATGAAATTTACCAGCAGATAATGGCAAAGTTCATTGTTGAAAAGAAGTATCGAGACTGCAACTATTCTGCCAAAAAGATGGCCGAGGAGTTGAACACCAACGTCAGGTACATCAGCGCCATTGTTAACCTGCGTTATCAGGACAACTACTCCCAGATGGTAAATGAGTTCCGCATCAAGGAAGCCATGTATATGCTCAAGGACCGTCGATACCTGAACATGACTGTCGAGGATATTGCCCTTGCAGTAGGATTCCAGAACAGACAATGCTTCTACGTAGCCTTCTACAAGCGTCTGGGAATTACTCCACGTGAGTACAGAACCAGCAACATGGAGATGCTGCAGGAGAAGCTAGATTTGAAGAAAAACAAGAAAAACAAAAAGAAAGAGGAGAAGAATGCAGGAACAAAGTGATTTCACATTCCAGGCTGAACGCTTTGCCGATATACAACTTCTCCGTTACCAGGTTCCCGGATTCAAAGAACTTACTCTACGTCAGAAACTCCTTATCTACCACCTGAGCAGGGCGGCACTGTTGGGTCGTGACATTTTATGGGACCAGAACGGAGCATACAACCTGCGCATACGTCAGGTTCTCGAAACTATTTATACACAGTATCAGGGTAATCGCAACACAGAGGATTTTCAACAATTCACCACTTACCTGAAGCGTGTTTGGTTCAGTAACGGCATACACCATCACTATGGATACCAGAAGTTTACGCCAGGATTCTCAGAGAATTTCTTTACCGATGCGGCAGAGCAATTAGGACTAGACGTAGAGGATTTACTTCCCATCATTTTCGATCCTTCCGTCTTGAGCAAGCGTGTAAATCAGACAGAGGGAGCAGACCTCCTGCTCACCTCGGCCAGCAACTACTATCAGGACGGTATCACCCAGGCAGAAGCAGAAGACTTTTATGCCAATCAGAAAGCCGAGGGAGATTCCCTGCGTCCCATTATGTATGGTATGAACAGCCGTTTAGAGAAGAAACCTGACGGCACATTGTACGAGAATATATGGCGCAGCGGAGGCCTATACGGCCCAATCATTGAACGCATCATCGCATCCCTCAAGGACGCACTGCCGTATGCCGAGAATCCGAAACAGCATGCCGTCATAGAAAAGTTGATTGAGTTTTACCAAACAGGTAATCTCAAGACCTTCGATGAATATACCATCCTCTGGGTACAGGATACAGAAAGCCATGTGGATTTCACCAACGGATTTACCGAAGTCTATGGCGACCCGTTGGGACTGAAAGCCAGCTGGGAGGGATACGTCAACTTCATCGATCCTATTGCTACCCGTCGTTCCCAAGCCCTTAGTGACAATGCACAATGGTTCGAGGACCATTCGCCCATAGATTCCCGTTTCCGCAAGAAGGAGTGCAAGGGTGTTTCGGCCAAAGTCATCAATGCCGCTATCCTGGGTGGAGACCTCTACCCCAGCAGCGCCATAGGTATTAACCTGCCTAACAGCAACTGGGTCAGAGCTGAATACGGCAGTAAGAGCGTTACCATTGGCAATCTGACACATGCCTACGCTCAAGCAGCCAAAGGCAGTGGACTTCGTCAGGAATTTGTTATAGACCCACAAACCATTGATTTGTTAGACAAGTACGACGACATCTGCGACGACCTGCATACCGACCTCCACGAATGCTTAGGACACGGAAGCGGACAATTGCTGCCAGGTGTTGACCCCGATGCATTGAAGGCTTACGGCAGCACCATCGAAGAAGCACGTGCCGACCTCTTTGGACTCTACTATTTGGCCGACGAGAAACTTGTAGAGCTAGGCCTTACGCCCAATACCGAGGCTTATAAGGCACAGTATTACAGCTACCTGATGAACGGAGCACTCACACAGTTGGTACGTATCGAGAAGGGCGACCAGATAGAGGAAGCCCACATGCGCAACCGGGCCCTCATTGCCCGCTGGGTACTGAAAAACTTTCCCCAAGCTGCCGAACTCACAGAGAAAGACGGCAAGCATTACATACAGGTACATTCCTACCCTATGCTACGTACCGCCTTTGCCACCTTGCTGGCAGAGATTCAGCGCATAAAGAGCGAAGGCGACCTTTCCGCAGCACGCCAGTTAGTAGAAGAATTTGGCGTACAGGTTGACAAAGACCTGCACCAGGAAGTGTTGGAACGATACAAGGAACTGAATATCTCACCCTACAAGGGTTTCATCAACCCCCAATACGAACTTATCTATGATGCGAAGGGCAACGTTACGGATGTAGAGATACGATATGGCGAGGCCTACGACCATCAAATGCTACGATATGGAAAACTCTGACCTACTGAACATAAAGAAAGAACTTCGCGCCGCCATGAACGGTATCCTCAGCGCCAAGATGCGCGAGGCTGGAGCACCTTATAAACTGGTGTTTGGCGTTGAACTGCCACGACTGCAGAACATAGCAAACGAATTCCAACCTTCACGCTCATTGGCTCAGCAACTGTGGAACGAGAATATTCGCGAGTGCAAACTTCTGGCCACAATGCTTATGCCACCCGAGGAGTTCCTGCCCGAGGTGGCTGACATTTGGGCTGACGAAATTTCCACGGCCGAGGTAGCGCAAATCCTCTGCATGCAACTTCTCTGCAAGGAACCTTGGTGCGCCACCGTAGCCTTCGAGTGGATAGCCTCCCCTGCTCCGATGCGTCAGTTATGCGGTTTCCTCTGCATCGCCCGCTTGTTACAACAAGGAGCCCAGTTGCAGGAACGTTCCGCCCAAGAGTTTCAGGACCAGGCACAATCGTTGCTCCCCAATGCCGACCTGCCTCTAAGAAAAGCCATCATAGCTGCAACATCATATTTGGAATAAAAATAAACAAGATTTATTTTGTATTCCGCTCACTTATTCGAAACTTTGAGACCTTCGTCTCGAAATTACTCTCGCTCGGGAATAAAAATAAACAAGTTTTATTTTGTATTCCGCTCACTTATTCGTAATTTTGTACCCGCTAATGAGTGAGAATACAGACACATACACCCTTGCCGCCCAGCGACTCACGGAATTCATGAAGGGCAAGATTACACGCAAGACCCCCGAAAGATTCGAGATTCTGCGTGTCGTTTGCATGATACCAGGCATCTTCAGCATCGACGAGTTGCAGGAGATGATGGAAAAGAAAGCTAAGTTTCAGGTCAGCAGGGTCACACTCTTTAACACGCTAAGACTGTTAGAAGAGGCCAAGCTGGTAATCAAGCACACCCTCTCACGTGCCGCCCACTACGAATGCTGCATCACGCCACACCCCATGGTATGCCTGGTATGCGAGCAATGCGGATTAGTGCGCAAACTGGAAAGCAGCAAAATAGAAAACTGGCTCAGCGAGCAGAAATGCAAGCAATTCATCATTACGCAACCGGTGCTGTACTTCCATGGCCTGTGCCGTAGCTGTATGGTCAAGAACAGTATCAAAAAAAAGAAAGCAAATTCAAAAACAAAAATACAGAAGAAATGAAAAAAGGAAAAGTAGATGCCCTGCTGGGTATCGTTTTCGGCGATGAAGGAAAAGGTAAGGTTGTGGATTGTTTCACACCCCGCTATGATGTCGTAGCCCGCTTTGCCGGTGGTCCGAATGCCGGCCACACCATTATATTCGAAGGCAAAAAGTTCGTCCTCAGAAGCATTCCCTCAGGAATCTTCGACGAGGGTAAACTCAACATCATCGGTAACGGATGCGTCATTGCCCCCGACCTCTTTATGCAGGAGGCCAAGGAACTGGAGGCTGCCGGTTACGATCTCAAGAGCCGTCTGCACATCAGCAAGCGAGCCCACCTAATTCTGCCCACACACCGCGTACTGGATCGCGCCTACGAGGCAGCTAAGGGTAAGAACAAAGTTGGCACAACAGGCAAGGGCATTGGCCCCACCTATAGCGAGAAAGCAAGTCGTACTGGTCTGCGCGTTGGCGACATCCTGGGTGACTTCCCACAGAAGTACGCAGCCCTAAAAGCTCGTCACATGCAGATCCTGCAGGACCTCCACTACACCGACTTTGACATCACAGAAGAGGAGAAGGTATGGATGGAAGGCATAGAATATATGCGTCAGTTCCAACTTACCGATACAGAGATAGAGTTGGGCAAGGCACTGGCCGAGGGTAAGAGTGTATTGGCTGAAGGTGCTCAGGGCACTATGCTTGACATCGACCACGGTACCTACCCCTTCGTTTCCAGCAGTAACACCGTTAGTGGTGGCGTCTGCACAGGTTTGGGCGTAGCCCCCAACAGCATTGGCGAAGTCTTTGGTATCTTCAAGGCATACAGCACCCGTGTAGGTTCAGGTCCCTTCCCTGTAGAGTTGTTCGATGAGACAGGCGATAAGATCCGCGAGATTGGTCACGAGTACGGAGCCGTAACGGGTCGTAACCGTCGTTGTGGCTGGCTGGACTTGGTAGCTCTCAAGTACGCCATCATGATAAACGGTGTAACTCAGCTCATTATGATGAAGAGCGATGTACTGGATACCTTCGACACTATCCGCGTCTGTGTGGCTTACCAGAAGGACGGCGTTACCACCACCGACATGCCATACGACACAGAGGGCTGGCAGGCTGTATATGAGGACCTTCCCGGTTGGAAGACCGACCTCACACAGATGACATCAGAGGCTCAGTTCCCCCAGCAGCTCAAGGACTACATTACATATATAGAGAAGGCAACCGCCACTCCTATCACCATTGTCAGTGTAGGTCCTGACCGTGCTCAGACTATCGAGCGCAAGTAAGAGATATATGCTATAAGAACAAAGAAGAGGACTTCCTATTGAGGTCCTCTTTTTTTTTATTCGACTATTTTCATTTTGAAAATAGTCCCAATTCCAATATGGCGTTTCTCTGACAGCGATACGGCATATCACTCACAGCAATACGGCATATCGCTCATAGCGATACGGCATATCTCATAAATCAGAAAGACAGAAAGGATGGATTGGCGCCTAAACGAAGGGCGGTCTGGGCATCCTGACGGGACTGCTTTTTCTTTTTCATGTCCTTATACAAAAGGGAGCGGGAGACGTAGCAGTCTGAATTCTCCGGTTCCAGTTCAATGGCACGATTGAAATCGGCAAGGGCAAGGTCGTAATGCTTGCGACCCTGATATATACCGCCACGTACCAGATACAACGAAGCATGTTTGGGAAAAAGCTGAATAAGGGCATCCATCTGCTCCATAGCCTCACGTGGACGACGGTCCTTATCGTTTAGAATAGCCAAACCAAGGCGTGCCTTCTCGTTCAGAGGTTCAAGCTTTACGAGACGTTCGTAGTCTGCACGCGACAATTTGTAATCGCGTCGTTGACTATAGAGATAGGCACGGAAGAAGAGGGCTTCTGTCTGATTAGGCTCCAAATTCAGCACCTCAGTATAATCAGCCATTGCACGACCGGTATTATCCAAATGCATATAAAGGGAGGCCCTGTTGAGCAAAAGGCTGATGGTGGTGCCCGAAATAGCCAGGCCCTGATTATAAGATTCGAGGGCTCGCTGATATTCTCCCCTACGCTCCTGAATATTGCCAATATACTGATAAAGCAGGGCGTTGGACTTCATAAGGGGGTCTACCTCTAAGGCCTCGCGAAAGGTCGCCTCAGCCTGCTGCAGGCTGTCTTTCTGCATTTGTTCTAGTCCCTGCTTCACCAACTGCTGGTATCGCTGTGCGTTGGTGCACAGGGCAAACAAGAGGAAGAGACAAAAAAAACCTCCTCTAACGGAAAAACATACCTTATATATAACGCCGGCCTTACTCATTCCATTTAACATGTCACTTTCTCCCCTTCCCCTCCCCATAGAGGGGGAGGGCTAGGGAGAGGGTCTCTTACTTATTCTTAATATAGTCAACAATCCACTGACCAACTTCCTTGGTACCATACTTGGCACCGCCCTCAACCTGAATCTCGGGAGTACGGACATTCTGGTCCAGAGAAGCATTCACTGCCTCGCGGATAAGAGCACCTTCAGCTTTGAGATTGAAGTACTCGTACAACATAGCTACGCTCAAGATCTGAGCCAAGGGGTTGGCAATATTCAAGCCCTTGCCTTGAGGCCATGATCCGTGGATAGGCTCGAATACGGGAGTATGCTCACCTGTAGAGGCACTAGGCAGCAAGCCCATAGAGCCTGTGATGCAAGAACCCTCGTCGGTAAGGATGTCACCGAAGGTATTCTCTGTTACCATAACGTCGAAGAACTTGGGATCCTGAATCATACGCATGGCAGCATTGTCAACATACATAAAGTCGGTCTCGACATCAGGATATTCACCCATCATCTCCTGAGCGACCTTGCGCCACAGACGGCTGCTGGCCAATACGTTGGCCTTGTCAACAACAGTCAGGTGCTTACGACGCTGACGAGCATACTGATAGGCTACGCGCAGAATGCGCTCTACCTCGGGACGGCTGTAGAAGTTGGTGTCGTAAGCCTCATCTGTACCCTCCTTTTTCTCACCAAAGTACATACCACCGGTCAGCTCGCGGATGCAAATAAAATCAGCACCACGTACCAGTTCGTCCTTCAGGGGAGACTTGTGCACGAGGCAGTCAAAGGTTTCAACGGGACGGATATTGGCAAACAGGCCCAGCTTCTTACGCATAGCCAAAAGACCCTGCTCAGGGCGTACCTTGGCTGTTGGGTTGTTATCGAATTTGGGGTCGCCTACACTGGCAAAGAGTACAGCATCAGCATCCATACAAGTCTGGAAAGTTTCCTCGGGGAAGGGATCACCCACCTCATCAATAGCATGAGCGCCACAAAGAGCCTCCTTGTAAGAAACCTCGTGTCCGAACTTCTGGGCTACAGCACTCATAACGGCTACGCCCTGCTCCATAATCTCTGGACCGATACCATCACCGGCCAAAACTGCAATCTTAAGCTTCATATTCTTGTTCTATTATGTTTAACATCTTAATGGTTGCCTTGATGGCCGCCTCTGTTTGGTCGGGATCAAGGGCACGGGTACGGAAGGTCTTATCACCCCATACCCACGAAATGGTGGTCTGTACCAAGGCATCGGTACGTCCACCTGGTGGAATACTTACTTGATAGTTGTCAAGCCAGGGGAACTCGCGGTTCAAACGATCGCGGTATATATGGCGACAGGCACGTACAAAGGCATCGTACATACCATCTCCCATAGCAGATTCCTCATATACCTCTCCGCAGACCTCCAGCTTCACGCTGGCCATAGGCTTCAGGCCATAGGCGGTAGAAACCATATAGCTCTTAAGTTTAACCTTATCAACAGGTGCCGAATGTTTCAATACATCACTAACGATGTAGGGAAGGTCTTCCTGAGTAACAAGCTGCTTCTTATCGCCCAACTCTATGATGCGGTCCGTAACACGGCGTATCTGTTCGGGGGTGAGTTCAAAGCCCAGTTCCTCGAGGTTCTTCAGGATATTAGCCTTTCCAGAGTTCTTACCAAGGGCGTACTCACGTTTACGACCGAAACGCTCGGGAATCAGGTCGTTGCAATAAAGGCTATGTTTCTTATCACCATCAGCATGCACACCTGCCACTTGCGTAAAGACACTCTCGCCAATAATAGGCTTGTTAGGTGGCACGGCAATACCGCTGATGCTTTCTACCATGCGGCTGGCCTTGTTCAGGTTCTCCTCTACCAAGCCCGTGTTACCATGAAAATGGTCCTTCAGGATAGCCTGCACACTAGAGAGCGGTGCATTACCAGCACGCTCACCTAGTCCGTTGACCGAAGTATGAATACCCTTACAGCCACTTTTCACAGCCGCCAGGACATTGCCGGCAGCCATATCGTAATCGTTATGTGCATGAAAGTCAAAGTGCAACTCAGGATAACGCTCCACCATCTGCGTCATAAACTGAGCTGTAAGGAAAGGGTTCAGGATTCCCAACGTATCGGGCAGCATAAAACGCTTTACGCCTGCCGTACGAAGTGCGTCAACAAAATCAAATACATACTGAGGGTTGTCCTTCATTCCGTTGGACCAGTCCTCAAGATACAGATTAACGTTGATGTCCTGTTCGTGGGCATACTGGATGCATTGCTTGATATCTGCCAGATGCTCGGCAAGGGTCTTCTGTAATTGGTATTTACAATGGCGCTCCGAACCTTTGCAAAGCAGGTTGATATTCTTGCACCCAACATTCTTTACCCAATCAACAGAGGTATGCCCGTCTATAAAGCCCAGCACCTCGACCTGTTCCAGCCGGCCGGCCTGACGTGCCCATCGACATATCATGGTTACAGCATCCTTCTCACCTTCGCTCACACGGGCGCTGGCTACCTCTACCCTGTCAACGCAGAGTTCTTGCAGCAGCATACGCACAATGAGCAACTTCTCGTGGGGCACAAAGCTCACTCCACTGGTCTGCTCACCATCGCGTAGCGTGGTGTCCATGATTTCGACATACCCTCCATCCTTCTTTAGGGGGAAGTTTTGGTTATGGTTATTTTCCAATTCGGACATATAATTACAGAGTTTTATTCTCCTCTATATATTCCCTTTAAAGGGGAAAGTTAGAGAGGGTCCTTAGGAGTTCTGTTCCCACGCCTCTATCTTATCCTTGTTTGCCAAGAGGAAGTCGATATCGTCGTAGGCATTCATGAGGCAATACTTCTTATAAGCATTAATCTCGAAGTGCTCCACACTACCTGTCTTCTCGTTCTTTACCGTCTGGTTAGGAACATCTACCGTTACCAGGGTGTTGCTATCCTCAGCAATGCTGCGGAAAAGTTCCTGCTGAAACTCACGGCTGACAATAACGGGCAGCACAAAGCAGTTGAGCAGGTTGTTACGATGGATATCGGCAAAGCTATTGCTGATGACCACTCTGACGCCGTAGCCGGCAATAGCCCAGGCTGCGTGCTCACGACTGGAACCAGAGCCCCAGTTCTGACCGCCCACAATAATCTCGTGCACACCCTTGTGGGGAGCTTCAGAGAACTCAGGCTTGTTCATCACGAAGTCTGCTATGGGCTGGTTGTTTGCATCGTAACGGAGGTCGTGCATGAAGGCATCACCGTAGAACTTAGGATCACGGGTAGTGAAAGCAAGATAACGTGCAGGAATAATGTTATCTGTATTATTGTTGTCAATCTCGATGGGAATACAAGTTGACTGTATAATGTCGAATTTTTCTTTCATTGATCATTGAACATTGAACATTGAACATTAAAGCTTTCTTGGGTCAGTGATAACGCCAGTTATCGCGCTTGCAGCCACTACAAGGGGACTAGCCAGTACGGTGCGGGCACCTGGACCCTGACGCCCCACGAAGTTACGGTTGCTAGTACTGATGCTGAGCTTGCCGGCAGGAACCTTATCGGGGTTCATGGCCAGACAGGCAGAGCAACTGGGCAAACGCAATTCAAAACCTGCTTCTTCGAGAATCTTATCAATACCCTCGTCAATAATCTGCTGACGTACCACCCAACTACCGGGAACCAACCAGGCAACAACGTTGTCAGCCTTCTTCTTACCCTTTACTACAGAAGCAAAAGCACGGAAATCCTCGATACGTCCATTGGTGCATGCACCCAAGAAGCAATAGTCAACGGGTGTGCCCTCCAACTTCTGACCGGGCTGGAACTGCATATAATCCAACATAGCCTGGAACTGAGGGCGCTCAGTCTCGGGGATGCTCTCCAAGGTAGGAATGCACTCGTCAATAGCAATACCTGCACCGGGGTTTGTTCCGTAAGTGATACGGGGCTTGATATCCTCGGCACGATAAGTTACCTCCTTATCGAAGACAGCATCATCGTCGCTACGCAGTTTTTTCCACTCCTCAACGGCCTTGTCCCAAGCCTCACCCTTAGGTGCATACTCACGACCCTTCAGGTAAGCGAAAGTAATCTCATCGGGAGCAATAAGGCCAGCGCGTGAGCCCATCTCAATAGAGAGGTTAGACAACGTAAGTCGGCCTTCCATACTCATATTACGGATGGTACTGCCTGCATACTCTACAGCATAGCCAGTAGCACCGCTGGTGGTCATCTGAGCCATGATGTAAAGGGCTACATCCTTGGCAGTAACGCCAAGCTGCAAGGTACCTTCTATATTAATACGCATAGTCTTGGGCTTGCTCTGCAGGATACACTGTGAAGCCAGCACCTGAGCAACCTCGCTGGTGCCGATACCCATGGCAATGGCACCTACGGCTCCGTGAGTGCTGGTATGAGAGTCGCCACAGACGATGGTCATACCGGGCAAAGAAAGAGCTTTCTCAGGACCAACAACATGGATGATACCATTGTCCTTGGTTCCCATAGCAAAGTGGGTAATGCCAAACTCGGCACAGTTCTTGGCCAATGTCTCTACCTGGTTACGACCTACGGGATCATCAATACGCTCCTGCTGGTCGCTGGGGGTGTTATGGTCAGGCATAGCGTACACATGGTCGGGACGGAACACCTTGATATTCTTGTCCCTCAATGTATCAAATGCCTGTGGACTGGTTACTTCATGCGCATAAAGGCGGTCTATGTAAAGTTGTGTTGGGCCGTCCTCCACGTTCTGCACAACGTGTGCGTCCCAAATCTTGTCAAATAAAGTCTTCATTAGTTAAAAAGGGGCTTTTACCTAAACTTATTTATACAATCAATATATGCTTCCACACTGGCGGTTACGATATCTGTGTTGGCACCGAAGCCATAATAGAGGTGGCCGTTGTACTCCACCTGCATGTGTACTTTGCCCATATCGTCAGAGCCCTTGCTGATAGCCTGGATGGTGAACTCCTTCAGCGTCATCTTACGCTTGATGATACGCTTCAGGGCATTGATAGCGGCATCAACGGGACCGTTACCCGATGCGGCAGCCTCGAACTTCTCGTTGGCCACCAACAGACCGATGCTGGCAACACTCTTCACACCCTTGCCGGTAGTAACCTGCAGGTAGTCAAGCTTAACACTATGTGAAGCACTTCTGTCGGCACCAGCCAGTACCAGGATATCGTCGTCGGTAACCTCCTTCTTCTTGTCAGCAAGAACCAGGAACTCCTGATAAACCTTATCCAGACGTTCGCCGTCAATCTCCACACCATTCACGCTAAGACGATGTTTCAGGGCGGCACGTCCGCTACGGGCCGTCAGCACGATCGCATTATCATCGATACCCACATCCTTGGGATCCATAATCTCGTAGGTAGAAGCATTCTTCAACACACCGTCCTGATGGATACCAGAGCTATGAGCAAAGGCATTCTTACCCACGATGGCCTTGTTAGGCTGAACAGGCATATTCATCAAAGAGCTGACCATACGGCTGGTGGGATATATCTTAGTGGTGTTGATATTGGTCTCGATGCCCAGGTCGGGATGCGTCTTAAAGATCATGGCAATCTCCTCCAAAGAAGTATTACCGGCACGCTCGCCAATACCGTTGATGGTAACCTCAACCTGACGGGCACCACCCAATACACCAGCTACAGTGTTAGCGGTAGCCATACCCAAGTCGTTATGACAATGAGTGGACAGGATACTCTTTCCTGCCGCAAAAGCATCTACGTGCTCATACAGATACTTGATTTTCTCAAAATATTCATTGGGAATACGGAAACCCGTTGTGTCGGGAATGTTACAAACCGTAGCACCAGCCTTGGTAACAGCATCTATGACACGGGCCAGATACTCATTGTCGGTACGACCGGCATCCTCGGCATAGAACTCAACATCCTCTACATACTTCTTGGCATACTTAACAGCAGCCACAGCACGCTCGATAATCTCCTCGGGAGTAGAGTTGAACTTATAGCGGATGTGACTCTCGCTAGTACCAATACCCGTATGGATACGCTTGTGCTTGGCATACTTCAGGGCATCGGCAGCTACGTCAATATCCTTCTGAACAGCACGTGTCAGCGCACAAATGGTTGGCCATGTTACAGCCTTACTGATTTCTATTACTGAGTTGAAATCGCCAGGACTACTGATAGGGAATCCTGCCTCGATAACATCAACGCCAAGAGCCTCCAACTGGCGGGCTACCTGAATTTTCTCCACCGTATTCAACTGACATCCGGGAACCTGCTCGCCGTCACGCAATGTGGTGTCGAAAATAAACAATCTGTCACTCATTTTAGGTCTTTTGTTTAAATCTTTTTACTGAAAGTGGGGACAAAGTTACAAAATAAAACCCGCGTGCGCAAACATATTAAGAATAAAAGCATGCAAATGAACGACTTAGACAAGAAAAAAGTGCGATTCGTACGCCTAAATGAAATAAAATGTATAATTTTGTTCTTACGTATGCTGTATATCAACGACCATTTAGAAGACATTTCGGCAGAGCTGTTGGAGAAAGCCATCTCTTCCCTACCCCCCTGGAGGCAAGAGCTGGCACAGAAATTCAAGTTCCCGGAAGGCAAAAGGGAATGCGCATTGGCATACCTGGAGCTATGCCGCGGTTTGCAGTTGGAATACGGCATTACAGAGATGCCTACATTCTCCTACAACCAGAGCGGGAAACCCTTCCTGCCAGAGCATCCCAACATACACTTCAGCCTGAGCCACTGCAAGAAAGCCATTGGATGCTACATCAGCTCAGCCCCCTGCGGACTGGACATCGAAGGCATACGCTCGGCCAAGGACTCTTTGGTGAAGTACTGCATGAACGAGAAGGAATACCAGCAGATCTTCTCGGCTCCCAACCCAGATGAGGCTTTCATCACACTATGGACCAAGAAAGAGGCTGTCTTCAAGCTTAAGGGAACGGGCATTAACGATGACATCAAGGATATACTATCCCCTCGCAATACAGAGGGAATCTGTATCCAGACAGTTCCCAATCTGTACCACGGCTACATACTGAGTGTAGCACAATATTCAGACGCAAAGATACAATTATGGAAATAGCTCTATACCTTATACCCGTCACCTTGGGCTCTACAGAGATAGACCAAGTCCTGCCCTCATACAACCACGATGTTATCATGGGCATCAGGCACTTCATTGTAGAGAATGTCCGTTCTGCCCGACGATTTCTGCGTCAGGTGGACCGCGAGTTCCCCATTGACGACTCCGTATTCTATGAAATGGGCAAGCATGCCGACGAACGCATGTTCACTCAGTACCTGCAAGCACTTCGTGACGGGAAGCCCATGGGTGTTATCAGCGAGGCGGGCTGCCCTGCCGTTGCTGACCCTGGAGCTGATGTGGTGGCTATTGCCCAACGTCAAAACCTGAGGGTCATCCCTCTGGTGGGACCCAGCAGCATGATAATGGCAGTAATGGGAAGCGGATTGAACGGACAGAGCTTCGCCTTCAACGGCTACCTGCCTGTTGACCCACAGGATAGGGCCAAGAAACTAAAAGCTCTGGAGACACGAGCTTGGAACGAGCACCAGACACAGCTGTTCATAGAAACGCCCTATCGCAACCTAAAGATGTTCCAGACCTTAGTACAGAATCTGCGGCCACAGACCCGAATGTGCATAGCTGCGGGCATCACAACGGAAGACGAATACATCCACACCCACACCATTGCGGAGTGGAAGAAGATTGAACTGCCCGACATAAGCAAGGTTCCGGCGATATTTCTTATAAATAAATAGGGAGTAGAATTTTCGTTAGGGAGTAAAAAAGGAAGTTAAACAATAAAACCTTTGAATTCTGACAGAAAGTTTTTACTTTTGTGCCCATAATAAAGACTAACAGATGAAATACTCTATAATTATTCCGGTATATAACCGCCCCGACGAGGTGGACGAATTGCTACAAAGCCTTAGCACCCAGACCTTCAAGGACTTTGAAGTACTGGTTGTCGAAGACGGTTCCGACATACCTTGCGAAGAGGTGGTCAGGAAATATGCCGACAGGATGGAACTCAGATACTACGTCAAGCCCAATAGCGGCCCCGGCCAGACACGTAACTACGGTGTTCAATACAGCCAGGGCGAATACGTTATCGTCTTAGACAGCGACGTAGTATTACCCGAGGGTTATCTGCAAGCCATCGAAAAAGAACTCTCAACTCTCAACTCTCAACTCTCAACTGAAATAGACGCCTGGGGTGGTCCTGATCGTGCCCACGAGAGTTTTACCCCCGTACAGAAGGCCATCAACTACAGCATGACATCCTTCTTTACCACAGGAGGTATCCGCGGCGGCAAGAAGCAGATGGACAAGAAGTTCTACCCGCGCTCCTTCAACATGGGCATTCGCAGGGAGTTATACAACAAGCTGGGCGGTTTCTCTGAAATGCGCTTTGGCGAGGACATTGACTTCAGCATCCGCATCTACGAGAACGGAGCCTGCTGTCGCCTTTTCCCTGAGGCTTGGGTATGGCACAAGCGCAGAACAGACCTAAAGAAGTTCTTTAAACAGGTTCACAATAGTGGTATTGCTCGCATCAACCTGATGAAGCGACACCCTGGCACCCTGAAGTTGGTGCATCTGTTGCCTGCCGTCTTCACCTTGGGAACCTTCGCCTGCCTACTGATGGCGTTATTGTTCCTGATTCTAACTGTATTCGGCTTTATTGCTTTATGGAGCGCACCAAAGCCTGGTTGTGTCAACGGTCCTATGATGTGCATCATTGCGGGCATTGGTGGTATGTTATTATTCCTTTTGCCATTGATACTTTTCTCTACAATCATATTTATGGACAGTTCCTTCCGTAACAAGAGCATTAAGATTGGCTTCCTATCCATTGGGGCCAGCTTCATCCAGCTTATTGGCTACGGAACAGGATTCCTGCGTGCATGGTGGCTGAGGTGTGTATGCGGCAGAAACGAGGAGTTGCAGGCTTTCCGTAAAAACTTCTATAAGTAAACAATGGAGAGTATCAAGAACTGGGCATTAGACGACAGACCACGCGAGAAGATGGAATCTCACGGTGCCAGCGTGCTGAGCAAAGCAGAGTTGCTGGCCATCCTGGTAGGCAGCGGCGTGCCAGGCAAAAGTGCAGTGGAGATGATGCGCGAGATTCTGAACGACTATAACGACAGCCTAAAATTGTTGGGCAAAGCAACCGTCAACGACCTGATACGTTACAAGGGTATGGGAAAGGCCAAGGCTATCACCGTTCTGGCAGCCTGCCAGCTGGCTAACGAACGACTAAAGGAAGATCTGCAACCACGCCAGAAGATTACTGCCACGAAGGATGCCTTCCTTTACTTCCGTCCCAGATTACAGGACCTGACTGTTGAAGAGTGCCACCTGATGATGCTCAACAACCATCTGGAGATTATCAACAGCGTGATGCTCAGTCATGGCGGACTGGTAGGCACTGCGGTGGATTTGCGCGAGCTGCTGCGCCATGCTCTATTGGCACAGGCAACAAGTGTCATTCTCTGCCACAATCATCCCAGCGGGAGCCTCAGACCCAGCAAACATGACGACGAACTGACCCATAGAGCTGCCGATGCATGTAAGATGATGGGCATCAAGTTTCTCGACCACCTCATCGTGGCAGACAATAATTATTTCAGCTATACAGAACAAGGAAGAATATGAACGATACATTACAGACACAAGAACGCGTCATTGAAGTCTTACGTACTGTCTATGACCCCGAAATACCAGTCAACATCTACGACCTGGGCCTCATCTATCGTATAGAACTTAACGATGATGCTACCGAGTTGTCCGTGGATATGACACTTACAGCCCCCAACTGTCCGGCTGCCGATTTCATCCTCGAGGATGTCCGCCAGAAGTTGGAAGCCATCTCAGGTCTCACAAAGGTGGATGTACAACTGGTCTTCGAACCCGAATGGAACAAGGACATGATGAGTGAAGAAGCAAAAATGGAACTGGGATTCCTCTAAGCCCCCCCTCTAACTCCCCCTATATGGGGAGAACACTATAAAAGAAACTGACATCGACCCTGCAAAGCAGTTCCCTCCCCATAGAGGGGGAGGGTTAGGGAGAGGGTCTTTTATTATGAAACATATTTATTTCATAAGTGATGCTCATCTGGGAAGTAGGGCTATTGCCAACCCCATAGAACAAGAGAAGCACCTGTGTCGTTTCCTCGACGAGATAAAGACACAGGCTGAGAGCATTTACATGCTGGGGGATCTGTTCGACTTCTGGTTCGAGTACAAGCATGTGGTGCCCAAGGGCTACACTCGTCTATTGGGCAAGTTGGCAGAGCTTACCGACATGGGCATTGCCATTCACTTCTTTACTGGCAATCACGACATCTGGTGCAAAGATTACCTGACCAAGGAGTGCGGCGTTATCATGCACTATCAGCCAGAGGTTGTTGAGATTCAGGGCAAGACTTTCTTCTTGGCACATGGCGACGGACTGGGCGACGACAGCAAGTCGTTCCGCTTTCTGCGCTCCATTTTCCATAACAAACTTTGCCAATGGGCTTTCCATTGGATGCATCCCGACTTAGGCATGCCCTTTGGCCTAAACTGGGCCAAGCATAGCCGCATGAAACACGAGCCCACGGCTGAGAACCCGTTAGGCGAGCCTCCCTATATGGGCGAAAACAAAGAACACTTGGTTCTCTTTGCCAAGGAATATTTAAAGAAGAATCCACAGATAGACTACTTCATCTTCGGGCACCGTCATATAGAACTCGACCTCATGCTTACCCGCCAGAACCGCCTCCTCATCCTTGGAGACTGGGTAACCCAATTCACCTACGCCGAGTTCTCTGAAGGACAGATGACACTTGACAATTATCCACTATAACACATTAATAAGGTATGAAACTAAGCAAAAATCAAGTATCAATAATTAAAACTTCTATCGCATACACCATTACTTTTAGCCTTACATTCCCTTTGGGAGGCTATTTTGCCGGCAGGGGTTACTCCTGGCCAGATAGTTTAATTGCCTTTGCTGCGGGAATCGTTATTTCTGCTTTTATTTTTGGCGCCAGTATAATCGTAAATAGAGACGTCGAAAAAGAAGTAAGCAGAAACGAAGAATAACCCGACAAGGCGCCAAAAGACAGTCGTTAAACTGACCACTTTAGTTTAAAACCTTCTTTCCGTTTCGGATGACAATACCCTTTGAGGAATCGTCATCACCTATTTTACGACCACTCAGGTCATAGCTGGAATGTTCCTTTTTCAATGTTGGCTTTACAACGGCTTCTAGCCCGTCATAGAAATCTGGAAGCGGTTGGTAAAGCAACGAGAAGTTGTCAAAGCAGCACCAGTTACTTGCTGTGTATTTGTCGCACTTCAATCCCAAAGTCAGCGTACCTTTTTCTTGTAGCGGAAAAGCCAATTCATTTATATAGCACCCTTCGACAAACCGAATACCTGCAGCACGCATACTATGCGGGTAGCCGTTCTGGTTGTCAACAGAGCCATACTGAGAAGCCTCAGGCCAGCTCTCGGAATACAAGGATTTAACCTTCACCTTCTTATCATTCACATACAAATAAGCCTGTATATTCTCCTTACCATTTCTGTAGGCTGCCCCACCATCATTTTCCCCCGTTCTATAAGAAGCATTGCAGCGAACGGTGTAAACGCCGGGACGCATATTGGCAAGTGATTGGTTCATATCGAAGGATTTGTTAAACTCCTCACCACATCCATCGCGGTAGGTGGGTTCACCCTCCCACCCCTCTTTTACAGAGAAATCATAATTGGCAAGTAAAAGAGTCATATCCAGGTATTCACCCTCCTTAGGAACTGCACTGGTAGATTTCAGATAAGTGTTTACTGCCGACTTCAAATTCGTCAACGCACTATTTACCTGCGTCTCTGTCGTAGACTGCGACAGCGAATTATCGCTTCTCGAAATCTTTGTCACGAGAGAAGTCAGGGCTGAAGATTCCATGCTGGCCTGCACATTCTTCTCAGCATATGCTTTCCAGAATCGGTATTCCTCGCAAAGCGGAATAATCATGGCAACAGTATTCTGCATGTTCTGCGTTTCCGTGAGTATCGATTTTATCTTGGTATCCGTAAGTCCCTCCGCTGTGGCCCTCGTCTGAAGACTAGCAATATTCTTACGCAGCTTTTCAGGAATCAAGCTATTATGCCCCATTACTTCAAGATGCTGGACAGCCTCTTCCAATCTCCTTCCCAAGACAGTATTGTCTCCTGCCTTTTCTATGCTCATGTAGTCCATGTTTGGCATCCAGCCATTCTCATTGTATAGCAGAATACTATTAGAGCCGGCTTTCAGATGAAGGGTCGTATTGTACTCCTTGAAAGTCGTCCAGCCAGATGTATTCATTGTAATAGAGTTCACCTCTTCCCCATTCAGTACCACAGAGAACGAACGATTCTCGCCCGAACTTCCACAGAAGTGAACCGTGTAGTCAGCCTCTTCCACAACATACACATCTCTCCATTCCAGAGAGTTGCTTCTCTTACTTCCCAGCCAACCAACAAAGGCACCTCCGCTGGCAGCAGTTGAGCCGGTCTCATAGATAGCTGTTCCCAAGGCTTGATTGTTAGAAATCTCCTGATAGTCGTGCAGGAACGCAGTTTCCGCCTCATACATATAACGATCCCGACGGCTCTCAGCTTCTAGTTTATAGATACGTGTTCCATGAGCAGGTACCACAACAGAAAGCGAGCCCTCTTTTTCGCCCAAATCCTGATGTTCGAACAAATCACGCACTTTCACCTTACCACCCAAATCAATCTCGCTGAAACTGATACACATCTCCTCTTCCCTATCCGACGGATTATACAACGCCACAGCACGCGTATTTCCGTGCAGCGTGAGAATATCCTTCACCAACACATAAGTCTCGCCCACATGTTGTACCACATAAGCCTGCAGTCCCAAGGGATCCTGATTCAGGGCAATCAGTTCGCGATTCTTCAGCAACTCCAACGGACGCTCCTTGATAGTTGCCATGTTACAGCCAATCAGCAAGGGGCTGGCCATAATACACCACATGCCAAAGTGCGTCTTGTCCTCTTCCTCCGTCATCGAGCGCCCGACCTCAAGCATATCCATATCATTGTATGTGCCTCCGTAACAATAAGCAGACAGATACAGGTTTTCTTCCAGAATGCCCTTCACAGAAGCCCATCCGTCATAAATATCGCCCGTGGTACGCCAAGATGTGGATATGTCATGGCACCAGGTACCAGGGAAAGCCCATCGGCATAGATTGTAACGCACATCACGACCAGTATTAACAATTGCATCATGGATGGCTGTGTACTGCTCCTGTTCATTCAGGGCAAGATGCCTGCCACCACAATAATCCACCTTTATAAAGTCGAATTCACACTCCTTGACATAATAGTCGGCATCCACCTGCTCATAGCCATACATTCCCACATTCGTGTTCTGCGTATCACCATTGCTGATGCTGCCACAAGTGCAGTCACC
>CAMOMP010000014.1:0-49572 GCA_946619915.1 uncultured Prevotellaceae bacterium | reverse complement strand
TCACTTTTATCTTGTTCTCTTTTAATTTTTCTCTTAATACAGGACCTTGCGTCCGTTAACGATATTAACGCCCTTCTGCAGCTTGCTGATGCGCTGACCGGCCATGTTGTAGATGGCTGCATTGTTAGCGCTCACGTTAGCGTTCACGCTCTCAATGGCTGTCGCATCTTCGTCACCGAAGAATATCTTTACCAGAGAACCTGTGCCGTCCAGTTCGAGATAACCCTTACCTGCAGGGATAACAGAATTCTCTGTAGCCTGATGGAAGGCTACCTCACCTTCAACCTGAGCCAGGATATACTGAGTACCGTTGGCAACAACATCATTCTCTGCAGCCTTAAGTACATTGCCGGTTAATTTATCAGCACCAGTGGTGTAAGGCAGCTTGTAGGAACCAGCCTTACCCTTCATCACAACTGCACTGCCAGTAGGTATCTTTGTTACCTGTGTCAAGTTAGCCCAACCTTCTGGAGCAATGCTTACGGTATATGCGGCAAGATCATCATTATTGAAGCTGCTGAGGTCAATATCCTTCACCTGGGGAACATAAGTTGCATAACCATTGCTGCCCATGTAGAACATCTCGGCACTATCGTCCTTGCCAACAATGCAGAAGCCGAATACCATAGCCTTACTTTTGGCATTGGTCTCGCCAGAGTTGTAGAGGCTGATACTTGTAATAATCTTGTTCTGGTCAACAAAAGCAGGAATTTCAAAGAAACGGAAGTTGTTATTTCCATCATATAAAGTGCCCCAAACACGACCTGTCTGATATACAGTCACGGCACGTGTTACTTCGTTGTTTGTATCCCAGTTGTAAATCTGGAACTTTGCCGTAGATGTAGTGCCATCCTTATAAGTGAAGGTAGCCGTCATATCTGCAGGGCCATTACTTGCTGTTCCAAGGAAGTAGAATCTCCAGCTCTTGCTCTGACGTTCACCGTCGAGGGTCATTGTTTTAGTCTCTCCCTTCTTTATTGAGACAGCGTTCAGGTTGTCATAGTTGAATGCATAAGTGTGTCCACTGGAAGTCTTGAGAATACCATCGTCAGGAACGCCATAGTTTGTAGTTTGTGATGCGCCAGTTTCTGTATTTGTCACTGTCTTAGTGTAGAAACCTGTTACGTTGTTATCAAAGCCCTCGATGATATCCACATCACCCACAGCAGGAACGTTACGAGTAAACACGTCAGCATCAAGACCAGAAGAAATATTAACTGACTCGGCACCAAACTTATCATCACTTGCCAAGTAATCGGCCATTACCTTCTCTGCTGCCCAAGCTGCTGTGACGTTTTCTGTTAAGTTCTTATAAGTAGAATTACTTGCAGTTGTTATTGCAGTTTCAAAAGTATTCTTCATTTCATCGGTAGCTTCACTGTAGTCATACTTACTCTGGAAGTCTTGCAACTCCTGTATGGCTGCAGCCTTATTGTTATTGAATGTTGTTACATCAATAATGCTCAGATCAGCCATCTGCTGCTGATTCTTGCTGGGATCCGTAGTGCTCAGCAGAACGACTTTGAAGTATTGATAAGATTCTGAAATTGATTTTGTAAAGTCGAAATCCTGTGTCTTACCGCTCTCAGAAGTCATGCCACCATTCTCAGTAGAAAAAAGCTCAACCCACCCTGCAGCATCTGCTGTTGCATCAAATACGCTTGTGAAGTTTCCGCCATATATGGCCCATGACTTCCAGTTGCGATGTGAACTGTTACTTGTATCACCACCTGCAGTCAACTGATAATAGAGAGGCTGGATAGCTTCCTTCAAACGCCATACGATGTTGCCGGATGTGAAGCCTCCGCCCCACTTTGTACCAGGCTTTCCGTCGAGCAAGTTTGCAGCAATACCATCTCCCCATGTATCACCAACCGTTGACAATACTGAATAGCTGTTGGAAGCATAGCTTTCAACGTATTTCTGCATGTTTTTAACTTTTCCTAGAGCAGCATCCAAATTCTCGAAGTCACTGGAAACAGCTGCAGCTGCCTTCAAATCGTCGAGGGTGCTAACAAGATTAGCATATTCGGTTTGCAGCGCTTCATCGGCATCGCTTGTGTCGAAGCTCTTAGCACTGGCGATAACATCATCATATGCAGAGGTATCAACTGTGTAGTTCTTGAAAGCAAACTCGCCCATCTGCATCCAACCCGCGCCCTTCGTAGAAGTTGCCTTAACAAGATAGTATGTATAGAAGTGGTTATTATCAGGGTCTGTCATTGTAAAATCAAAATCTGTGGTATTCTGATCCTTTAGAATATCATCATTCTCACGGATATCCAATGCTACCCAACCGCCTTCTGTACTGCGAACAGCCGCCTTTGCAGCATTATCGTTGGCGAAGTTTCCGCCATAGACAGTCCAGTTCTTCCAATTACGACCATTATAACTTGCATTGTCACCACCTGTAGTTAAGGTGTATGATGTTGCCTTAATTGGAACGGAAGTTTTGAAGATACACCACATGTCATTGCCGGCATCGCCTTCCCACTTTTGGTTTCTGTTGCCATCAACAAGCTTGTTGTTATTCTTATAGTCGCCTACATAGGTTAGCGACACAGCAGCATTGGTATTCTGTACGCCCAATAGCATTAGGGATGCTGCAAAAGTTGATAGTAGTTTTTTAAATCTCATGTTGTTTTAATTAAAAGGTTGATATTTGGATTTGGTTTTTAGTTTGTCTAAAAGTACTATAAATGGACTTAATTCATCAGTTTTTAGGTGGCTTTTCTATTTTTAGCGCTCTAATTTATACTTTATATATCTATAGCGAATCTGGAAATGTGTTAATTTTTGTAAAATTGGCAATATAATACGAAAGAAATATAGAATTGTGCCAAAAAAGTCCAAGAATGAGAGGGGAGAAGGAGTTCAAAATTCAAAAATGAATTATCGAGATTGCGAGATATCGAAATATAATTCATAATCTTTATTTGAATAAAAATGTGACTTTAAACTAAATTCTTTGAAACGCCCCCAAAAAGTTGAGCCGGCTCAAACGATCGATCGAGCCGGCTCAACTGGAAAAACGAGGCGGGAGGCGGATTCTGTTATAATTCATAATTCACAATTCATAATTCATAAATTCAAAAAGTAAACTCCCTCCCATTTGGGCGACTGGGGTCTTTAGAGTAGCCACTAAATGTGGCTGCGGCCCCACAAAGGCGAAGAAGGCCCTTGGAAGAAAGACTAGATGTCTTTCTGTGCCTGATGAGGGGAAGAATCTATGATTCTGACGGAGGCCCGAAGGGGCGAATCACCATTCGCGAAGATGGGCAAAGGGATGGGGAGAGGGACCGTAATGATTAGCGGAAACATGAAGGCTGAATGCGGATAGTTTGCACGCTGAATACTCCTCGAATTAAGCGTAAATTCGATGGGTTTGGAGCCTGAATTCTTTTTTCCTTGTTTTGGGGCAAGAAACAACTTAAATAATTTATTTTGTAAGTTGAATAATTTCCACGTGTGGGAGTAATTTTTTCCACGTGTGGAAGGAAAAAACACAAAAAAGTTGTAACTTCGCACCCGATTATACAATAAATATACACATAGTGTCGTTATTAAATTTAGGATGAAAAGACTACTCTGGATAGGAATGCTGTTGATAAGTCTGGGTACAAAAGCTCAGTTTGATGCGGCATTTACCAACTCTTGGGCACTACAATCCTACTTCAATCCTGCAGCGGCAGGAGTGGATGGTCTGCTGAACGTCAGAGCTGCATATAGCTTGCAGATGCTGGGGTTCGAGAACGCACCTAAGACCATGCTGATAACGGCAGATATGCCTCTGTTCTTTCTGGGCCCCCAACATGGAGTGGGACTTGGCTTGTACAACGATAAGGCTGGCGTATTCAATACGCAGAAGATATCGCTGACCTACGCCTACCACATGAAACTATGGGGCGGTACCATGAGTATCAGTGCAAGGCCGGCTCTCTTTGTTGAGAAGACTGACGGTTCGAACCTGGATCTGATTCACACAAACGACCCTGCCTTCACAACGAGCGATGCAAAAGGTCAGGCGCTGGATCTGGACTTTGGTCTGCGATACACCTATAAGAAATTATGGTATGCAGGAGCCAGCGTGATGCACATGATGGGACAGACCATCTCACTGGGAGACGAGAAGAAGCAGGAAGTTACAGTGGACCCTGTTATCTATCTGACAGGAGGTTACAGATACAAGATGCGCTATCCCCGCTACGCACTGGCAATGGATGCCATCCTGAGAAGCGACCTGCAAAACTGGAGAGGCGATATCACAGCACGTCTGGAATACGACGGAGAGAAGCACAAACTGTACGGCGGAATCATGTACAGCCCCATGAACAGCGTGGGCATCCTGCTGGGATACAACTTCCATGGCATCAACATAGGTTACTCCTACGAGGTGTACACAGGAGGAATAGGAGTTCAGAACGGTACGCACGAAATCATGATAGGTTACCAAACTGACCTGAACTTGGGCAAGAAAGGTAAGAACCTGCACAAGAGTGTGAGACTACTTTGAGAGTGAAGAGTTGAGAGTGAAGAGTGAAGAATCTTAGTTAGAAACTGGAATAGCGAAGCGGTCCAGAGGAGCGTCAGCGGTCCAGAAGAGCGAAGCGGTCCGGCCAACGCAAAGCGATTCCGAAAACTCAAACATAATTTTGAATTTTGAATTTATAAATTTTGAATTATATATATTAAGGTATAAGATATGAAGACAAAAAGTCTGGTACTTTTCTTTATGGCAATTCTTTGCCTGACTTTGGCTGCATGTATGGGAGCTAACTCTAATGCGAATGCAGTTGGAGGCGAACTGACAGGAGTCAGAGGTGCTGCAATGTCCGAACCGACACCATATGGTATGGTGGCTGTTCATAAGGGCTCTCTGAAGATTGGTCTGCAGGAGAATGATACCCTGTGGGGCGCTGACTTCCCCCTCAGAGATATCAGTGTGGACGGTTTCTGGATGGACGAGCATGAGGTTAGCAATGCCAAGTACCGCCAGTTTGTGAACTGGGTACGCGACAGTATCATCCGTGAACGTCTGGCTGACCCCAACTATGCAGGTGACGAAACCTACAAGATTACAGAGGATAAGGAAGGTAACGAGATTACTCCTTACCTGAACTGGAGCAAGCCCATTCCCTGGCGCAGAGCCAACGAGGATGAGGATCGTGCCATCCAGAGCGTATATGTTATCCATCCCATCGATGGTACCAAGATGCTGGACGCTAAGCAGATGAACTACCGCTACGAGATTTATGACTACGTAGCAGCTGCTCAGCGTAAGTACCGTCTGGATCCTGAAGAGCGCGACCTGAACACAGACCATGCTATCAGCAACGAGCAGGTGATGATCAGCAAAGACACCGCATGGATTGACGACGATGGTAAGATTATTCGTCAGACTATTACACGTCCGCTGAGTGGTCCATGGGACTTCCTGAATACCTACATCGTAAATATCTATCCCGATACTACATGCTGGGTGAACGACTTCCAGAATGCCGACAACGAGCGTTACATGAAGCTGTACTTCAGCAACCCTGCCTACGACGACTATCCAGTAGTGGGTATCACTTGGGATCAGGCCAATGCCTTCTGCGCATGGCGTACCAACTTCCTGATGAAGGGTCTGGGCGGATATGCTAAGCAGATACAACGCTACCGCCTGCCCAGCGAGGTAGAATGGGAATATGCCGCTCGTGGCAAGGAGGGCAACCCCTTCCCCTGGACAAGTGCTGAGGTAAAGAGCGACAAGGGCTGCTACTATGCCAACTTTAAACCCGACCGCGGTAATTATACCAAGGACGGTAGCCTTATCACCAGCAAGTGCGGTATCTTCAGTGCCAACAGTAATGGAGTCTATGATATGGCTGGTAACGTGGCAGAATGGACAAGCACCGTTTATACCGAAGCTGGCGTGGAGAGTATGAGCGATATGAACCCCGACCTGAAGTACAATGCTGCCAAGGAGGATCCATATCGTCTGAAGAAGAAGAGCGTTAGAGGCGGTTCATGGAAAGATCCTGAAAGCATGATTCGCAGTGCATGGCGTTCTTACGAATACCAGAACCAGCCCCGCTGCTACATAGGCTTCCGTTGCGTCCGCACAATGGTGAACGACAGAGGAAACGCCGGTGCCCAGAAAGGCGGCAAAGTCAGTAGCAAGGGAGGAAAGAGCAAATCCTCATCAGGCGGTCCAACCGTTAGCACAAGAAAGGTGAGGAGATAGACCCTCTCTAACTCCCCCTCTAGGGGGAGAACCAGATAAAAGAGAAAAGTGAGATAAAAAAGCCGGAATAGCGAAGCGGTCCAGAAGAGCGAAGCGGTCCGGCCAACAGCAAGCGATTACGAATATACAGACAAAATTTTGAATTAAACTATTAAACATATGAATCCTATAGGCAAATTACAGAAGTGGATGGACTCCCCATATGGCCAAGTATTTATGAACTATTCATACAGCTGGGGGGCATCAGTAGTTATTCTGGGAGCATTATTCAAACTAACTCACATCCAAGGTGCTAATGTCATGCTTTGGATTGGTATGATTGTTGAGGCAATCGTATTCTTTATCTCTGGTTTTGAGAAGACATACGATAAGGTTCCCAAATCAGAGGGAGCTTCTGTTGCAGGCGGACAGACCGTTGTGGTAGCAGGAGGCGGTGCTCCATTACCTGAGGGTGCAGAGATTCCTGAAGGTCCTATTGTGATAGGCGGTGGCGCACCCGTCATAGCCGGTGCTGCTCCTGTAGGTAACATAGATCCTGATGCTTTGGCAGCAGGAACAGGACTGAGTGCTGCAGCAGCTAACCTGGCAGCAGCCGGACAGGCAGCCGCTCAGGCACAGTTGGCACTGGAACAGATTCAGAATGGTGGTCCTACCATCGACCCCAATCAGATAAAGGCTACAGATCCTGCTGTTATAGAGGAGGCTGTAAAGAACTATGCCGAGGAGTTGACAGAACTGACAGAGGTGCTGGGTCGTGTAAAGGCTCAGGCTGCACGTATGAGCACCGACAGCGAGGAGATGGAGAACCTGAACCGTACACTTACTGGTATCGCTACCGTTTACGAACTGCAGCTGCGTAACATCAGCAAGCAGGTCAGCACAATCGAGCAGATCGACGAGCAGACACGCAAGATGGCTCAACAGATTCAGGAACTGAACGAGGTATATAGCCGCATGATTAAGGCTCTGACCGTTAACATGGGCCCCGTAACTGCTTCCTCCGAAGGAAATTCATAATTCATAATTCACAATTCATAATTAAGATTCTTCATTCTTAATTCAAAATTCTTAATTTAATTGCGATGCCTATACAGAAGAAGAGGATGTCTCCTCGCCAAAAAATGATAAACCTGATGTACCTGGTACTGATGGCCATGCTGGCACTGAACGTATCAAGCGACGTGCTGAATGGTTTCTCTTTGGTGTCGGACAGTCTGAATAAATCTACCCAGAATGCCAGTCATGTAAACAATGACATATACAACACCTTCGAGGAGCAGATGAAGAGCAACCCCGCCAAGGTGAAGCAGTGGTATGACAAGGCACAGTATGTGCGCACCATCAGCGACTCCATCTATAATCTGGCAGAGGAACTGAAAGTAGCTATCGTAAGAGAAAGCGATGGCGAGGACGGAGATGTCAACGACATTAAGAACCGTGAGGACCTGGAGGCCAGCACACAGATTATGTTGGCACCCGTGGCAGGTCGTGGTAAAGAGCTCTATAAGGCCATCAACAGCTATCGCGAAAGAATAGTGAAGATGGTAACGGATAAGGAGAAGAAGGAGATTATCTCAAGCAACCTGAGTACCGAGGTTCCTGCGAAGGGACGTCTGATGGGTAAGAACTGGCAGGAATACATGTTCGAGAACATGCCCACCGCAGCCGCTGTTACCCTGCTGACTAAACTGCAGAGCGATGTACGTTATGCCGAAGGCGAGGTGCTGCATAACCTTATCAGTAATGTGGACGTTAAGGATATCCGCGTAAACCAACTGAATGCCTACGTCATTCCCAACTCACAGACAGTAGTTCAGGGTGGACGCTTCAGCGCTCAGATTATCATGGCTGCTGTGGATACCACACGCAGACCTACCATCTACATTGGTGGCCAACCCATAAAGAGCGACAAGGGATTCTACGAGACCGTCTGCACAAAGACGGGCGACTATACGCTGAACGGCTTTATTGAAATGCTGAACGGAAGCGGAGAGAAGGTAAAGCGTGAATTCTCACAGAAATATACGGTTGTGGCTCCCAGTGCTACCGTAAGTGCCGATATCATGAACGTGCTGTATGCCGGATATGACAACCCCATGAGTGTATCAGTGCCTGGTGTACCCAACAACCGCCTGCACGTGACTATGACTGGCGGTACACTGACACAGAAGGGTGACGGACACTACATCGCCAGACCTACCACTCCTGGTGGCGAGGCTGTATTCACCATCTCAGCCCAGAACGAGGGACGTACACAAGAGATGGGTAAGTTTACCTTCCGTATAAGGAAACTGCCCGACCCAACTGCCTTTATTGCCTATTCTGACGGACAGGGTGGCACTAACCACTTCAAGGGCGGTAGCATCAGCAAGCAGATTCTGATGGGCACCGAGGGCATTGGTGCAGCTATCGACGATGGTCTGCTGAACATCACCTTCCGTGTACAAGGCTTCCAGACTGTATTCTACGATGCAATGGGTAATGCCGTTCCATTCAAGAGCAACGGAGCAAACTTTACCGACCAGCAGAAGAACCAGATAAGAGGCCTGGCACGTGGCAAGCGCTTCTACATCACAGAAGTTCACGCCATCGGACCTGACGGCATAGAGAGACAACTGGACGGAGCAATGGAAGTGAAAATAAAGTAAAAAAAATAATAGATATGAAACGTACACTAATCATAATAGCAGCTGCCTTGCTGACAGGAAGCATGACATTTGCTCAGCCTGCAAAACGTCGTACTGCATCTGCTGCAAATGGAACAGCAGCAGCGACTACCACTGCAGCTAAGCAGAGTAATCACGACCGTGCGTCTCTGCAATTCCCTACATCAGCAGAAATGCCTGAGGATGTGGTTTGGAAGCGCGACATCTACCGTCAGCTCGATCTAATGAAGGATAAGAACGCACCTCTGTACTATCCCGTAGAACCCATGGGCAAGCAGGTGAACCTGTTCACCTATCTGTTCCGCCTGATTCAGACAGGTCGCGTAACAGCCTATACCTATAAGCTGGATGGTAACGAGTCGTTCGAGGAGAAAGACAAACTCAGTGTAAAGGATTTGCTGGAGCGTTACAATATCTATTACGAGGAGAAAGACGGAAAAATCGTAGTGGCAGATGCCGATGTTCCCAGTGCCGAAGCTAAACGTTACTATATAAAGGAAAGCGTTTATCTGGACCAGCGTACAGGAACCTTCAGCACAAAGGTAACTGCCCTCTGTCCCATCCTGATGCGTGGAGCAGACGAATTTAGCACAGATGCTACACCCTACCCTCTCTTCTGGGTGAAATATGATGATGTGGCTCCCTGGCTGTCTAAACTGCCTATGATGGGAAGCAACCTGAACAACGTATCTAACCTGACAGCAGACGATTACTTTACCCTGAACCGCTACGAAGGCAAGATCTACAAAATAAATAACCTGCAGGGTAAGATACTGGCTAACTACTGCGAGACAGACAGCGCCATGAAGAAGGAGCAGCAGCGCATAGAGAAGCAGATTGTTGATTTCGAGGAAGGTGTCTGGGGACATGAGATTATAGACAGTACCAAGTTAGACAGCATAGCTCTGGCTGAGGCAGTTGCGCAGAAAGCAAAGAAGTCGGGAAGCACTTGGGGCAAACGCACCAAGACTCCTACAGCAACAAACGCAACACCTGCCAAGAGTACAGCCGAGGCAAAGAAGGAGTCCGCACCAGCAGCTCCACGTGTCAGCGCCCGCAGACAGAGAAGATAAGGGGGCATTATGGCACAGTTTGCCGATGTCATACTGCCACTACCCTTAGAAGGTACCTTTACATATAGCTTACCCGAGACTTTTGCCAATCTTGTTCAGGTAGGAAGCCGTATTATTGTTCCGTTTGGAACAACAAAGTTCTACAGTGCCATCGTAGTTAAACTACATGACACTGTTCCTTCTTATAAGACCAAGCCTGCCTTGGAGCTGCTCGACAGTAGTCCCATTGTTACAACAGCCCAACTGAAACTATGGAAATGGATAGCGGACTATTATCTGTGTACCATAGGGGATGTCTATAAGGCTGCCCTTCCCAGCGGCATGAAACTGGAGAGCGAATCCAGTGTGATGTACAATGAGGAATTCATAGCGGATGATACACTAAGCCCGTCGGAAGAAAAAATCATTCAGGCGCTGGAGGAGGAGACAATGCAATCGTTGTCGTCACTGCAGAAGAAAACAGGTATCAGGAATATCCTGCCCATAGTGAAGCGACTATTGGAGAGGGATGCCATCCGAATAAAGGAGGAGGTGAAAAGAACGTATAAGCCCCGCTATGCTACATACGTACGAATTACTGAGCCCTACTTCAACGAAGAAAAAATCAACGAAGCCCTTACTCAACTGAAACGTTCGGCCAAACAGGCTGAACTACTCCTGAAATATACATCGCTGTCTGGTATATCAGCTGCATTGGCATTACAGAACCAACAACTGCTGAAGGAAATAACCAGACAGGAACTGATGGAGAGTACTGCTTGTACACCTGGCGTATTGAAAGCACTATGCCAGAAAGGTGTACTGGAGCTCTACCAGAAACCCATCGGTCGCATCACACAGCAGAACCTACCAACGGAATTGGTAATGCATCCCTTAAGCGAGGATCAGGCACGTGCAAAAGACCAAATAAAAGATTGTTGGAAACAACAGGATGTTTGTCTGCTACATGGGGTAACAAGTAGCGGAAAGACAGAAGTCTATATACATCTGATAAAGGAGGTTATAGAGCAAGGGAAACAGGTACTCTTCATGCTACCGGAGATTGTGCTGACGGCCCAATTGACGGACCGGTTGAAACGTGTCTTCGGAGACCGACTTGGAGTATATCACTCAAGATATCCTGATGCAGAGCGTGTTGAAGTCTATCAGAAGATGCTATCCGATGCTCCATACGATATCATTGTGGGAGTCAGAAGCAGCATCTTCCTCCCATTCAAGAAGTTAGGCCTTCTCATCATCGATGAGGAACACGAAACCAGTTTCAAACAGCAAGACCCTGCCCCGCGCTATCAGGCACGTAACGTAGCACTTGTGATGGCAAAGGCGGCAAAGGCGAAAACGCTGTTAGGCTCCGCTACGCCAAGTTTGGAATCCTACTATAATGCAGAAACAGGGAAATACGGACTGGTGCGACTGGACAAGAGGTACGGTAATGTTCAACTTCCACAGATAGAGGTGGTGAACATGCGCGAGATGGCGAGGAAGAAGATGATGAACGGTCCGTTCACCCCACAGCTGATAGAAAGAGTGAGGGAAGCACTGCAACAGAACAAGCAGGTGATTCTTTTCCAGAACAGACGAGGATATGCTCCTATGATGGAATGCAAGACATGCGGATGGGTACCTCGTTGTCAGAAGTGTGATGTTAGCCTAACCTTGCATAGGAACATGCGCCAGCTGACCTGTCATTACTGCGGAGCCTCCTACCCTATCCCACAGAAATGTCCTAACTGCGAGGAGCAGAACCTGATGGGCAAAGGATATGGAACCGAACGCATAGAGGACTGTCTGCAGGCTATCTTCCCCAATGCTAGAATTGCCAGAATGGACCTGGACACAACAAGGAGCCGCCAACGATACGAACAGATTATCGCTGACTTCCAACATTACAAGACAGACATTTTGGTCGGAACACAGATGGTGACAAAGGGGCTAGACTTTGAGCGCGTGAGTGTGGTGGGCATCTTGAATGCCAGCACTATGCTGTCACAGCCTGATTTCCGAAGCTACGAACATGCCTTCCAGATGATGGAGCAGGTTGCTGGCCGAGCAGGCAGAAAGAATGAACAAGGTTATGTTGTACTACAGACACAGGATGTAGAGGCATCTGCCATCAAGCAGGTGGTGCAACACAGCTATACAGCCATGTACAGGGAACAGATGGAAGAGAGAGGCCTCTTCAACTATCCTCCCTATTGCCGCCTGATATATGTTTACATGAAGCACCGAGACGAGCGGGTACTGGAAAGTCTCTCCAGGGATTATGCCAACTTGCTGCAGCAGATATTTGGCCAACGTATATTGGGACCAGACACTCCGCCCATCGCCAGAGTACAGATGATGTATATCCGCAAGATTATTGTCAAGATAGAACTATCTGCTTCCATAGCAGAAGCACGTAAGCGGTTACGAGACATACAACGCTACGTAACCAACCTTCCTCAATATAAATCTGCCATCATCTATTATGATGTAGATTAAGACCCTCTCTATTCCTCCGTCGCGAATGGGGATTCGCTCCCCTTTGTGGGGTCGCAGCCACATTCAGTGGCTACTCTAAAGCCCCCAGTCGCCCCCTCTAGGGGGAGAACCTTTTATCTTGTTAACCTTATTACTTTGCTGGCATATTCGCCACGGAAATCGATCTCCACACCTTGTTGCATTAGGAAACGACCTGTGAAGGAACTGCCTTCCCAATGGTCAGCATTACCTTGACGACAGAGCTCTGTAAGCGTATAGGTGGCATCTGGATCCAAACCAGCAAAGTAGAAACGAGGACGGAAAAAATCAACGTAATGCTCGAATTTGTAAGCATAGAAGATAGCCTCCTTCTTGTCTTCGCTGACAAACATCTCGCTGCAATAGCCACTTCCCTCGTAGGGAGAAATCAGACGATACAGGTCACCCTGCTGTACAATGGGGCGAATGGTCTCCTTGTAAGTCTTGAAGCATGACTGAGCAAACTTCATCTCATCGGCAGAGAGGTCAGAAGGTTTCATCTCCATGCCAAGACGACCCGTCATAGCAACATCAAAACGGAACTTGAGCGGAAGACGACGACCTGTCTGATGATTAGGGCTGGCACTTACATGCTGGGCCATAGCACAAGCGGGGAAGAACATACTGGTCCCCCACTGGATGAAAAGACGCTGCTTGGCATCGGTATTGTCGCTTACCCAGAACTCATCAAAGTAAGGCATCAGACCGTAGTTGACACGACCGCCTCCGCTGGCGCAGCACTGAATGACAAGATCAGGATACTTGGCACGGATGCGTTGTAGGGTCTTAATCAGTCCAAGGTGAAAATCCACATACAGGTGACTCTGGTTATCGGCACTGAGGTAATGAGAACCGAAGTTCCTGGTCTCCATGTTACAGTCCCATTTAATATAATAGGTATTAGGAGTCTCTGTCATGATATCATCCACAACCTTAAAGACAAAATCCTGTACAGCAGGATTGCTCATATCCAATACCAATTGGGTACCGCCACGACCGGTACTGGGCTTACGAGTAGGATGACAGACAACCCAGTCGGGGTGCTTCTCGTAAAGCTCACTTTTGGTGTTGGTCATCTCGGGTTCAATCCATATACCCCACTTGAGCCCGCGCTCGGCACAGGCCTGCTCAAGTGCTGGCACACCCTTGGGCAGTTTCTCGGTATCGGTAACCCAATCGCCCAGAGCGCAATCATCTACGGAACGCTTGTACTTGCCGCCAAACCAACCGTCATCCATAACAAAGAGTTCTCCGCCCAACTGCTTTACGCCGTCCATCATCTTCTCCATACCATCCTGACTGACATTCAGATAGACACCTTCCCACGAGTTAAGAAGCGTCTTGCGCAAAGCCGTTCCGTTATGAACCATGTTGTTCTTCCTCGCCCAACGATGGAAACTTCGGCTAGCACCGCCCAATCCCTCATTACTATAGGTAAGAGCAAGGACAGGAGTTGTGAAGGACTCACCCTTCTTGAGCGTATATTGTGAGTTGGTATCGTCGATACCTGCGACGAAACGGTGAATCTTCTTTCCCTGGGTATCGATGGTCATACGGAAGTTACCACTCCAGCAGAGAGCTGCGCCTACCACACGCCCGTAATTCTCCTGGGGCTTACCGTCTAGGGAAATCATCAGGTTGGGACGGTTCATATAGGCATTCTTGGTTCCGGTGAGGTCATGAATCTCGAAAACACCAGGCTTCAGTGGTTCCTCAGTTACCTGTGCCTCGGCTCCCCAAGAACCGTGCTCATGCTGTACCCATACATTGCCCTGACGGACGGGAAGGAAGGCACTGGCATATTTAATGAGGCTGACAGGTTTCTTCTCATTGTTACGGATAACAGTCCAGGTCTCAATTACATCACAGTTATCGAAGGTGCGATAACATACATCTACCAGAAAATCATACACCCTATCCTTCATGGTAATGGTATAAACCGTGGCATTCCCCTCTGTGGATACCGCATCATGCTGGTACACCAGTTCGGTGGACATGTTGCCGTCAGCATGACGGACACTGAGTGCTGTAATGTCATAATTTCCTAAGCCGAAGGCGGGATATGCTTCCTCCCAGAGACTATAGGCACGATATACCTGCCGGGCATCATCTACCCGTTCGCCATAATAACTGACATGCAGGGGCTGACCCTGCTCTGCCTTTAAAAGCAATGTGGTACTGGGTGAATTTACATAGATGTCCTTTCCGAAACACATGGCAGCGGCAAATAAGGACAGAGTGGATAGTAGTTTCCTCATGATTATAATAATAGCTGAAATAGTGGTAATAGTGAAGTAAAAAAAAGTTTTGCCGAGCTATTAACTCGGCAAAACTATGTTGTTACCAAACATCCTCGGGGTTGTTGGGGTTATCGTAAATCTCCTTCGGACACCACTCGAAGTAATCAAGGTACAACTCCAACTTGGGATTATCAAGTACTGACTTGAAACGCAGGTAGTATGTCTTCTTGGGATCCAATGTCTGACGAACCAAGATATGGCGCTTCTGACGTGAGTCGTCACGAGCTGTCCATGAAGTATTACTCTCGTGCACCTCATGACGGCCAGCCTTCATCAAACCATGGTTTCTTAATTTGTGATCAATCTCAATAATCTGATCTTCGTCATCACGATCTTCATCCGTCAAGTCAGCCCAAGATGCGCCTTCGCCACCATAAGTTGTAGCAATACCTTCAGCCATATTGACAGGAATACCAGCAGCAGGAAGATTACCTGGATCTGAGCCAAAATATACCTGTACAATTCCACGGGCAGGAGTAGCAAGCACTTTGTAACGAAGTTCATACGTGCCACGCTTGGGAACGGGAGGTAAAGTGAATAAAATATCAAAATGACCAAAGGCCTTATCCTCGTCCTGACAATAGTTTGCCCAATTTATCTTGTATCCGTTGTAGTGAATGAAATGAGTGTCTTCATTAAGAATACTCATATTACTAAAGTACTGATAGACATTATCCTGTGGTATATATACATGCTGATACTTACCCTCGCTGGAGTCTGCACGACGAATGCCGTTTGTAATGGCCTCAGGGAACATGGCAAAGAGGTCAAAGCGGATACGTTCCTTTCCCAGGTTATCACGTACAGCATCTGTGTAAGCCAGTGGCGTAGAGAGGGGATAAATACAAGCGTTTGTGATATCATTTACTACGGCTTTTTCACTCTCGGCATCTACGTAAACACCAATCTTATCTGCATCACAGGATAGTTCATGCCCTGTTCCTTTAATACCATTATCCAAAACGGGGAATCGGTTGATGTAAACGCCATTACTTTCTTTACTCTCAAAGAGCTTCATCAAGCGGCGTCCGCCTTCGCCCATGGTACAGTACCATTCATAAACAGGAATGGAATAAACTTTAGGACGAGAAACCGTGTATCCTACCTCATTACAATGGTAAACCAATTTGTTGGCAGGGATACGCATGGGAAGTATATGGTAGGTCACCCATCTGTTGAGGATATTTTCAGATGAGCGATAATTGTTGTCTGTTTTATTTACGTCTTCAGAAAAATACATCTTCTTATTCTGAATCCATTGTACCAGCTGCTCCAAAGCATCAGGAGCTGCAGGGTCGATACCCTGTGACTGCCAGTACTCATCAGTCTCGGCAAAGATGGTAAAACCATACTTGCGGTGCTCAGGTGCGTGTGCATCAGGGTCGCTATTAGCGGACTTGTCACCGCCAGCCTGTTTCTGATAGTCCTTCATATCAGGAATCTCACCCCTTAGGTACTTCATCTCATACTCTTCATCACGAACCTTGCTAAGTGTATCCAACAAACCACATGCCTGAATGACACGTGCCATAAGCAGATAACCCTCAGTTCTGTTGTTCAAAATTTCCTGTAGGTATGTTGCACAAGACTCATCCTTGGGAGCAATAACCTTATGGAGCTGATTCACATATCCGTTAATAACCGGAATATCATAGTTGACAGGGTCAATGGGACAGATTTTGTTTACACAAACACTGTCTGGTTTCTTGGGATCAGGGACATTAATTGTCAGTCGATGGTCATTAAGTGTGGGAAGAGGCAATTCAATACCTTTCTCCACCTGGTCAATAGAATAACGCTGGTCTTCTCTGTCATATCCGTCGATAATGCTATTCTTTATAATCACAGCACGAATAGAGTCCAACTTGACTGAATCCGTAAAGGAATCCCATGATGGTTCTGTTATCAATCCTTGTTCAACAAGATCCTGCAGATATTCATCTATAGCATCGTTGGTAATTGCAAAAACCGTGTAGTTTCCACGAGCTGTCAACAACTGATAAACAGTTGATGTCTCCTTATGAGGGTTTATAGGCACCTTCTTCAGGATATCAACATACTGTGAGTACACAGGCTGAGACTCAAGATAACTGGCTATAGTATGATACTTAAACACGTATCTTGATGAAGTATCAACTTGCTCAGAACATGAGCAAACCATCAATAGCAATGCGGTAAGAGAGAAAAACAGCTTTCTCATAATTCTTTAAACTTTTTATTATCCTTTTAACTTAATTATTCTCCTGACCTGATAGCCGAAGCTCCAGGCCAGGAGAATTTATAGAGATCTTTTTACATTACATTAGTATTACTGAGCAGCAATGATGTTCAGGAGAGCCTGGATATCACCAGCGTTGATTTCTCCATCACCAGTCAAATCTGCAGCTGGGTTATCTTCCCCACTAGCAATGATGTTCAAGAGAGCCTGAATATCGCCAGCGTTTACTTCACCATCACCTGTCAAGTCACCCTTCTGAGCAGGATTCTCAACAAAGATCATGCGACGGATATAAACAACGTTATCTGCACCGCCTGAGGTATACTTCAGAGTCATCTCCAAAGCCTTCTTAACATCCAGGTTCTCTACATTAATAGAAACCTTCTTGAATTCAGATGTAGCCTCCAATGTGCCAATTACAAGGTCAGTTTCCTTCTGACTATACAGATTTGAAATCTTGAAATCGTTAATATCATTTGCTGACTTATACTCGAACTCAAGGATAACCTCGTTATCTTTCAGTTCATCATACATGGTAGCATCGAAATTAGCAGTTACTGGCTTGTCAGAAGTAGAAGTGATCGTAAAGTTGAAGGGCTCAGTTTCATCCTTGTACAGTGTAGCATTGAATACACGATTTTCTGCGATATTCAAATAATCGGGATACTTAGCTAGGAGATCATCCAGTGTCTTATTAGCAGCCTCTGCATCATAAGCACCATCCACTACATTATATGAAATATCCTCGGTATCTTTATATACACTGCAAGCATCTGAGAACTCTTCCCACTTGGTCAACACAGCAGCATTGTAAGTCAAGAGGTCGTACAACGCAGCCTTTGTTGCATTGATAGCAGCAAACAATTCGCCGTCGGCTACCAACTGCTCTACAGTAGTGCTATTAGCTACATTATTCAAGGCATCCTTCTGTGCAGCGCTGAAGTCAGGAGCTTTCTTGAATTCTTTCAAATTGAAAGGATCACCTGGCTGATAGTATGACTCTACGTCAGTTAATACAGTGGCACGTGCACCATTAAATGCAGCAGCCTCAGCAATTGCCTCAGCAGAAGCCTCCTCGCCCAGATAAACCAAGCCGAAGTTACCAGCAGCTAACCAGTCGCCACCTTCAAGTGTACCTTCATTCTTTACACCAATAGTAAGGGTACCGTCAGTTACCTTAGTAACCATTGTGATAGCATAACGGTTCTGACCAAATGCATGAGCAGCGCCTTCGCAACCCCAGATACCGATACCGTAAGTAATTGTTGAGTCAGGACTATAGATCATCTTGTCGGCTGTACTACCCATCCAAGCATCTGCAGAATCTGCAACAACATCCTCGCGAACTACAGGAACAAATGTCTTCACATCGTTAGCATAAGCCATTGCAGCGTAGTTATAGCTCAGCAGGTCGCCATTAGCACGGAAGCCGGCGTTCAGAGTTACCTTATAATAACCGTTCTTCAGGTCTTTCAGAGTCTGTTTGATGTCAAACTTAGAAACCTCGTTGCAGAACTCAGCAGCATACAACTTACCCTCCTTATCGGTAGCAGTACGATAGATATAACCATTCCAGCCCTCAGCCTCACGACCAATATTGTTACCGTCCTTGTCCTTCAATGTCTCACCGGCCTTTGCAAAAGTACGGTTCACAATCAGAGAGCTGACATCTGTGCCAGGACCATAACCCTTAGCCACAGCAGCTGTCTTCAAAGTCTCAAGGAATTCGATCTCGCCCAGAACTACGCTGTCTGCTAATAAGTGCTCATCCAGGATATATGCGGCACCACCATTGGGATAAGCCTCAGAGGGGCCGTTCTCGTCGCTCAGGTAAGTTACGAAAACATTCTTGGCATCACTGTCGCTAAGAGGATTATCCTCAAGGAATTGTTTGGCATCCTCTACAGCAGCCTGATACTTCTCATAAGCGGCAGCACTGGTCTTAATAGAATCACGGAGTGTCTCAAGAGCATAGTTAGCACGGAAGAGAGCCTCCATGTTAGCACACTCATCGATAGCATCAATAGCATCCTTATACTTCTGGATCAGAGATGCCTCTGCAATAATGTCTGTATCAAATACGCGAGCAGAATCCTGATACTCGTTCTTGATCAATTCGAACTCCTCGGCTGTACCAAAGTGAAGCTCATTCATCTGGATAGCATCACCCTTATATGCTTTGGTTACGACAACCTTATAATATGTATAAGGTTCAGTAGTCTCCGTGCTGAAGCCAAAGTAAGAAGGCTGAGCATCAACGGGATGCAGGCGATCCTTGCCAATATCCTCCTTAGAATCGATAAGCTCCCAACCTTCAGCATCCTTAGTTGCATCGGCATCACCTTCGAAGTTAGCACCGTAGATATACCAAGTACCCCAGTTACGATCCTGATATGTACCCGTATCATTACCGGTAGTCAGAGTATAGAAGAAAGGATTGGTCTTAGTTGCCGTACGGAAGATAATGTATGTGTCACCATTGGCATCGGCCTGACCACCCCACTTAGTAGCATTGATTGTCTTACCATCGCCATCCTTTTCATTCAGAGCAATACCATCGATAAGGTGTCCATAGAAACCATCGGGCCACTGGCCAACAGTATGACCGCCCAGGGTAATATAAGTACCCTCAACAGCAGCATTCACCATAGACTGGAGGTAACCAATCTCACCTGTTGGGTTGATGTAACGCAGATTATTATCATTATCATAGTATGTACTGCCTTCCTGACCAATAGCATCATTGTCAAGCTGACGGTGCTCCATAATATATGCATAAGTACCGTTGATATACTTGCTGTTAGGAGCAATGTTCTCGTTAACATAACCATCGTACCAGTCCTGAAGTTCTTCAGAAGCAGGACCTGCAGAAGTCAACTCCTCATACCAAACTTCCAATTCCATGTACTTGTCAGCAGAACTTTCGATGGCATCCTGTGCCTCCTTCAACTCATTATAAGCCTTCATTACATCAGAAGGATTGGTTGCATTCTGCAGAACCTGGAATTTCTCTTTGTAAGAATCAATGTATCCCTGATATGCAGTTTGTTCCTCGGGATCGTATCCGTTAAATTCATTTATGAACTTCTCACGATACTCAGCAAGGTTACCTTGGTTGTAGAATGTAAACTCGTTCATCTGCATAAGATCACCCCAAGCATACACATCCTTGATCATGAAGTACTCGTATTCCTGAGAACAACCAATAGACAAGTTAATGTAGCTCTCGTACTTATTGGTAGTCTTCAAGACATCTGTACCTACATTGTTCTTTTCGTCAATAAGTACCCACTTGTCAGACTCAAGAGTAGCCTCCTCGTCACTATCGAAGTTGGCGGCATAAATCTTCCAACTCTTCCAGTTACGATCTGGCCAACTATAAGTATCACCACCCGTTACCAAACCATAGTAAGAGGGTTTGATGGGCGCACTTGCCTTGAAAATCATCCAACCGGGCAAGCTGTTAGAGCACCACTTGGTAGCGTCACGGTCACCATCAATAAGCATGCTGTGATCCTCACCATTAAATCCACCAGAACCGTTAAGTGCTGTGTAACTAACCTTGATAGGATCATCTACCTTGTTAACATTTGCAATCAGATATTCGCTGAAACGCTTAGCTTCTGCCAAAGCCTCTTCGCCGGTAATCTGACGATTAGCCTTGAGATAAGCAAAGTTACCAACAGGATAATCGCTGTTGGGAGCGACGGGATCTGTTTCGCTAATCCACGTTGTGGCATAAGTTGTTGCAGCTGGCTTCAAATTATTATCAGCAAGCAGGTTTACTGCCTGATTACGAGAAGAAACCAGTTCTGCATACTGGCTACTAGAAGTATTCAACTTAGTCTTCAGGTCATCGACAGTTGCATTTAATGTACCCAACTCGAAGGGATCGGTACAGTTGTTGACTGCATCGAGCGTCTGCGCCATCTGATCAATCAGCGCCTTAGAAGCAAATACATCGGGATCAAATTCTGCACTCTGAGCAACAGCATTACGGTCAAGAGCAAGTGTATAAGAATCACCAAGAGAGAACTCGCCCATCTGCATGTAACCGCTACCTGCCATCGTACGGTCAATCTCGACCTTGAAGTACTGATAAGCTGTCGTGTTCTCCTCAGAGAGACCGAACACCACGGTAAACATATTCTTGTCAGGCAGCACCTCCTCAGAGATATTGTCCTTCTTGTCCAGCAATACCCACTTGTCTGAATCACGGGCAGGCTTGCCGGTTGAAGGTACGTCAGCCTGGGCTATACCGTATATCTGCCAGGAATTCCAGTTACGATGTGTCCAGGTGGCATTATCAGTACCGGTCACCAGCTTGTAATAGGTAGGAGCGATAGCACGTGAGGTCTTCACAATGAAGTAGGCACCGTTAGTAGTCTCGCCATAGTTCTTGGCTGTCAGGCCGTTACCCCACTTGGTATCAATCTTGCCATCGAAGAGTTTTTCAAGGCTTTCACCACTTCCGTCCATTCTGTCACCAGAGATGATATTATAAATAACGGGCTGATCAGTACCAGTCGTTTGGTTTGCCAGGTCATCAAGATATTTCGTGAACTCGGCGTATGTACCAAGACCCCATTCACTCATCTGCAACCATGTGTCAGAACCTTTAACAGACTCAAGAACTTCAATCCAATAATACTGATAGGCTGTTTGTGGAGCCTCAGAAAAATCAAGAAGACAACTTGCGGTATTAGCTCCTGGCAACGGAGTAGCATCCTGCTTATCGATTAACGTCCAGCCAGTGGCAGCAGGATCATTGACATCACCGCGTACTGCTTCGGCATCACTCTCGAAGTTAGCACCATAAATCCTCCAAGATTTCCAGTTACGATCAGGATAATCACCTGTATCGCCACCGGTTACCAGAAAATAATGTTCTGGCACAACTGCTTTCTCAGCCTTAACTACAATCCATGCATACTTTTTACCCTCGTCGGTTGATGCAGGGTCAAAGGAATGTCCCATCTTGGTGCCTACCTTAGTATCCACCAGACTGGCATAACCTTCACCACCGGTACCACCGGTACCTGACAGAGCAGTCAGCTTAACATACTCTGCACGCGCACTCTGAGCTGTCACCATCATTGCCATAGCAACCAGGCACGACCAAAGAGTGCTTGAAGATGTAAAGAATCTCTTCATGTTGTTTGGTTTTTAGTTAATAATAAAGTTTAACAATATCGTTTCTCTATTTTTTATACCTAAATTATCGCCTATATTAAGTGCACTTTGCACGAAAAGCATACAAAAATAGGAATTTTGCCTCACACATTAACCAATTTACATACTTTTGTCTTATGGTTTAACATTATTTAACCGAGAACACGACCTTTTTCCCGTTAACAACATAGATGCCCTTCAGCAATTTTGAATTAACCTTTCGTCCTGAAAGGTCATAAACCTCTCCTTCATTATGAATTATGAATTGTGAATTATGAATTGAACCAATGGCGGTCTCACCATCCCTCGTTGCCAAGGGGAAATCATAAGGCGTATAATTGGTGGCACCCAAAGTGGCATCGTTAGTCTTCTCGTCTATGAGTACCCAACAATCATCAGCGGGATTAATGGAATATGTGTTGCTTCCATACAATCTCCATGAATTGGGATTACGGCCAGGATAAGTTCTCGTGTCGTTTGCCGTATATATGCGATATCCACAAGGTATAACAGTCTCCTGCGCATCGAAGAGGAAGTAGGCAGAACCGTTGAATGTGGAGCAATACTTGGAATATTCATTATTGTCGCCGGCATTAGGCCAGTTCCTGTTCGCGATAGAGCTCTCAGTGCCGTTATATATAATAATGTTAGGATAATCTACACCTTCTTCATCGAGAATTTCGAACTCCGCGAACTGGATGGTACCATAAGTACCGTCACTTATACGCGAAATCTCCCATTTATAATAACGGTATCCTTGTATCGATTCGTTAATATTACTATATACTCCATCAACATTATAGACTATGCCACTTGAAGTACTCAACACAGGATGCCCATCAATCTCTTGTCCGTTATCAATATTCTGATACCATATCGTTTCGCCAATGCCCGTATTCAACAAATAACAAAGAGCACCCGACTTTACATCTATAGGGGTAACAGTCTCAACCTGATGTGAGTAGGCATCATAGCAATTCTGGAAGTCCATCATGTCAGGATAGCTGGTAAATGCAAATTCATATCCTGGGAGTGCACCCATTACCTTGCCGGCATTATAACAATCCGAAATATGTAACTTGCCTTCCGATGGGGCTACCATAGCAGCGGCCATACTATCAGCTTGTATCCTACCTAAATTATACGAATCCTCCAAATAAACATTTGCCATTTTTCGGGTATAGCCAATGAAGCCTGCAGCATAGCCGCCTGTGGCTGTAACCGTAGCAGCAGTACTACACTTCTTGATGGCGATTTTATTTGTTCGCATATACCCTACAAGGCCGGCAACATAATTTTCACCAGACACAGAGCAGGAGGCATCCAGATTCAGATCCTGTATCTCAACTCCTGAACCTACAGTACCAAACAGACCCACGTTATTCTTACCTGTAACATGCAGGTTGCTAATGGTATGTCCATTGCCGTTGAACTTACCCGTATAGGGTTTCTTTTCCATTCCAATAGGTGTAAAATTATCTTCATAACCCTGCATGTCGAGGTCAATATTCAACGCAGCATTGGCACTGGTCTCTCCGCCGTTAACAATCTCGGCAAATGTGCAGAGATCCGAGGGCGAGTTTATCTGATAGACACCGTTTACCTGTCGCAAAGTACCATAATACAGCATTTGATCCATCCATGCCACACGATCCCGGACAAAGTTGCGAACACGATCCACCTCTGCTTCCCATGAACCAGGAACAGCGGGGTTAAGTGAAAGCCACTGATTAAGATAGGGCCAGCGGAAAAAGTTAAGACGAGCAGAAGCACGCACCTCTTCACGTAGAGAATCCACGTCGGCAGCTAAGTCATTAGGCTCGAAGTTGCCTTTCAATCGAAGCCTTGCCCACATTGCCTGCAATTGTGCAAATAACGACGGCTCGGCAAGAACGCGGTTAAGGAATTGATTCCAACGTCCTGTCGAACAACGAACCTTGTAGGTCCAGTCCATACGTTCGTTGGCGGGATAGGTGGTCTCGTCATTTTCCAAGGCCAGGTCAGCATCCCAAATAGGTCCAGTGTAAAAGTGATCATCGCCACGCTCCTTGTATTTGAAGACCTGGCATATCATATCGGTATTCCCGTTAAACTCACTCACAATGAACCACGAGAAGAACGACTCAAGGTCGAGATAGGCGGGCAAACCTTTTTCCATATCTCCATAATTGGCACTATAAGCTACCTCCTCCATGTGGTTCCATGCGTCCTGAATGTACCAGAACTGCGCAGGTTGCAACACATCCTCGTCAGGTTCATGTATAGACAACTTATTACCATATGCTGACATGAAATGATTGGGCTCCTGATCGTAGTAGTTATCCAATTCGATAAAATAACCACCTGTGATATTCTCCTCGTCGATGTCATTCTCTGTCATCTCCGTAATGCCGATACGTTTATTGTCCACAGTGACTGCATCGGCCAGTGTGTATGTACCACGATAATCACCATTGACAACAAGGTCAACTACCTGGCTCCATGGCGTCCAACTTCTTTCGGCACGTTTGGAGACTGCCCAGGCTACAGGATTTCGCATCAGCGTCTTGTCGCGATAGCTGTTGATAAGCACCCACTTCTTTGCCTTGGTAGGCGATTCGTTGGCCGAGCCACGCATCATATGATGGCTCTTGCCATCATCAAACTTCACACGGAACGCTTTGTTCTCATGGGTTGACGAGTAATTTCCACGGACGCGGAACTGGATGGGATAGTCCTGGATACGTGTTCCTTTATCATAGATAAGCAGAGATTGAGAGGAGAAGTCTTCCCCTTTGACTGTCGGAAGGATATTATCCTGGACATGAATACTGAGCGTAGGCAGATTGGTAATCTGATAGAACTGGCTGTCGTCACCCTCACCGGCATGGCCGTAGAACTTTAGCTCGGCAACATTACAGTATGAACCTGCGCCACCAACGTAACGGACGTAACGGAAGCCACGGCTAACATTCACCTCTGTGTTGGAATACGTCCCATTGGCAGGTATATCGCCAATAAGGTAAAGGGGGACCGCATCCATAAAGTCGGGACTGTTGGCTCCCTCAAAGAGGCTGAGCAACATTCGGTCTGGCCCAAGGGAAGTGGATGCAGGCATGTAATCAATACGAGTAATAACATGGGGGGCACCTAAATCAAGACCAACCCACGCAAATGTGCTTGCAACAGTACTATAGTATGTAGAGGGGTCTTCATCAAAAGCATAAGCGGCCCTCGTTGCATTACCAGAATAAATCAGTGTACCCTCAAGAAGATGGTCAACATCCTCGTTGTATGCGCGAACATTATTATTAAATAAAACTAATACCAATGTTGCTATCAGAAGCTTTCTTATATTCATGTCCTAAATATGCTCATCAAGTGGGTTTTCTGGCCCGCTATCATTTATTTCGGTCGCAAAAATAAAAATAAATTTTGGAACAAGCAAAAAAACTTTCTATCTTTGCAAGGAAATTAATTTGAAATAATGGGCATTGGTTGTTCTTAACACATTGCCCAGTAAAATAAACTATCATGGGAAAGAAGAAAAGCGGAGGCAGTCGCCTCAAGAAGAAAAACCTGGAACAGATGGTAATAGCGCTGTTCGAGGAACAACCCAACCAAGTCTTTGAACTGAAAACCCTCTATCGCGAACTTCATCTGAACACACATCCAGCTAAGATGCTGCTGATGGATGTGCTGGAGGTTCTGCTGATGGATGACTATATAAAGGAACAGCCCCGTTTCTGTTACAAACTGAACAACCCCACGCAGGTAATGACGGGTATCTTCCACCGTAAGGCAAACGGCAAGAACACCTTTGAACCAGAAGATGGCGGAGAACCAGTCCTAGTGGCAGAGCGTAACAGCATGCACGCTATGGACGGCGATAAGGTTCAGGTAACCATGCTGGCGCGCAGGAAGCATCATGTTCGCGAGGCAGCTGTAACAGAGATACTGGAACGTAGTGAGAAGCAGTTTGTGGGAACCTTGCAAGTGAGCAAAAATTATGCTTACCTGCTAACCGAAGACCGTACACTGGCCAACGATATCTTCATCCCCAAAGCCAACCTGAAGAAAGGGCAGACGGGGGACAAGGCTATTGTAAAGATTGTGGAATGGCCCGATAATGCCAAGAACCCTGTCGGAAAGGTGATAGATATCCTGGGAAAGACAGGCGAGAACAATGCCGAGATGCATGCCATCCTGGCAGAATACGGCCTGCCATACGTTTATCCTGCCGCCGTGGAGAAGGCCGCCAAGAAACTGAAGTTGGATATTACGAAAGAGGAAATCGCACGCCGAGAGGACATGCGAGATGTCATGACTTTTACCATCGACCCACGCGATGCCAAGGACTTCGATGATGCTCTGAGCATTCGTCCTATAAAAGCCGGGCTTTGGGAGATTGGCGTCCATATTGCCGATGTAAGCCACTACGTTACCGAAGGCTCTATTATAGATAAGGAAGCATTGAAACGCTCCACCAGCGTTTATTTGGTGGACCGCACCGTTCCCATGCTGCCCGAGCATCTTTGCAACTACGTCTGCTCACTACGACCGGACGAGGAGAAACTGACGTACAGCGTCATCTTTAAGATGAACGATAAAGCCGAGGTGAAAGACTGGCACCTGGCTCACACGGTGATAAAGAGTGACCGGCGCTTCACCTACGAGGAGGTACAGGAAGTCTTTGAAAGACGACATGAGGCAAGCGAGGAAGATTACAAAGCTCCTGGAGACAGACCAAAGACCCCCTCTAACTCCACCGTGAAGGGGGAAAACCCAATTGGGGAAGATATGGAAGAGGCGCTTATTACGCTGAACCGTTTGGCAAAGGAGTTACGTCGCAAACGTTTCGCTGGCGGGGCCGTTGACTTTGACCGATGCGAGGTTCGATTCGAGATAGACGAAAAGGGCAAGCCCACGAGTGTATATTTCAAAGTGGCCAAGGATGCCAACAAACTGGTGGAAGAATTCATGTTGCTGGCCAACCGCACAGTAGCAGAAAGCATCGGAAAGGTGCCCAAGAACCAGAAAGCTAAAGTGCTGCCTTATCGTATCCATGAGTCACCCGATCCTGCCAAACTGATGAACCTGTCGGACTTTGTTGGTAAGTTCGGCTACAAACTGAGGACGAACGGCTCGAAGGGCGAAATGAGCAGGAACCTGAACAAGATGCTTACAGAGGTGAAAGGCAAGAGGGAACAAAACATGATAGAGATGATTACCCTGCGTGCTATGATGAAAGCCAAATACAGCACCCACAATGTGGGACACTATGGATTGGCGTTTGACTATTATACGCACTTCACTTCTCCTATTCGTAGATATCCCGACCTGATGGTACATCGTCTGCTGACAAAATATGCACAGGGTGGACGCTCTGTCAACCAAGACAAATACGAGGAACTCTGCGAGCATTGTAGCGAGATGGAACAGACTGCAGCTCAAGCTGAACGTTCCAGCATCAAATACAAGCAGGTGGAATATATGAGCGAGCATCTGGGCGAAACTTTCGTTGGCACCATCAGCGGTGTAACGGAATTCGGCATCTATGTGGAAGTAGATGAGAATAAGTGCGAGGGAATGATTCCCCTACGCGACCTCGATGATGATTACTACGAGTTCGACGAGAAGAACTACCGCCTGAGAGGACGTAGCCACCACCATTGCTACAACCTGGGAGACAGCGTAAAGATTCAGGTAGCCAGAGCAGACCTGTACCGCAAGCAGCTGGACTATAAATTGGTGAGATAGAACCCCCTCCCTTCCTCCCCGAGGGGAGGGAGTCTGGAGGCTAGGGGCTGGGGGCTAGGGGCTGGGGTATCAACTATCAACTCCCTCCCCCTCGGGGGAGTCGGAGAGGGGTCTTTTCACTTACCAAATATCCTCGGGTGTCTCGGGATTATCATAGATTTCCTTGGGACAATACTCTATGTGGTCCATATAGAACTCGGAGGTGGTATTGTCCAATACCGACTTAATCTTCAGATAATACGTCTTATCCGGATCGAGGGTGGCGCGTGTTATGATACGACGGATGATGTTGCGGTTCACATTATTACGGGCTGTCGTACCAGGCTGTTTAAGGATGAGGATACTCTCCTCCCCCTTCATGAAGCCGTTGTTACGCATCTGCTTATCTACCTCTGCGTTTTGATCGTCGTCATGATCAGAATCTGCTGCCCATCCCGTATTAGGATCAACACCACCTAAGGTAAGGTTCACAGGAATACCGGTTACAGGCAATCGGTCTGGGTCATCACCAAAATAGAGCTGCCCCACCCCACGGTTGGAGTTCGTAAGGATACGGTATCTTACCTCGTATGTGCCACGCTTAGGAACTGGTGGCAAGGTGAAGACAAGTTCCCAGTGTCCCACGCACTTTACCTCATCACCACAAAGACTTCCGAACTTCAGTCCGTATGCATTATAATATACAAAGGTAGAACCCTTGTTGATGCTCAGGTTCCCAATATACTTATATTCATCATCGTCGGGGAAATGTACCCACTGATGAGCTGCATCGGTCAAGGGAACACGACGGATATCGTTGTTCATCACCTCGGGGAAGAAACTCATACAGTCCATACGGATACGGCTTTTGGCCAGATTGTTACGCGTAGCATCATCATAAGCCAGAGGAGCATCTATGGCGTAGATATATCCGTTGGCACCTATATGTTCGTAAAGTGTCTCGTCCTCCTTAAAGACGCGACAACCGATTTTGTCGGGATGGCAAGCTATCTCGTGTCCCGTACCACGACGGGCATTATCGATGACGGGGAAACGGTTCAGATATACACCATTCGACTCCGGACTCTCATATATCTTAACCAGACGACGTTGTCCTAACGGAACATAGTACTCCATCACAGGAATGCTATATTTGTAGGGACTTCCGGAATAGTCGTATCCCTTCTCGTTGTAATGGAAAACCAACCTGTCTGGTGACATCTTAAAGGGCAGAACATGGTACGTGGTCCATTGATACAAGAGGTTGTTGGGCATCTTGTAATTATCGTCTGCAACTGCCTGAGGATAATAGTTGCCCTTGGCAACCCAACTCTGCACATCGGCAGGGGTTATCTCCGAAGCTGGCTTCCCTAACTTCTCTTCCCAAAAACTGTCAGGTTCGGCAAAGATAGTGAATCCGTACTTTCTATGACGGGGCGCATAGGAATAACCACCCGTCATGGTTGCCAGTCCGTTGGCTGGTGTCTTCTCCTCAATCTTTCCTCTTATATATAACTGTTCGTACACCTCATCCTGGCGTTTTGACAGGGTATCCATCAAACCACATGCTTTGCATAATTTTGCCATTACCACGAAACCCTGTTTGTAACCTTTCAGATATTCGTCGAGCACACCGGCTAACGTGATATCCGTCGGGGCTATTACCTTCTCTACCTGATGTATCATTCCGTTTATCGTACGGATATCACGGTTGGCAATACTGATAGGACAAGTACGGTTGATGTATATGCTGTCTGGGTTACTACCATAGGATACACTTAGTTTCAGCTCGTTCATGTTGCTACGGGGAAACTCTTCGTTATTCTGCGCGGGGAACATGCAAACCTCGTAGTACTCCTCATCGCCACCGTCTATGATACTATTATAAACAATCACCTTACGAAGGGAATCCGCAATCAGACTGTCAGGAATAGCCTCCCATGCTGGAGCTGGGATGATTCCACTTTCCGTTAACTGATGGAGATACTCATCTATGGCCTCGTTTGTAGGAGCAAAAACCGTGAAGTTTCCTCTAGCACTCAGAAGCTGATAAACGGAGCTCTTACTTTGGGGACTGATAGGTACTTGCTTCAGAAGATCTACATAAGAAGAATAGGAATCGTGCTGCAGCATATAGCTAAGTACAGTATGATCCTTAAAAACATATCTCTGGGATGTGTCTATGGTTTCGGAACATGAAATCAGCAGCCCCAATTCAGCCACTATAGATAATAGCAATAATATCCTTTTCATAACGTGGAATGGTTTATAATTTCATGCAAAAATAACAAGAAAGTATAATACGATGCAAGGAAATTGCAAACAAAGTGGGATAAAATATGCAAATTTCGGAAACCGGACAAGATAAAAAAGGTTACACCTTATATATAAATGAAAGACCCACCCCCAACCCCTCCCTCTATGGAGGGGACATCAGCCATCAGCCATCGTACATCGTTGAGCGGTTAGCAACTTGAAACCATCTATCATCTATTATCTATTATCTATCATCTCTAATCTCTAATCTATCACAAAAAATAGGGCAAGGAAACATCGCATGTTCCTTGCCCTAATATGGATTTGAGACTTTCTCTCTTACTTCTTCTGGTTCTTCTGGAATTCCTTTACAGCCTTCTCCAACATCTTCTGATATTCTGGCATGCTCTGAAGACGGGCAAAGGTGACGCTGCCACAAAGACGACCAGCATCAACATCACTCTGGTAATGGAAACCAACAATCACACGGCTCTGACCCAACTCGTATGCCACCTTCATAATCTCCTCGCTATGAGCAGGATCTATAACCATCAGCGTCAAGCCAACCAACCATGAAGCATGTGTATGGCCGGAGGGATAGCTGGTGAAATCCTCGGGATTCTCGTGGTCGGGCACACTTGTCGGCTCCTTGAACTGCTGATAGGGACGAACACGATGGAAGTAGGCCTTTGCACTGGCACCACCCTGCTGCTCTGTCAAGTGAAGACGAGAGAAAAGACGGTACATCTCGGGATACTTCTCGGCAGTTAATTCGATACCGATAGCCTTACCGTAACGTTCCATAAAATAACGGGCGCAAATACCTGCGTCGGCAATGGCCTGCTTTCCACGTTCAGTTTCTCGGATGGATTTACCCCACTGATACTGAGTCCAGTCGTAGAAGAAACGAGAGTCGGTAAGTGCAGGAGGTGCAGGCAGAACCTTTTCCATATGGGGAGCATCGGCTGACTCATAAAATGGTTTGAACTCTTCTTTAGTTACGTCATTCTGAGCATAAGAACAAAGGAAAACTGGCAACGCAAGTGCCAGGAAAAGAATCTTCTTCTTCATAATATTCATAGCATTTTTGATATAATAACTTATTTTCAAAGGCAAAGGTATCATTTTTTTCCCTTTATTCAAACAAACCTGTGGAAAGTGGGGCAAATTTATACTTATTTTAGATATAATATTTGCATATTATTGCAAAAGAGTTTAATTTTGCGGTGAAATTTTAACCATAAACATAAAACAAAGGATGAAGAAAGCAAGAATCTATTCATTATTATTGTTCATTGTGGCAGGCTCGCTATGCCATGCTCAGAAGACAGCGTTACAGGATTTCCCCAAAGGCTTTACACCTGAAGAGGTAGGACACCGGTTGGCTTACCATTTCGTGGATGCCAAACATGGATTCTGGGGTGGTAACACCAAATACATCAGTTATCACGAGGTATGCGCCTGGAATGGTGCCATTATGTTTGGACGTGCAGCAGGCGATCAGAAGATTGTTGACTTGATGCGTGACCGCTTTGAACCCTTCTTTGGCCCGGAGAAGGAATTCCTGCCCATAAAGAATCATGTGGATATGAACATGTTTGGCTCACTGCCACTGATGCTTTACCAAGTATATAAGGATGAACGTTACAAGGAAATGGGTTTGTCCTATGCCGATACCCAATGGGAACTGCCTAAGGATGCCAAGGAGAGCCAGAAAAGGCTGGCACGCAACGGCTATACATGGCAGACACGTATGTGGATAGACGACATGTATATGATTACCATCGTTCAGTCATGGGCATACCGCGTAACAGGAGACCGCAAATACATAGACCGTGCCGCACACGAGATGGTTAAATACCTGGATGAACTGCAACGACCCAATGGTCTGTTCTATCATGCACCGGACGTTCCGTACTATTGGTGCCGAGGCAATGGTTGGATGGCTGTCGGGTTAACCGAGGTGCTGAAAGCATTACCTAAGGACAGCCCCTACTATAAGCGCATCCTTAAAGGATACCGACTGATGATGAAGAGCTTGCTGAAATATCGAAATGAAGAAGGAATTTGGAATCAGTTGGTTGACCAACCCGACTTCTGGACAGAGACCAGCGGCTCAGGCATGTTTACCTATGCCTTTATCTGCGGAGTGAAGGAGGGATGGCTGTCTGCAAAAACATACGGTCCGGCAGCACGTAAGGCATGGATGGCACTCATACCTTATATTAATGATAATAATGATGTGCGCGAGGTTTGCGTAGGAACAAACAAGAAAGCAGATTTCGACTACTACCTGGACCGCCCACGCGTGGCAGGTGACTATCACGGCCAGGCTCCTTATCTGTGGTGTGCAGCAGCTTTGCTGGAATAATAACCGATTTACCAAAGAAGACATAAAATGAGAGTAAAAAAGACATTGGTTGCAGCAGTGACAATGCTATTCTCACTTAGCATATCAGCTGCAGAGAGAGCATCTGTAAAACTGGACTCCAAGTTGGGACACGGAGGACAGCAGACATGGATGATGATAAAAGCCTCTGATGCCAAAGGCACCGGGGCAGAGATATCCTCCAAGGGATTCAATACAAGTAACTGGACAGAAGCCATCGTGCCAGGTACGGTCCTGACCAATCTGGTTGAGCAGAAAGTTTATCCCGATCCATACTACGGGCAGAACAACAAACTGAAGAACGGCCTTATCCCCGACTTGGCAAAGGTCGGTCGCGAGTTCTACACCTATTGGTTCCGAACAGAATTCGAGGTTCCGGCTAAATTCAAGGGCCGTCGCATCTGGTTAGAGCCCGAGGGTATCAACTACCGCGCAGAGATCTGGGTAAACGGATATCTGATGGGTAACATGGCAGGTATGTTCAATAACCAACCCTTCGACATCACCGACCGCGTTAAAGCGGGAGAGAAGGCAGTCATTGCCGTTCGAGTCTATCCCGTGGATGTGCCAGGCACCAGCATGCCCAAGTCATGGGGCGCCGCAGGAGAGTGGCATAACGGAGGAGACGGATGGATGGGACAGAATGTGAGCCAACTGATGACAATCGGTTGGGACTTCACCTTCGAAGACGGCATCCGCGACCGCAACACTGGTATATGGAAAAGCATCCGCCTCTATAGCACAGGCAATATACAACTGCGCAACCCCTTTGTAACATCCAAACTCTCCCACCCCAACTACGACAAGGCAGCAGAAACGATTAGCGTAGAAGTGTTTAATCCTAACACGCAAACCTTTGAGGGTATTGTACGGGGTAAGATACTGGACACTGACATCCAATTAGAAAAGAAAGTAAAACTGATTCGCGGCGAACATAAGGTTATTACCTTCACGCCCAAGGAATTCCCACAGTTGAACATTGAGAAGCCACGTCTGTGGTGGCCCAAGAACAAGGGAGAACAACATCTGTACACATTACAACTGACACTAACCAATCTTTCCAACCACCTATCAGACAGCCTGCAAACACGTTTCGGTATCCGCGAGGTAGTAGCAACACGCGAGACACCCGACAAATCCAAGATGTTCATCATAAACGGACACAAGACCTTTATTCGCGGTAACAACTGGATTCCTGAAGCCATGTTGCGAACCGATGACAGCCGCATGGAAACAGAGCTGGCTTATACCGACCAGTGTGGCATCAACCTCCTGCGTCTTTGGGGCGGCGGCATTGCAGAAAGCGACCGTTTCTATGAACTATGCGACGAGTACGGTATCATGGTATGGCAGGAGTTCTGGATGACAGGCGACACGCGCCATCCCCTCGACGAATCTCTCTACCTGGCAAACGTGGAGAGTACCGTAAAGCGTATCCGCAACCACCCCAGCATCGTCATCTACGTTAGCAGTAACGAGAGCACTTGCGTAACAGGTGCAGAGGAACTTATCAAACGACTGGATGGCACCCGTCCCTATCAGATGCAGAGCGAATGCGATGGCGTTCATGACGGCAGTCCCTACAAGCAGGTGAATCCCATGCGACACTACGAGAACACAGCATCGGACCGCGGTAGCCGTGTGGACGGTTTCAATCCCGAATACGGAGCCCCTACCCTGCCTATTGTAGAGAGCCTGCGAGAGATGATGCCTGCACAAGACCTATGGCCTATCAACAAGGAGACCTGGGACTATATGGACGGAAACGGATTCCACCTGATGAGTACGCTCTACACAGACATGACCAACAAATATGGCGAGTCAAATAACATTGAGGAATTTGCACGCAGAGGTCAGATGGTAGGAGCTATCAATAGCAAAAGCATCTGGGAGGTATGGAATGAGAACAAGTTGGGTTATGGCGACCGCTGGTGTTCGGGCTTGCTCTTCTGGTACCACAACTGCCCACAACCACAGGTCTGCGCCCGCATGTGGGACTGGATGCTGGAGCCCACAGCCTCGCTCTTCCACACGATGCACGCATTGGAGCCCATACACGTACAGTATGATTATCTGAAGAATACGGTCTCTGTTGCCAATGATTATCTGCAAGAACAAAAGGGCATTACCGTTACAGCTCAGGTTTATGATCTGAATAGCAAACGTGTTCTTAGTCTGACAGCAAAGGCTGATGTTCCTGCCGACGGCGTAGCAAATGACGTACTGAAGATTGATTTCCCCGAGAACATCTCTCCTGTGCACTTCATAGCCCTGCAAGCCAAGGATGCCAAGGGCAACGTGGTGAGCAAGAACTTCTATTGGCGCTCCACCAACAAGTACGAAGGAAAGAATACCGTTACAGGCCCATGTACGGCAGGCTTTGAGCCCTTAGGTAATATGGCTGCTGCCAAGCCTACCATCAAGGTGAAACCCTTGGCAGATAAGGACGGCATGCACCAATGGCAGGTGAACATCAAGAACAGCGGAAGCAAGATTGCCTTCTTCTGTCAGCTGCTGCTAACGGACGGCGAAGGAAATGCCGTTCACCGCACGCACTACTCCGACAACTTCGTTACCCTATTGCCAGGGGAACAAGAAACAATACTGGTACGTACGCCCATAACGGAGAAAACAAAATACCGGTTCAAGTTCAACGAGAATATGCAACCTTCTAAGAATATTGCCCTGTAACATCAGGGCAATATTCTTTTCTGACCGTTTACGATGTAAATACCCTTGTGAAGAGTGAAGAGTGAAGAATCTATTTTTCTGCCGCTTAGGTCATAAACCTCAGCACCATTTTGAATTTCGAATTTTGAATTTTGAATTGGCTCAACGCCTGTCTCATACTCCCTCAGCGTCTGACCGTATAGAGCAAACTCGTAGATACGGGTTGTGTAGCCGTCGCCCTGCTCTCCGTGGACCATCTGCAGGCGGAAACGAGTAGCGGTAACAGGTTCCGCTAAAGTACTCACAACCTTATTGACCTGGTTAGAGGAGATATCTGCAAAATCCACCCATGTGTCATCATCAGCCTGATATTGCAGCTTGAATGCCTCGGCTACATAGCCACCGCTCTCACGGGCTGCACAGAGTACCATCCATCGGTCCACACGAACAGGCTCGGCAAAGGTATATTGCAGATAGGGCGTCTTACTCTGTGAACTGGTGGCACACCATTTGGTGGTCGGGTTCTTGTCGTTAGCAAACTTTCCTGCCTCGTTGGTGCCATTCTGATGTGATGCCGTTATGGTCTTGGGCTCTAAACGGTTATCCTCCGTATTCCCATTCAACTCGTTATAATCAATCTCCGTGGTGATGGGCGTAAAGGCGACAAGGTCATCTGTATGACTGGCAGATGTGGTAGCCGCTAAGACGAAAGTCTTGCGATCCGTACATGTCAACTTCACCTCATTAACACCCTCGGGCAATGGAATGCAGTATTTGTACATATACATAAACGCCATCGTCTCATTACTCTTGCTGCTTATATTATGTGCATGGGACGAGACAAATGCCACATTCTGCTTCCTATACGAACTGCCCAGGTTGGTACAAGAGAGCGGAGCACCGATCTTCCCTGAATAATAAGGAACATCTATTGTCACAGGTTCCTCCTCGCCCATAGCAACTGACACGGTACTGCCGGCCTCTGTCGCAGAGGCCATAAGGAGATACAGGTTATTCTCTCCTGGCTGGCGATTAAGGGTAATAGTATTTGTTCCGGATATACGCATGGCATTTGTCTTACCGTCGGTGCGGTTACCCATAGCAAAGCGTACCCCATCAACCAGCATGGTATCAGGGATGAGTTCAGCAGGGTATGCATAGGTACAGTAAGTAGTGTTGGCGTTTCCTCGCTGCTTGTCAGAACTCATTACATCGATGTTGTAAGCAAACGTTGCAGGAGTACCTTCCCCACGTTCTATGTTTCCGGCAGAAGGACTCTTGAGTCTGACAGCAAAAGTCTTAGGTTGATAATGACCGATGGAGAAGGTTAGTTTAGAGTTTAGAGTTGAGAGTGTAGAGTTTTCTACATCCTCCTCCAGCGCATTTACCTCGCGGGCAGTAAGAATCTCGGCAGGGAACTGAAGTGTTACATCCTGCTGGTCCTGTCCGGTCCATTCATACACACGTACTATCAGTTCATCTGTCTCCTCGGCTTTCTTCAACGCCTTGATACTTACCTTGTCGGTATTGAGCGAGACAAACTGCATCGAGCGTCCCATAGTACCTGCATGCTTGGGGGCCACGAATCCCATCAAAGGTTGGTTCAGATGGGCAGCCTCCATCTGGGTCTGCTCGCTCCATTTGCCGTCATGAGGGAAGAGCGAATAGGTATAGCTGTTAGGCCCAATATCCATGTTAGCCTGATGGTCGTAGTTCTTGCAGGAAGGGGTATGCTGAAGGGTCAGCCGAAGACTCTTGGCATCAGGCTTATCCCAGCCATACTTACAGTCGTTAAGAATAGAAACACCATAAGTGGAGGAACTATGGTCTGCCCACTGATGGCCACAAACCTCGTACTCGTCGCTGGAACGTGCTGCACGCTGTATAGTACCCAAAGATATATCATAAGTATCCTTCGTCGCACTGAAGTAGAAGGGGAAGTTCACCTTGAGCATACGCTCGGGGGTCTGCCAATCCACCTCGTTCACACAATCGATACGGTTTGAAAGTGCCGTCACACGAACATACTGGATAAATGTAGAACCCGCTGTCTGCCTGCTGATGCGGAAAGACTTGCGCAGAGGACCGTCCTCCACCAACTGGATATCAGCGTCTCCACCAACATAAGCCGAAGGCGTCCTACAAACATCGGTATAGCTAATCTCCCATGCCGGCCACGTATCCTCGTGGTCATAAATCATCTGCTGACGAATGGCACTATTGATAAGCGTACGGGATTTCTCCTCGTCGTACAGCTTCTGGATATCTCCATTGGCATTGATAGTCACGCGATAACGTCCATTAAAGAGCTGACGGTTATTCTCGTCAGCCTCAAGGGAAGATGTCAGTTCGCTCTTCTCGCCCAGGCGGACATCATAGACAGCATAGCCCAATGAAGGCACCGTTGCCGCAAAGATGAAACTCACCTGCCCTGTCTTTTCATCATAACCGGTAATCTGGGAGAGTACCTCCTCGCCATCCGGCCCTACAACCCTCATATTATAAGGACGCTGAGGACAAGCCATACTTCCCTCCACAATATCAGTACGATTATGAGAGAGAGGGTTATATACCACCATCGGTATGCCTTCTACTTGGGTGTCGAGCACCTGCGAAGCAGCTCCAACGGCATTAGCCAGATGCTGTCCGAAGACACGATTGGCTACGTAATACTCGTTGTAGGAATATTCGTTTGCCTTTAATGTAGAGGTACCTGTGATGCCATCATGATGCTGTTGCCAGATGGTACGGATCCAAGCATCGCGCAATGCTTCCGTAGGATAATCCGCGGCGCCCAACCAATAGGAAAGCGACGAAGCCTTCTCGGCAGCATCAGCCAACAGCTCATTCTTACGGTTCCATCTCTTCAGCAATCCCCAGCTGGTATAGGAACCCACTCCATGCGTCCTCATGGGCAGTTCACTGTTCCACACCTTGTATTTTGAGTTTTTGTATTGGTCTAAGTAATCGAAGAACTCGTCGGGGGTAGCTAACTTGACCTGTATCTTACCATCGGTCTTGCCTGCATTATAGTCAAGCCAGTAGGGCGTATTCTCTCCCTCTTTATCAGGATTGTCCTGTAAACCACCACCGCGATCGCCACGCGGACCTACATATCGGAAATGGGCAGCGACACCATAGTTGGAGTAGTTCTCCTGTATCTTCTTCAGCATATCAGCATCCGAGGTCAGATCCTTGTTGAACTCCTCGTGCGTGTCGTAAGCCCCAGGTTTATAAACAGCATAAATCTGACTGCCATCCACTCCTTGCCATATACCGAAGGGAGGCAGACCGTCATAGGCTGCGGCGCCCCACCCCAACTTGGCGGTATGGAATCCACGGATACCCGCATGCTTAGCCAGCGAAGGGAGGGCATACGAGAAACCGAAACAGTCAGGCAGCATAATATCATAACCACCACGCACGCCAAACTCACGTTGGTAGAATTTATTGGCATAGAGCATACTGTGCAGAATACTCTCTGCCGACGACATCATCACATCTGTTGCATCCAGCGACATACCGCTCACGTGCCATTGTCCTCGGGCTATATAGCCTTTCATCTTCTCGAACTCCGTGGGATAGTACTCCTTCATCCACATGTACTTGACTGCCCCCTCGTAGTTCAACATAAAATTGGGATACTTGTCCATCAAGGCCATGTTCTGGGTAAGGGTATTCTTGATGTACTCGTTAATGGTTGTTTTGACATCCCAGTTCCATTGGGTGTCAAGGTGTGTGTTTGAAATCAAAAAAAGCGTCTCCTTGTTGGCCTGACCATACGCCATAGTACAGCCCACAAGGAGCAATAGTAGATATTTTCTCATTTTTATTGAATAGTTAATAATAGTTTCATTGGTTCGGCTCCTCCCTCGATGGGGAGGGGGCTTTATTGTTTGGTTTTCTCCAACACCTGCTTCAACAAATCGATAGTCTTATCTGTGGGATATAGATTCCAGTAATTGTCGGCCTTATAAGTGTCCACTACCAAACGCCTCAAAGCATTGGGATGTTCAATCAGATACACCAGGTCGGTCTTCGTGAACTGGAAATGCGGATAGGCATAAAGGGGGATGTTATCCTCCTGCCCATTCATAAGGCGGTCTGCCCCGAAATAGGATTGTGCCAAATGATGATCATCCACATCATAGGGAGCCACATCCAACGAGTAAGCATCCACGACATTCTCCCATAACATCAGCTGTCGATCCATATCGGAGAGAACCGTCAGGGTCCTGCCCGCAGGATACTCATCTATCACCTTATCCAGCTTCACGGGTAGAATCAGTGTAAACAATGTGTCGGTTAACTGCTCCACCCATGCCATCTGCCTAACCTCAGTTCCCATATATCTGCCACAGAAGAGGCGGTCGGACTTCAACAGCAACCGTTCCTGACCAACATAAGGTGATATGCGACGAGCCTCGAGCGTGACTATGAACGAATGCTCCCCCAACATCTTATGCGTGAAAGTTCTGTAGCCAGGAGCAAAGAACTGCAGCGAATGCTGGGCGTCTCTTACACGGAACGAGAAAAGACCGTTCTTGTCTGCCGTGGTATGATTATAAACGCGATGGTTTACATCCACCTCCCTGACGGACACATTGGGTATTGGCCCATTGGCACCACTTATCCGCCCACTCACATTCTGTCTCTGTGCCAGCGAAGCAACTGACAAGAGAAAAAGTAAAGAAGTTAATACAGCTTTCATGTCGGTGTTTTTTTAAGTTAATACTATAGTTGGTTATGTTAGGGCCTCAGAGTACCCGGAGTTTCCGGACTTCCCGGACTTTCCGGAATTTCCGGGATTTCCGGAGTACTCAGAGAAGGTTAAAACATCACCTTTCTACCATTCACAATGTATATGCCCTTAGGCAATTTTGAATTTTGAATTTTGAATTTTGAATTAGCCACCTTTCGTCCTGCAAGGTCATACACTGCGGCAGCAAATTCTTCATTCTTCATTCTTAACTCTTCATTTATTGAGGTTTCCTCGTCCTCCTTGAATCCGCAAATCTGTTTGTAATCGCCTCTATCGTACTGCCATTGTAGGATGGGATATCCATTACCTGCAGCAGGGTCCATGTACCAGGGTGCACCCCATGTAGCTGCTATCTGCCGCAACTCGGCATGCGTCTTACCCTCCTCAACGGGAACATCATTCACCTTCATGTCTGCCAACTGATAGACATCAGTCAGCACATCGCCTGCCGCTGTCGTTCCGAATCCTAATGCCGTTGCACCAGAGACGCTTGGGTTCCATGCTATCACATTCTTATACAGAGAGGCAGGCGTTGTGTTATTCTGACCTCCTGCTACCACTCCACCCGCAATGGGGGATTCGATTGTTCCGGCAGCGTAGCAGTTCTCAATGGTCAGGTCGGTTCTGACTCTGCCCACCAATCCACCTGAGTAGTTGGCAGATGACCCATTACCCACGATATCAACAGCACTGTAACAGTTACGGATAATAATGGGCGAAGAGTTCAACGTGCCGCCAATAGCTCCCACATAACCCTTGCTGGTAATCTGACCCGTTACATAGCAGTTCTCCACAATAACGGGATACATATTCTCATTTGCATCCTTAAAGGAGCTATGTCCCATGTAGCCACAGATGATGCCAGCTCCTGATGCCGTTGATTCAACCTTGGCATTCACGAAACCCACGTTACGTATTTCGCCACACAATGCGCCGAAGAAGCTGGGATAGTTCTTGGTGCTCTCGGGAGTAAGGTTGTAGATGATATGTCCCTTGCCATCAAAGGTAATCCAATTGCGATAGCTATTGTTGGAAGTGTTCAGCTGCTCCCATACGAAGTCAGCCATATCCACATCGGCATCCATCTCGAAATACACCATCTGGTCCTTTATCAGCACATTGCGCATATTGTCGAGTTGCTCAGGACGCGAAATGATATAGGGATTATCCTTGGTGCCGTCACCCTTCTGATAAGCATAAATCATGTCATGAGCTACAGTCTTCATTCGTGCCAACAAATCCTTCATCTGAGTGGTGTTATAAGATACCTTTGCAGCCACGTCCTCAGCCTCTGCCAATGTAGCCTGAGCCTCTGTACTCAGATAACCGCCTTCGGTAGCCTTCTCTATATCAGCCCTCAATGTATCCAACTGTTCCTCCAAAGTCAGATAGTCTGCAATGCTGGTTTGGATACTGTCGATGGTTTTACTAGCCTTAGTCAGGAGGTTATAACGCTCCGAGCTAGTTTCTGCTGCGGCAAAAGACTGCTTGTATCCTTCCATGCTGGCATCATAGCCTGCATAATGGCGCTGACCTCTGACATTCATGGAATCAACCATAGCTGCATAGGTATCCATCAGGCTCTGCATAGCCTCGGCATTCTTTTCGCGGTAAACGACCTGCAGGTTACCCATGTAGAAACGATCTGCGCTTGTAAGGCTGTCGCGGGAACAAGCACCGATGGTAAGCTTGCCGTTGGTAACCAGACCATACACCTTCTGGGTGAACTTCTTATTCAGGAATCTGTTGCTGACAAGGGCATCCGATGTAGGAGCGCTAACTCCCGCAGCTATGGCATTATAAGAGGGGGTCTTGGCATTATTCAGGTAAAGGTCAAAACCGCCCTGCGAGCTGAAACTCTCCAGCGTCAACTCATAAACTCCATTCTTCAGGCCAGAAACGGTCTGCTGCACATCGAAGCTACCTGCTGTCTTGGCATATCCTATAGGCATAAAGGCAGACCCCTTGCCAGTGGCTGTAACACAATCCTCGCTGGCATTCAGGGTCCAAAACTTCCAACCACTCTTCATCATATCCATGTTCTGGAACTTATATGTCACGTTGGCACCGTCACCCGTGTAGAAGACGGGGGCTGGCATCTCCTCGCTGCTGGGATATCCGTCGTTAATAGTTGGCCAACCGTCGCTGCTCCATGTAATCTTATCCAACAACATCAGACGACCGTTGAAGTTGTTGTTCCTATCGTAGGAATGATACAACAACCAGTCGTCGCCGTTATCGTCCGTGATAATCTCTGAGTTATGACCAGGTCCCTTCCAGCGTCCTTCGTCACCTTCGTTACCCTTGATGATGGTGGTGTAGTTGTTACTTACCATCTGACCGCCCTGCTTGTTGACATAGGGACCCATCAGTTTGGTAGAGCGTCCCACAACGGTACGGTAGGTACTGTTTCCGCCCTCGCAGCAACTGCCCACAGAGCAGAACAGGTAGTAGTACTGACCACGCTTGTAAATCATAGCCCCCTCGAAAGCACCGCCAGCCAGCTTGGTCACACCCTTGTGGCGTGTCCAGCTACCATTGGGTTGGGGGTTATTAATGGGAGTGAAGTCCTTTATCGCCAACGCATCATCCGTCAGTTCAGCGATACAGATATCATTGAAACTACCCCATACAAGGTATTTCTTATCAAACTCTTCCACATAGCAGGGGTCTATACTGTTCTTCACACCAATTTCTGTGCTACGGAACACCTTACCCTTGTCTGTAAATTTAGTGGGTGTATCGCCTACGGCAACACCAATACCGGTGCGGGAACCATTACCCCAAAGAGCGGAGGCATAGAAGCATACATACTTACCGTCCACATAACTTACATCGGCTGCCCACAGGCTGTAATAATCCGTTTTCTTATTTCCATCGCCGTCGATATATGTACTGTCGTTCCACGTGGGACGGGAGATAACGCCTGATACATCCGTCCACTTCACCAAGTCGGTACTCTTCTTGGCTTTACAACCCGTTGCATAGGCATAGAATGTACCATCAGCGGCACGTATAACCGTAGGGTCGGGGAAATCAGAACCATACACAGGGTTCTTGTACGTTTTTTGTGTCTGTGCGAAGGCCGATACCATAAGACACGCACAGACAAAAGGGGTTAAAAACCTTTTCATTAGCATAGTAATTTGAGCAAATTTATACAATTTTGTGCACAAATATAGGTAAAAAAAGTGAAATTCCCTACCTTATATAATAAAAAAAATCCGTTCTGACCTGATTTGGCAGAATCGGATTAAAAGACATCCATAAATAAGCATCAAAAGGGCTTATTTTAACCCCAAAAAGTTTGGAGGCTGAATTCAAGGGGAATTCAGCGTGAATTCGATGGGTTTGCACGCTGAATTCCCCTCGTATTTGATAGCATTGCGAGATTAGCCGGACCGTGAGTGCTAGCCCGGATCGTGAGTGCTAGCCCGGACCGTGAGTGCTAGCCCGGACCGTGAGTGCTAGCCCGGACCGTGAGTGCTAGCCCGGACCGCTTCGCTCCTCTGGACCGCTTCGCTATTCCGGACCGCTAACGCTCCTCCGGCGTTTTTTATCTCAACAACTCACTTTTCTCTTTTATCTCTTAACTTTTATCTCTTATCTAAGGACCTTGTGTCCGTCCATGATGTATACGCCCTTCGGCAATTGTGAATTATGAATTATGAATTGTGAATTAGCCACCTTCCGCCCCGAAAGGTCGTAAACGGCATCATCTGATTCTTCATTCTTCACTCTTAATTTTTCATTTAACGAGGTAGTTCCTTCCTCGTTAATAATAAACGCCTTCACGCCGCTGGCGCTCTCCAGATAAGCCCTGCTAGCCTTGATGGTGCCGGAATCTGCCAGATAGAAACCTACCTTCTCGCCCTCGGGCTTAGCCAGCACATACTTACCGGCAGCATCCATATCCTCGGCAGCACCCTTCAGGTCGTTCTGCTCTGCCTTTACCGCATCTATTGTGGGAACAAAGCTGTAATAACCTGCTGCACCCTTCAGGATAACGGGCTCAGAGGCAGCCACCTTACCCTCGATGGACTTCAGGCTCAGATATCCGCCATCTATTATGCCTGCATATGCAGCTACGCCATCGGGAACCGTAATATCCACATCTGCCACATACATTGTGGCATAGCCCGTTTCTGTAATCTGATTAACAATACCTTTGGCATCATCCAATACAGGATAAGTATCAGTACCTATGTTCTGACGGAAGGCACCTCCCAGATTGTATGCCACCTCGCCGCTTGCCAACTGCTCGTCGGTCACCTTTGTGGCACCACTCAGTGTGACAGTACTTGCAGAACCATTCACATTATCGCCCTGATAATAGCTGTTGGCAATAGAACAAGATGTATTCTTGACAGCACCATAGAACTGACCCGTTATCTTGGATTCTACCTTACCGATAGAGAGACAGTTCTGAGCCGTTACCTTCGGGCTGGCACCAATGTAACCAACCAAACCACCGAAGGTACAGTTGCCAGGAGTTGCTGCTGAGTTCTTTACCTCGCCATCGAACAGGCAGTGGGTGATATTGAGAACCGTAGAGACAGCATTCTGGGTATAACCAACGATACCACCATAGTTGCCACTGCCACCAGCATCGTTGGCGGTCAGGGTTCCTGAATAGGTACAACGGTCAATATTTACTGTACTAACCTCGTTCGAATGTCCGAGGATACCACCCACACGCGCACCAGCCTGAGAGTTGTTGATGTTCACCGTACTCCAGACATTGCGGATAGTAGGATTATCATCGCGTGCAAATCCGGCAACGGCACCAAACGGGCTGTAAGTACTATTGGTGATAGAGCCGGAAAGGCTGAAGTTCTCTATGAGGGCATCGGTTGAGATAACACCGAAAAGACCGTGATAGTTCTGCTTCGTAGTATAGGTGAGATTCTTGATGGCATGTCCCTGACCATCGAAGTGCCCCTTGTAGGCAATCTTTTTATCTCCCCATAATCCGATAGGAGCAGGCCATTCCACACCTGTCATGTCTATGTCGTTAACCAAGACTGCATCGGCAGCTATTTCTCCCGCATTAACCTGACTGGCAAAGTTCAGAAGGTCTGTTGCATTGCTTATCTTGGCAGCAGTGGCCATTGTAAACTTCTTAACCTCGTCGGTATAGAGGTTGGCAGCAGCCTCCTCGGTAAGTGCGCCGTCATATATGCGGGCAAAGACGAAGCTACATGCAGAAGAATTCTCGGCCTTAGAATCACAGGCACCTGAGGTAGCATCACCACCCAGACAGATCCACATGCCCTGGTGTCCCTTGATGGTACCACACTGAGGCAGAGGCATGTCTGTGGCGGCACGGGTACCTGTGCGCACCAACTGACCGTTCACGAAGTAACGGATAACGTGGCTTGTTCTGTCCATTGTTACAACCAGATGATAGAACCTGCCAGGTGTAAGGATACGAGAGCCATTGAAGTTCTTGACGCTACTCTTCACACCACTCTTGTGGTTGTAAGAGAAGGTGCTTGCATAATCCGAGTTATAGAAGGCCCAGCCACCCTCCTGCTCATTACCCATGATGCAGGTCTTGGTGACATTACCATCCTGATCGGCAAGATTATCGAGGCGTACCAGCATCTCCCATGTCACGCTGTTATTGAAGGCATCGGCCAGCGGTGTTCCTTCGTCGTAGGTAGCATAGAAGTAATCCGAAGCAAGCGCCTTTGTACTGCCCAGATAAACATTGTTCTCTTCGTCGAAGACGGTTGTGGCTGTACCTTGCTTGCCTACCTTGGCATCGTAGGTACCCTTATTGACGATACCATCCTGTGTAAAACTGATATCCAGCAGACGGTTGGCTTCCGCAACCTCATCCGAACGTTTCAGGTCAGCGCTGATGATACCCTGCGCAATCAGCTCCTTGGTAATGTGCTCTGCCATCAGCGTGAAACCGGCTGCCGTGGGATGAAGATTACCGGAAATCATGTATTTGCTCCAATCACTGCTGAAAGGAATGGTAGAACAGTCAATGAAGTACTGACCAAACTGCTCGGCGATATGCTTGATGCTGGCGTTTCCATCGTTCTGTGACCATCCCGCAGCATTTACCTGAGTGGCAGCTTCGCCACGAGGCAGGATGCTCAGACATACCACGCGAGCCTTGGGATAGCGGGTAGTCAGTTTGTGTAGCAACAGGGAGTAAGCGCCTCTGAAGGAGAGGGAGTCCTTGAACTGGTCTGTGCAATACTCGCCCAGAGGTATATTGGAACTGTGTGCCCAGTCGTTGGTACCGCCCAACACGAAGATAAAGTCGGGATTACCGGCACGACCCAAAGCCTTCACACGGGCATCGCTACAGAACGGGCCAATGCCATTGAGTGTACTGTTGTCGTATGCCACACGCGAACCGCTCCATGCTGCATTGGCCAGGAAGGAAAGTCCCGACATGCGGCTGAGCTGCATCCACCACTGATCGCCCACCTGGATGTTGTTGTTCTTCTCGCGGTCGGAGGTATAATAGATGGCATAGCCAGACGGAATGTAGTCGTAGTAGGTAGAGATGGAGTTACCCAGCACTGCAAAGGTTGGCTTGTCGGAAGTATGGATAGCAGGGGCAATACCATCCTCTATGCCGTCGAGGCCGAAGGTCAGAGTATTAACCAAAATACCGTCCGGAGCCATGAAGTAACCCTGGAATGGCTTGAGGCTCACAATACCTGAGGCACGAGATGTCTTGTTGCCACTGACAATAAAGCTGCCAGATGGTGCATACTCAGAAGAGAAGAGGCCAACATAGACCAGGTCTCCCAACGTCTGTGCAGGCCAGGCACGCTTGATAGTCTTGCTGCCCAAGCTGATGCTGTTAACATCACTCTGCACCTTCACCATGTAGAGTTTGCCTGCTACAATCTTGGATGCAGTAGAGAAATTGATGGTGTAGTTGTCGTCATTCTCGGAGACGCTTACCGGTTCCATGACTTCAGCGCCTGCACCCAGTTGGGAGGTAATCTCCTCGGCCGTCATATCAAAGGGAACACAGAAGGTCTCCCAGTGACCGCCCTTCAGCGTCTTTGTCAGCGTAAGAGCCGTAACATCAAATTTGACATTTGTACCGAAGTCATCATTCTCGCTGAGAGAGAGGGCAGCAGGTGCATTCTGATAGGTACCGTTCAGGATAACGATATCATCACCTTTACCTAACTTCGGCAATGCATCTGTGCCGATTTTCTGACGATAAGAAAATCCCAGTTTGTAAGTTACCTCACCGCTGGCCAGCTGCTCGTCGGTAGGCAGGGTGGTATTGGCAGTAGCCATCTCGCTCGTTGCCAGCTCGCCGCCGCCGATACCCTTCGCAGCGCCTTTATAGAAGTTATTGCTATAGGTGCTAATATTGCGCAGATAACTTACCAGAGAGCCCACTCTTACAGAAACCGCATTCTCGATGTTTCCATAAGAGAAGCAGTTCTTCATCATCGCGTTACCATTATTCACATAGCCAAGGATACCGCCAAAGTATCCTGTGCCCGTGCCGGTAACAGTACCCGAGAAGATACAGTTGGTAATGGCACCCAGATTAGTGTAGCCCGTTATACCTGCCACGCCATTGCTGGAGGTATAGCCATTCAGGGTTCCTGCGAACTCGCAACAGTCTATGGATGCATCACGCAGAGAACCCACGATGCCGCCCACATGGGTGGAGATTTTGGCATCAATGGTCATTGTGCTCTTGATGTTCTGAATAAACGAACCACCTTCGAGCCATCCTATCAGGCCACAGCCTAAATCGCTGGTTTTACCCTCATTATTATCAAAGAGCATTGTTCCGTCGATAGTGAAGTCCTTGATGATGGAAGCTCTGACATTACCGAACATACCATAGCCGTATCCGCCAGTAAATTCACCGCTGACGGTCAGCGAGTAGTTCGATATCTTATGACCCTGTCCGTCGAAGATACCCTTATAGGCATTGGCAGGACTGTTTCCTATAACTTCCGCCTCAACGCCTTGCATATCGAGGTCGGCAGTCAGCTTGGCATTCACAGCCCCATCAACCTGATTAACATAGGCTGCGAACCACTTCAGCATTTTGGCATCGCCAATCTCGAAGTAGCCGTCAACGGGTGCATAGGCATCAGGAACTACCTTGCCGCAGACAGAGCAGAAGCCGTCAACGGGGACATGCTTATCCACAACCACACCAGCGTTCTCGTTGGAATAAGCCTGAGCGCCATCGTATGGTGTGCCGTCGCAATGCTGGCGACCGTTCAGATAAACCACATCTGTACCGTTGGGGGTTGGGCAAGCATCGGTGCCTATCTTCTGGAACCAGTTGACGCTCTCCGACTGTCCCCCATTCAGGGTAAAGCACAACTCGCCACTTGCCAACTGCTCGTCGGTAACCTTTGTGGCACCAGTCAATGTTACGGTACTTGCAGAACCGTTCACCACATCGCCCTGATAGAAGCTGTTGATGATAGCACAGCTGGAGGACTTGACGGCTCCCCAGAACTGTCCGTAAATCTTGGACTGTACGGAACCTATGGAAACGCAGTTCTTGATAGTTATTATGGCGGAATTGCTGTAACCCACCATACCACCGAAGGTACAGTTGCCAGGAGTTGCTGCCGTGTTCTTAATCACACCATCGAACAGACAATCGGTGATGTTGCAGATGGCAGCTACAGCATTGTTTCCGATACCTACCATACCACCATAGTTGCCGTTATTCTCGGCATCGGCAGTAGTTATCGTACCAGAATAGGTACAACGCTCGATGTTAGTGGTGCCGTTATAGGCATTACCCAAAATACCACCAAGACGTACGCCAGCCTTTGTATTGTCGAAATTCAGGTAACTGTGCACGTTGCGGATGGTGGGGTCGGTATCGCGTGCAAAGCCCACTGTACCAAACTCGGTATAGCTGGCATTGGTAACGGTACCGGTGATGGTGAAGTTCTCGACCAGTGCACCCGTAGATACTACGCCGAAGAGACCGTGATAGTTCTGTTTCGTAGTATAGGTAAGGTTCTTGATGGCGTGGCCCTGACCATCGAAGTGTCCCTTGTACATTACATTGGCATTACTGACCTTTGGGGTCCAGCAACCGATAGGTTTCGCCCATTCCTGACCATCCATATCGATGTCGGAAGTCAGTACGGCATCAAGGGTCAGTTCTCCAGCGTTCACCCTGTCTGCAAAAGCAATCAGCTCAGCGGGGGAGGAAATAGAAACAACCTCTCCGAAGCAGGAAAGAACGAAGCTTAACAATGTAAGCAATGTGTAGATTCTGTTTCTCATAGAATATAATTGTTAGTTATTGGTTCGTTAAGGCTTTTCGCGCGCTTCACGCGCACAAAACATAATTATTGGGGACTAAGTTACGCACTTTTTCACAATCAACTATCCCCTACCCCGTTAAACAGTGTTAAATTCCATGCATTCTAGGCATTAGCACTGATATTTGCAAGCAGTCTCTTAACTACAGATATTTTCTAAGTTAGTTATTTCTCCTTTTTAAGTCACACAAATTCCACTGATCTACACAGATTTTCTTTTTAAGTCCCGCAGAAATGGCAGAAATTGCAGAAATTTTATTCGTAGGTCAAATGATTCTTGGTTGATAGAGCAGCACTTTCGTGCTTCCGCCAGTGGCT
>CAMOMP010000013.1:0-49575 GCA_946619915.1 uncultured Prevotellaceae bacterium | reverse complement strand
TCTGGCTGCTCGCTTCATCAAGAACTTCAAGAAGTACGAGGGCAACGAGGCTGGCAAGGCACTTGTAGCTGCTGGTCCAAAACTTTAAGTTCTGGCCGAAAGCAACTTCGCCCTACAGGGGAAGTTGCAGGTCCAAAGTTGTAATTAGAGTTTAGACGCTAGACTTTAGGCGTTAGACTTTAGCAATAAAAATAATCAAGGGCTCACAGAAATGTGGGCCCTTGTTTTTTTCCTTGTTGCTTTATCTTCCTGCTGCCAGCAACTCGTAGGGGATGTCATCGCAGAGCATAGAGCAGGCTTTCTGCTCTGGTGGGGTTGACTCTTCTGATTCTGCCAGCATAGGCTTCTCGTACTTAGTGACGACACGCGTCTGATAGACGGTATCTCGAACGGTTTGCACCTGCATAATGGTATCATGCCTAATCTCTATGCTGTTGGCTGCCAGCTGTTGACTATTGGCTATTGGCATGTTGGCTGCTGGCATATTGGCATGAAGAGCAAAGCCAGCAAAGAAACTGATAAGGCTGGCGGCAACACCCATAGCTGCTACCAATCCCCTGCTACGACGACGGGGCGTATGCCACGTCTCCACACTCATGCGACTTTCCACCTGCTGACGCTGACGGCGAGCCGATTCTATTATATGTTCATTACTTATCTTCATATTCTTTCAGTTTTTTACGTATTATATTCATTGTTTTATGCAAACGGGATTTAACAGTTCCTGCAGGAACGCCTACAATCTCTGCCACCTGTGGAATGGTAAGTTCCTCCTGGTAATGCAGCGAGAAGATCTGGTGCAAAGGGGCAGGCAACTCTGAGAGTACTTGTTGTAGAGCCTCATCCAGTACAGCAGCATCCAGTTCCACTTCAATCTGCTGTTCCGAAACAGGTTCGGCATCCAGGTTGGCCAGCATTTGCGCCTCATACGCATTGCTCCTATAGTGGTTCCTGCAGATGTTATAGGCAATGGTAAATATCCAAGTGCTGACATCGCTGCCCTCCTGATAGCGGGTGCGTGCCTCGTAGGCCCTCAGGAACACATCGTGCGTAGCATCGGCTGCCATTTCCTCATCGCCACCCAACTGCATGAAGAAGAAGCCTTTCAACCTACGGGCATAGCGGCGATACAGCTCCTCGAAAGCTGTATCGCTGCCTGCCGCAGCACGGGCCATTACCTGCTCATCACTCTGATGACGCAGGGGTCTTAAAGGGAAGACACTCATTCTATGGGGTCCGTTTTAATGAGTACTCGTATGTTGTGTTTAAAGAACTCGTTGCGCTTCCGCTTGTACGTTTCCTCATCATCATTCGGGTCTCTTTTGAAACCTAATTGTTCTCTGAACTCGTAGTGAAGTCCCCCATCCTCATAGAGCCCTATTGAATAAGCATTACCTCCAATGCCTTGGAACAAACATCCGTCCATCTTACTGAGGATATTAGTGAAAATACGGTTCAGCCACTTATAGCGCTCTGGATTATGCTTTTTGTAGTACGGCATCAGGTCGCTGAGTCCTAACAGGTAACAGAGCATCATGTCTTTAGTTGATTTCTGAGTAATCGTTCCCACTTCGCTTTCTGGCTCTGGATGAAACGACATTAGCATATGTTCCATCAGATAGCGTTGCTCCACGTTGCGACGCTTTACCGCCCTATTGTCGTAGGGTTTTGCCGAATAGCGAATGGTCAGTCCCTCGTTATAAAGGCAGGCTTTCAACTCATCAGGAAAATTGATATGTTGGAAAAGTTGAATGTTGTGGAGAGACAGATAGACAGGCTGCTTGCTGTTTTCAAAGAAATAGCGCATGACGGCTGTTCTGTCTTTCATTGCTGAGGAGCGTAACTGCTTGTATATCTCATCGCTATAAGGAATACCTATGCGCCCAAACACCTCTTTCAGATAGTCCTTGCCCAAACTATTGTAACAGAGAATCTTGTCCTTATGCACGCCTAAAACATGTTGAAGAATGAGTTTGCCAACGATGTCGTCAGAACCACTTCCCAAATACACACCATCTTTCTCCATGCCCTGCAGCTCGTTGTAGTTGTATTGCAGGATTTCTGCAGGGTATTGTCCGCTCTGGAAATATTGGGTAAGTACTTTGGTCAGACGCAGTGTATCATTCCGGCCAATAAGATAAGGTACCCACCACAAGTCATAATCGCTGGCAAGTGCATCTTTGGGCAGAACGGCAATGGCAGAATCGGCATCTGCCTTTGAACGCGCATCGCTACTGACGTATGCACAATAATAATAGGTATAGGTGCCTGGGATTGCCTGCTTCATACGTCCTACCACATTCAGTTGCTTACGTAGCTCCTCTGCGGTCTGCCCGCTTCCCTTCTTCCAAAACCTTTGGTGGTACACTTTGGCTTGTTCCACTTCGCAGAGATTACGCCAGGCGTTTTCATCTTTTGGATGGTATTGAACGTAAGTGTTCCAGAATGCATACAAACTGTCCACCTTCAGCGAATCCCGAGGTTGAGTGAAAGATCGCCAGGAAACCTGTTCCGTTTCCTGTGCGCTAACGCCTGTCATAAAAAAAACCAATGCCAATAGTGCGATAAATGTTCTTTTCATACTGTTGTTTCTCGTTTTTGGGTTTTCATGACAGCATACACACGAAATGGCAAATCGTTCACGGAAAGGGAAAAAATTATTCTGTTCTACGTATAGTTAGATTAGAGGCTATTAATTTTGTTGACTTTGATATAGTTCGCGATATCAGCATCCTTGTAGAAACCACCAAGATGGATGACGCCATACTTGCATCCATCGAATTCAATAACCGTATCCTTGTAGCCACTTTCGTCTTCCCAAAGACGAACGGAGAAAGCTTGGTTCATAGCCATCTTCATGAAAAAGCTACCTTTTATTTTGATGACTTTGCTCGCTTTCTTTTTCTTGAAGTTCTTAATCTGCTCATACTCCTCAACAAATTGACGGATAAGAGAGACGGAATCTCCAAACTCAAAGGTTTCAGCCACTTTCACTTGTTTGGCGTCAGGGAAAGAATCCAACATATTCACAAACTCTATCGCAGAATTGTTCCTGAACTTCTGAAACAAACGTTCCAAATCTTGATTCTGTGCCCGCCCCACCATGGCGAAGGCTGCAAACAACGCTGCGATAATTGTTCGCTTAATCATGTGTTATACCTTAGTTTAAAATTAATACCTTCTATTTATTAGAACGTAGAAATGAGGAGAAATGTTATATAAAGGGAGGAAACTTTAAGTTGTTTTAACGTTTTAGGATTATTGTCTTCGGCAGTTTATGGCTTACAATTTTGTTTGCTAAAATCGAAATTGCGCAAAGATGTACCTCCACACGCGATGAGCTACGATGGCTATCGGCCTTACAGACAGGTACATGTTTGTCCGACATGTACCTTATATGTACCTTACATATACCCCATTACCTAACATTTGCTCAGAAAAAAGGTACATGTTAGGTACATATCTGGTATATATCAGGCCAACATATACCTACCCATTTCCTCGATAACAATCGGGCTTCAGCGTAATGATGGTAACATCTCGGATTATTTGAGTTATTTTAAAGATTCTTGACAATTCAAAAATGGCCCACAAAAGGCCGCTTTTTCCGCTTAACCAAGAAAAATATACTCCCCAGTTAGGGAATTTTTCCTGCCTAACGTGGCAGGAAAAATTCCATTGGACGTTGAACATTGAGCATTGAACATTGTCTTTAGAAAAATATTTACAGAGCAAGAAACGAGAGGCGTGGCAGGCTTTTGCTAAAGTATAAAGACCATTCCTAATAATCAGGAAAGTATGTTGGGAAAGAAGAAAAAACCGCCGTCTGAGGTTGACGGCGGGTATATTTGCTCTTTTACCAGAGGTCTTCGGGCAGATCGGGATTATCGTAAACCTCCTTGGGGCAGAGTTCTATGTAATCCATATAAAGTTCCTTCTTGTCAGAATCCAGGACGCTCTTGAAACGCACGTAATAAGTCTTATTGGGATCCATGGTACCGCGCCAGATGATGCGGCGTGAGCAAACTGTATTGCCGCGCTCCCACTTATATGAGCCGCTGGCCACCGACTGGCTGGCCTTCATAAATCCGTTGTTACGCATCTTCTTGTCAATCTCGGCATTGTATTCCTGGTCATCCGTATCCTGAACCGTGGCCGACTGTCCCCATAGCGCCTGAATACTCTTGGTAAGGTCAACAGGGATGCCTGCCACAGGAAGGTTGTCCGGGTCGGAACCCACATACATCTGCACCACGCCTCGGGCTGCCGTAGCCAGCACCTTATAACGCAGCTCGTAGGTGCCGCGCTTGGGAACATGCGGAAGGGTAAACATCACATCGTAACGACCCAGCCACTTATCCTCGTCGCCGTCGTAGTTCTCCCAACTGACATTATAGCCATTGAAGTGAATAAAGTGTGTATCCTCGCTCATGATGCTCATGTTGTTGAAGTAGCGATAGTACTTGTCGGTGGGAATATAGACATGATTGTACTTGTCGTCTGCCGAATCGGCACGACGGATGCCGTTGGTCATGCTCTCGGGGAAGAGGGCAAAGCAATCGATACGAAGGCGCTCCTTGCCCAGATTATCGCGTGTGGCATTATTGAAAGCCAAGGGCGCATCTATGGGATAGATAATGGCATTTACCATATCGCTGATGATGGCTTCCTCACTTTCCTTCTGAATCAGACAGCCCACCTTATCACGGTCACAGGAATTCTCGTGTCCATCGCCTGTACGCTCCCTGTTGATATTGGGGAAACGGTTCAGATAAACACCATGGCTCTCCTTACTCTCGAAGATTTTTATCAGCCTTTGCTTTCCCATTGTGGAATACCATTCCATAACTGGGATGGAGAGAACCTTGGTGGAACGTGAATAGCCCGTCTCGTTCCAATGGTACACCAACTTATTGGCCTCTATCCGCATAGGCAGAATGTGGTAGTTGGTCCATTGATTCAGCACATTATCGGGGTTATGGTAATCGGCATCGTTGGTATAGACATCGTCCGAGAGGTACATCCTATTATCCATAATCCATTGCTGAATCAACTCCGGCACATTAGGCGCATGAGGATCGATGCCCTGGGCACGCCAATAGGAGTCGGGCTCGGCAAAGATGGTGAAGCCATACTTTCTATGCTCAGGAGACAGCGCATTAGAGGAGCTGCTGCCAGAGGCATCGGTAAAGCCGTGGCTCATATAAGCCTTCAGGTCGGGTATCTTACCCAACTGGTAAAGGGTCTCGTAGGTCTCGTCGCGGATAACAGAAAGCGTATCGAACAATCCGCACGCATGCAAGCACTTGGCCATCACCAGGAATCCCTCCTGATCATTCTCGATAAGAAGTCTGAGATAACGGGCTGCAGACACATCATCGGGCGCTATCACCTTATGCGTCTGATGGATGACTCCGTTTATAACAGGGATGTCAAGGTTGCGGGGATCAAGGGGACAGTCGCCACAAACGAAGATGGTGTCGTTGTCCTTAACGGTAGAGACATTCACCTTATGGTCGAGCATATTGGAAAGAGCAATCTCTCCGTTGTTTACTTCGGGGAACCTGAATGTAAAGAAAACCTGCTCCTGCGTATCTCCGCCATCTATCACGCTATTATGGGCAATCACCTTGCGGATAGAGTCGAGCTTCACACTATCCGTAAAAGCATCCCACGAGGGGGAGGCAATCAGATCGTCATCGACAAGTTTCTGGAGATAAGCATCTATTGCTTTGTTGGTAGGCGCAAAGACCGTATAGTTACCTCTAGCCGAGAGCAACTGATACAAGGTGGTATTGCTCCTGCGACTAACAGGCACTTGTTTAAGTATCGAAATGTACTGGCTATAGTCGGCATGCGACTCAAGATAGCTGATAACAGTATGCTCCGAAAAGACGTACCGCGACGAAGTATCAATACTCTCAGTACATGACGAGAGAAAAAGCAGAATAGCGGATGTAATGAATGCAAATTTAGATATTCTCATTTTGAATAGTTGGCGACCCCTCCCCGACCCTCCCGAGGGAGAGGAATGTGGTTGGTGTAATTATGAAGGCTGCGTTTGAGCAAGCCCGACGCACAGCGTCAATTATGAATTATGAATTACGAATTATGAATTATGAATTGTTAATTAAGAACTAAGGCTCACGAGTTCCCCTTATGTTCCCATTCATCGGTATTGTTGCTACTGCCGGCGGGAGAGGCTGCGGGGACGATACCAGAGTGAGACTTCACTTGTCCAGGCTCTTGCAAAGCCTGCTCCAGGAACATCTGAGGCGTAACCTTTACTGGCTCCTTCATGAATTCAGGACGACTCCAGCTATACAAAGACACCAGGAAGTACGCTGGGTCCTTCTGAGGCACGAGGAAAGCCTTGTGCACGCGGCCGTTTCTGTCGAAGTATGCCAGATAGTCGCGTGTGTAGTTACCATCGTCCCTGCGGCTCTCGAAGAGTATCCAGCGGTCGTTGCTGGAGAATGAAGGATAGCTCTCAGCACGGGCGCTATTGATGGGCTTGGTATCTACGAGCAGACCAGTCTGCTGGTCGAGTATCTCTATCTGAGCCGATGGATGCCAGATATGGAAGAGTCCGTGCGGACCCTCGGCAAAGACCACATAGCGGTTGTCGCTGGTTACACGCTGCTCCACAGCACTACGCTCTTTGCTGATAGCATCGTAGATAAGCTCGGGCTCGCCCAACTTACGCGTTTGCATATCGAAAGGCGCACGATACAGATTGTAACGTAGTTGCTTGTAATGATTCAACGTCTCGTTCATGCCATTGTTCAACGGTTCGAACTCGTGGCGGGCAGAACAGAAATAAAGCCACTTGCCGTCGGGACTCCAAGAGGGGAACAGTTCCAACTCTATGCTGTCAGCCAAAACGGTCTCCATGGTATTCTTCTCCACATCGTAGAAGACAATATCGCTGGCAGCTTCCATCACCTCAACCTTCGTTATATCACGCGTGTGGAACGACTGCATGGTGCGGTCGGTACTGAAGGCTATAATAGGTAGCGTGGGATGCCACGAGGGATAGACGGCAACAGATATCATCTCGGGAGTCTTCAGAAGGATATTCTTCAGTTTGCCGTTGGATACTATCATGGTTGCATCATGACAGATACGGATGTGAAACATCATATTGTCCGTACGGTAGTTCTGGTAGCTGTGGCAATTGATGCAATGTCCTTGCTTCTCGGTACTAATCTGGCGGGTGTTGAAGATATCGCTCTCAGAGAAATCCTCCAGGCAGCGCTGTCTGATAGCCAAATGCTCGAAACCCACATAGGTGGGGGCCAAGGCACGATAAGAGAGATAAGGGTCTATGCTGTCAGGACTGACCTCTATGCTGAAAGGCTTGTAGCGGCTCCACTTATCTTGCTGCTTGCAATAGACATCCACCGTCATCTTCTGCCCTTTGGCAGCGGAGAGAAGCTTCTTCCACTCGTCCTCTGGAATAATAACCTTGTTGCCCTTGCCATAGTTATATTCCGTATCGCCAGCCTTGAAGTGAGCCACCACCTCGTCTGCCTGCTCCATCATGAAGTTCAGCGGCGCAATATTAATAGGTATAGTTACATCGGTATAGTCAGGATAGATGTCAGGCTTTTCCGTTTCCTGCTTATAATCCTGTGGCAAAGACGGATGGCGGTTGCATCCGATCAGCAATGCCATCAGGAAAAACAAGGATAACAGTATATAATGTCTCATTTTTGTCGGTTAGCGGTTAGTGGTTAGCGAAAATTATGAATTGTGAATTATGAATTATGAATTGTCCCTAGTACATCGGGATGTCCCTCAGCATAAAATAGTCCCACCAATAGGTGTCACCAAAGCGGGCTTGTAATGCAGTTCCAATCTGCTCCACTCCCATACCACTCTGGGCATTGCTCTTCAGGTTAGCGATAAAGTTCTGGTAACGTTCTCTGATATCAGGGTCTATGTTATAAATAGAGATGTCATCGGGTCCTGTCCTCAGTTCGTCGTGATAGAGCAACATAGCCTCCTGCACATATCGGGGGAAAGGCTGGTCGGGGAAGAAGGTGTGATACTGAGCAACCTGAGCCCAGAAGCACCTTGTATCCTTATCCTGAAGGCAATAAGCCAGGGCTACTTCCAGCACGAACTTATCATCGGTAGGTGTATGGGCCAGCTTATGAATCAGCGTTGACTCTACAAAATAATCATCGGTACCTACCATAGATGTGCCTCCATTGTAGAGACGTTTTATCAAACCGAAACGTGGAGAGGATGCGATGAGTGTGGTATCATCCAGATAAGGACGCAACTCGGCGGCCCACTTCTTTTGGAAAGTAGAATGCTCCAGCAAACGCAGATACTTCCTGACGGCATCGTATTCGCCATTTATCAGCGCACAACGGGCAAGAACACGCAATGTATAGTACGAGAAGCCGAAGTGCATGCAACGCTCTATGGCACGACGAATACCAAAACAAGTCTCGCCGTAGTTGTAATAGACAAAGTCTCCTGTAGCATCGGACAGACGAATCACAACAGAGTCGCTCATCACCGATGGCTTGGCAGGACGGTTGTTGTACTCGTAGCGGTGAGACAACAGTTCGCCCTTGTTCATCAGGGCAATATCACGGTACAATACCATCTGGCGAGTAGGATTACCTGGTGCCATGCGGGCCTCAGCGAGTACATCGTCCCAACGCTGGTCCTCTACGGCACGGCACATACGGAACTCTGCCTGATAGTTCGGGTCGGTACAGTTTCTCTTGTCTATAAACTTATAGCCTCCGATAGCTGTTACGGCAGCCAGCAACAGACATATCACCAAGCCCCTGGTGCTTGTACTACCCTCCTTTCTTCTGGTAAAGAAGGGGAAAAGCAGAGGGGTAAGGCATGCCAGCAGGAAGGGAAATTCCATGCCGTAGTCGCGTACCGAGCCAATCTCGAAAACCTTTAAGCCGAAGGTCCAACGCTGGTCGGGACGCATCAGCGTAGTTCCGCTATTCTCTAAGAGAGGAACCACACAACATACCAAAGCAGCAAACACCAAACCTGTCCATCCCTTACGCCAATCCTTACTGAACATACGCAATGCCACCAAAGCAGAAGCAACAAGGGCATAGATACCCAAAGGACAATAGAACAATGCGGGCACAAGGATTATCTGTACAAGAGGACCGTACTTGAGTTTACCCGTATAATCGATTGAGAGAATCAGGGCAAAGAATAAGCCCAAAGAATGATAGAAGCTGTAATCAATATCCCTGAGGAAATAAATCCAGTAACCTAACTGCACCTCTGTACAAAGTAAAGCCAACAAGGGAAGGAAAAGCACGAAGGTCCACTCCAGACGGACATGGAACGAGCGCCATGCCACGCAGAAACACAGCATCCACAACAGTATGAGCATAGCAGCGCCATAGGCTGGATAGTAGAAGAACTGAGTCAGATAGGAACCTGCCCAGGAGAGGAACCCACCCGGCATACGCACACAATCATGGAAATAAACCATGGTATCATTCCAGTACCCGCGATCTTGCATAAAATACAAGGTGTCGGCATTCTTTCCAATCAGAAAGACCCAGGCCAACGCCACAAACATTATGCTATACAGAATGGGTAAGACCCAAAGGGGGAACGATCTCTTTTTCCCTCCTTTTGCCGCCTCCTGAACCTTGGGAGCAGGAGCAGCCACACGCTTTTGCTTATTTTGTTTGCTCATACTCGACCACAAAGATAAAGAAATAAATCGAAACAAGTATATCGACGTTCGGAAATGAAAAGAAAAAACATTTTTCTTTTGCATTTCACTCACATAATCGTATCTTTGCCGTAGGAATCTTAACCAAAAACAAGTAATATCATGAAAAAAAGAACTATTCTGGCCTTTCTGATTCTTGCCACTACGAATATTGGTGCCTATGCCGAAGGAAACGCTCCCATCTCTGCCACCAAGGTCGAGCAAGGCAAGGTAACTACGGGCATCGGTAACAGGGATGTTCCCATCCTGCGCAGCACTCTCACCGTAAACGCCTCCGAAGGAACGATAGACTTCCAAGGGGTAACAGGAATGGTTAACGCCACCAACCTGAAGGATGTAAAAGGCATACGTGCCTACTTTGCCACCAATGCCCAAGAGCTCTTTGTGGATGCCAAGGGGGAGATGAACTGGCGCGAGAGCAACGGCGTTCCCTTCGCTGAAGGTAAAATAGCCAAGGACGGTACTTTTATCATAACCGGCAGCCGTAACCTTGCAGCAGGGACATACTATCTGTGGATAGCCTTGGACATCAGCAAAAAGGCGCAGGAGGGCAATACAGTGGATGCCTCTATTACCTCTTATATTATAGACGGGAAGACGCAACCTGAGCCTAACGGGAACCCTGACAATGCTGCCACTATCTTCCTGACAGAAAGTAGTGTGCTGATGCCTATGGACAAGGGAAGTCTCTACTATCGAATACCAGCCATCTGCACCAGTGCCGACGGCAAACGACTGGTAGTACTTACAGACGACCGCAAAGACCACAATATCGATCTTCCTACCCACTGCTATGTAGTAGCACAGTATTCCGAGGATAAGGGCCGCACATGGAGCGAACCCGTTACCGTTGCTGGAACAGCAGAGACGGGCGGCGATTACGGGCACGGCGATGCCTCGCTGATTACGAACCGCATGAATGGTGACATTATAGGCATCATGACCAGTTCGCACTTCGGAACAGGGTTCTTCTCTTCTACACCAGAAAAGCCACAAACGTGGAAGACTATTGTCAGTCATGACGGCGGTCTCACATGGGAGAAGCCTATTGACCACACCAAGGAACTGTATGCTGCAGGTAGCCCCCACCCCAACTGGCTGGGAGGATTCACCGGCTCAGGAGCCGGATTGCAGAAGCGTGACGGCACACTGGTATCGCCCTTTGTGAATCGCGAATCACCCGACGGCACCAAGAATAATGTAACCCAGAATTATTATAATTTCATGTCGAAGGACGGCGGAAAGACATGGTATGTTAGCGGAACGAGTGGAACAACGGCAGCAGACGAGCCTAAGGTATTGGAACGCAACAACGGCGACCTTGCCATCAGTGTCCGAGCCGGTGGCTATAATTATTATAATGTAACGTCCGATGATGGTGAGACCTGGAAGTATGCTCCGCAGACACGCTTCACCACAGGTATTAGCGGCAACGCTTGCGATGGCGAGTATATGTACTGGTGCTCTACGCTCGATGGGAATCCCTGGAACATTGTCTTCCAGACGGGACCTAACGATCCACATCGTCAGAACGTTTCCATCGCCCTTTCTACTGATGAGGGCGAAACCTTCGGAACGCCCAAGACCATCTGTCCGCGTGGTTCTGCCTATAGCGCAGCTACCATTCTGCCTGATGGTACCGTAGGTGTTTATTACGAAGAGGAAGGGCTCTATGGCTGCTACACCATGCGCTTTGTACGTTTCAGTCTCAACTGGGCCAGCAACGGTAAGTATTCCTTTACGAAAAAGAAACCCTTCCGACCCGTTTCGGCCAGCATCACAAAATAGAACAAACAAAAATAGGACCCAGAAAAATCTGAGTCCTATTTTATTTATTATCTCTCCCCTAAGGGGAGTAAGAAAGTTCTTTACTTCTCCTCGTTCTCCTTGATGGTCTTACCCATAGTAAGGTAAGCGGTAGGAGCAGCAACGAAGATTGAAGACAGGGTACCGAAGATAACACCCAAAATCATTGCGAAGGCGAAGCTGCGGATGCTTGCACCACCCAGGCAGAAGATTACAGCCAGTACGATGAATGTGCTGACAGAGGTGTTGATGGTACGGTTCAATGTACTGTTCAGAGAGCTGTTGAAGAGTTCCTGACGATCACGCTTGGGATACAGACCAATGTACTCACGGATACGGTCGAACACTACCACCTTATCGTTGATAGAATAACCGATAGCGGTAAGCACAGCACCGATGAAGGTCTGGTCGATCTCCAAAGAGAAGGGCAGGATTCCCCACCAGATAGCATACATACCCAGGATAAGCGCAATATCAATAATCAATGCGGTGATAGCACCCACTGAGAATGCAAGATTGCGGAAACGGATGAAGATGTATGCGAAGATGGCTATGAAGGCCAAGATAACACTCCAGATAGCACCGTTAGTGATGTCCTCAGCTACAGAAGGACCAACCTTCTGGCTACTGATGATAGAACCACCGGCACGCTCATCGCGGTTGATGAAGTTCTCTACCGTGAGGTCACTAGCCAAGAGATTACCACCCTTGAGAGCATCGAACAACTTCTGCTCTATCTCGCTGTCAACCTCGATACCATCCTCCTGGATGCGGTAGTTGGTAGAGATACGCAGGGTCTTACCACCTGTACCCAAAGCAATAACATTGGTGTTACTCTCGGGGAAAGCCTCAGCCAAGATAGGACGAACCGTCTCGGGCTGAACCTCGTTCTCGAACAATACCACGAAGTTACGACCACCCGTGAAGTCGATACTCTTACTAAAACCACGACCGAACATGAAGCCCAAGCTGATAACTACCAACACGCCGAAGATAGCAAAGCTCTTCTTGTAAGCGCTCATTAACTTGAAGGTGGGATTCTGGAAAGAAATCTTATCACCGATAGCAGTACGGAATGTCAGGTTCTGCCACTTATCCTTGCTCATAACCTCAGCATAAACAACACGTGTCAGGAATACTGCAGTGAAGAAGCTGACGCAGATACCGATGAACAATGTGGTAGCGAAACCGCGGATTGGTCCTGTACCGAAGTAGTAAAGGATAACTGCGGTAATGATAGAGGTAAGGTTAGAGTCGAAGATAGCGCTGAAGGCGTTGCTGTAACCAGCAGAAAGAGCCTCGCGAACCTTCTTGCCAGCCTTCATCTCCTCCTTAGTACGCTCGTAGATAAGCACGTTGGCATCCACAGCCATACCCAGTGTCAGTACCATACCGGCGATACCACTCATGGTAAGGGCAGCCTGGAAGCTGGTCAGAACACCTACGGTGAAGAAGAGGTTCAGGATCAGGGCGCAGTTAGCAACCATACCGGGAACAAAGCCGTACATCATAATCATGTAAACCATCAGGATTACGAAGGCGATGATACAGCTGAGGATACCCTGCTGGATAGACTCGGCACCCAGAGAAGGACCAACAATTTCCTCGCTCACAATCTTAGCGGGAGCGGGCATCTTACCAGACTTCAATACGTTGGCAAGGTCACGTGTATCCTCTGTAGTGAAACGACCGGTAATCTGTGAGTTGCCACCGGTAATCTCGCTCTGTACAGTAGGAGCACTATATACGTTATCATCCAGAACGATGGCAACGCAACGCTTCAGGTTGGCCTTTGTGAGGGCAGCCCAACGGCGAGCACCGTCAACATTCATCTTCATGCTAACGCAAGGCTGACCGTTCTGATCGAACTCGTCCTTGGCATCGGTGATAACATCACCCTCCAGAGGAGCACGTCCATTACGCTCTGTTACCTTGATAGCATACAGTTCGTATACGTTAGCATACTCACCTTCGCCAGTACCCTTAACACCCCACTTCAGACGAACATCAGCGGGAAGTACCTCGTTAGCTTCGGGTGAAGCCAACAGCTCGTCGATAGCAGCCATATCACGCTTGTGAGCATAACCAACTACGCAACCATAAGCGCCCTGAGCAAGCTGAAGACGGCTCAGCAGAGGATGCTGCTTGCGTACCTTCTCGATATCGGCAGCTGAAGTAGCAGTTTCTTTCTTCTCCTCGGCATTGCCACTAACAACGGCAGCCAGATCCTTCTGGGCAGCAGCAGTATCAACAGCTGTTGTATCAGCAGTAGCCTCTGCAACTACAGCAGCAGAATCAGCAGGAGCCTCATCCTTAATATTGCTCATTACAGCAGCAATTTTGCTATCCAAAGTAACCAGGAAAGGTACAATCTCCTGTGAGTTGTAAGTCTCCCAGAACTCCAGGTTAGCACTACCCTGCAAAAGCTTACGTACACGCTCGGGTTCCTTTACACCAGGCATTTCAACCATGATACGACCCTCCTGACCCTCGAGGGCCTGGATATTGGGCTGAACAACACCGAAACGGTCAATACGGGTACGGAGCACATTGTATGAGTTGTCGATAGCGCTCTTCACTTCCTCGCGGAGCACTTTCTCAACTTCCTTGTCAGTACTCTTGGTTGTTACCTTATCACGCAACTGCTGAGTTGCGAAAAGCTCAGCCAGAGCCTTGTTGGGCTCTAATGCCTTGTAGTCTTTAATAAATAAGGTAATAAAGTCACTCTGGCTGTTTGCAGCCTCGCTGGTCGCCTGCTCGACGGCCTTGCGGAAGTTCTCGTCAGTCTCTTCCTTGTGGTCTGCCAAAGCCTTTACTACGTCGGGTACACTAACCTCCAGGATGACATTCATACCACCCTTCAGGTCCAGACCCAGTCCGATTCCCATCTCACGGCACTCCTTCAATGTCCAAACATTGCAGTACACCTTGTGGTTGAGCAGAGAATCCAAGTAACGGTCGGCAGCTTCCTGACCCTCTGTCTGTGCCAACTGCTCAGCCTTACTCTCGAAGTGGTTGGTAACCACTGAGAAGCTCAGGTAGAAGAGGCAAACCAGAGTCAGCAGGACTGCGAAAACCTTTACAAATCCTTTGTTTTGCATTGTGTTAATTAATTATTGATTTTGTTGTTTATAAGTTTCGTTCAGTCAAAAATTAGTTCGCAAAGATACACATTTTTCCTTTACTAAATATAATTTGCCCCAAAATTTATACATTAAAGGCATTTTATTTGTCTTTTTTCTGTAGATAGGCAACTACGGGGAAGTGGTCAGAGGCTATAACCCCATCATCCACATAGCATTTTATACATTGCCAGTCTGAAGAGGCAAAGATATGATCTATACGCACATAAATGCCCCCGTGCCTATAAGTAAAGCCCAATCCTCTGCCTACTTTACGGAAGGCACAGTCCAATCTGCTGGTCAACCTTTGGTAAGTATAGGAGATGGGCGTGTCGTTGAAATCCCCACACACGAGAATACTCTTCCCCTCGTTTCTATCAATCAGTGAACAGAGCGTATCCGTTTGGAAACCACGATAATAGGCGGCATCCCTAAGCTTGCGAAGTAGTATCTTACTGCCTTTTTCTACGCGTTGTTGCTCAGGTTCCAGAATCATATTCTTGTACTCTGTCTTGTCTGAATCGGAAAGTGCATTACTCTCGAGATGATTGCTCACCAGCAAGAGGCTGTCTCCTTGGCAACGAAGCCAGCAAGCCATACTGCTATTCTTGCGGGTGGGATAATCTATACGCAAGGTATCGCCAAGAACAGGGAAGCGGGTGAGAATACACTTTCCGGTTCCCTTCACACAATGGTAGCCCATAGAATCAACTAAATGCTGGAACTCGGGCATATTCATCTGAGGGCCACCGATTTCCTGAAGGCATACAATATCCGGGGTTTTCTCCTTCAGATATTGCACCACCTCCTGACGGGCATCTTCATCCTGAGCACCTCCCAAGTTATAGGTAACAACACAAATAGCGCTATCGGAAAGATACTTCTTGGTATTAATGGGACAATAATCCATAGCATAACCTGCAACAACCATCAAACCCACCAAAGGCACCCATACGAGATAGAAGCGGAATATCAGCCAGAAGAAGAAAAAGGCAATATCCACAGCCACAAATATAGGGAAAAACAACCCGAACAGAGAAAGAGTGGGATGTGAGCTAGGTGAAACAAAGGTTGAAATTACTGCCAGCCACATGAGCAGGACGGTACATATATTAGCCCCCAGGAAGATACCCGTGAGCACCCGCACAAACGGGCTAGATTTTTTCTTGTTATTATGCATTATTTCTTGCTTTTGTCAAAGAGCCGACGCTTCTCCTCGTCCGTAAGGTTAGCGTATCCGCTCTTTTTTACTTTATCTAGTATTCGGTTTAGTTCTTCCTCTTCTTCCTTCTTACGTTGTCTGTAGATAAAATCCTGGGCGTATTTGCCTCCATAGGTTACCTTGATGTCGGGGTTCTTGCGAGTGAATAACTTTGAGAACCAGCGACGGAAGTTAAATCCACCGTCTGAACCTTTATCGTAATAATCCCTGTCGTAATAGTTACGATGACTACGATTGCTGTTTCCGCCTCCATTACGCCAATAGAGCAGCAGGAGAAAACCTACCAGCATACCACCCAAATGAGCAAAATGAGCTACGCCATCGCCTGGACGGCTCAAAGCCGACAGCAACTCAATTACGGCATAACCCACCACAAAGAACTTAGCCTTTATGGGCACTGGCAAGGGGAAAATAAACAAACGCTCGTTGGGGAATGTCATGCCAAACGACAACAATATGCCATATACTGCTCCCGAGGCACCTACGGTTGTCCAGCGGTTCAGGAATTCATCCATAGGGAAAAGTACGCCCCCGACATTTACCTGCTCGTAAGCATTCAGGCCCTCTATCCAATAATTTGCATACTGAACAAGTTCCTGCATCAAACCAGCACCCAAGCCGCATGTCAGATAATAGAACAAGAAGCGCTTGGAACCCATCGTGTTCTCCATAATGCGACCGAACATCCATACTGCAAACATATTGAAGAACAGATGCGATAAGCTTCCGTGCATGAACATGTAGGAAAAGAGCTGATAGAAATAGAAATGACTGGCCATAAAGAAGTGAAGGCCCAGAGCATCGTCAAGGTCTATACCATACGCAGGAAGAGCTGCTACCCATCGGGCTGCAAAGAACAATACGTTAATGATTAGCAGATTCTTGGTTACAGGTGGCATATTATTCATAACGTTCATTTTTCCTAATTACGGCGCAAAAATACAAAAATAAAACAAAAAAGTCCCAACAACGAGCATTCTAAAAGGTTTTTTTCGCATTTTCTTTCATTTTTTTACAAAAAAACTTGGGCTGTATGTCAAGATTACCTATTTTTGTGATACAATTTATTGAGTTCAACTAAATTATAAACATCTAAAAACACAAAGTTATGAACAAGACTGATTTGATTGCAAAAATTGCAGAAGGCGCAGGTTTGAGTAAAGTTGATGCCAAGAAGGCTTTGGAGGCTACATTGGAGGCTATTACCGGTGCTGTAAAGGCTGGTGATAAGGTTGCTTTGATTGGTTTTGGTACTTTCTCAGTTGCCGAGCGTGCTGCACGTAAGGGTATCAATGTTCTTACAAAGAAGACCATCAACATTCCTGCAAAGAAAGTTGTTAAGTTCAAGGCTGGTGCAGACCTGAAATTCTAAGAACCATTCTATTTTTGCAATAGAAATCAAGCGCGCTGCTTCAATCACGAACAGCGCGCTTTGCTTTTATATTGAACTTCCGGACAGATCAGTTCCGTTAATTCCTTGTCAACTGACAATTATGGCAATAAGCTGGCGGGGTGTTATTTTGCCATAACTTTCTGAAATTTTGCGCCTCCTTTGAGTTCAATACAGTCATTATGTCGTCAGAGAACACATTTCCGAAATTTAGCAACTTGGGGAATGGCTTTCCACAGCATGGCACATAATAACCATCCCAAGTTATATAAGGATATTCCCAAGGGAAGCCGCAATCGCAAAACTCACCATCCGACGGATAATCGGGCCCAACAACTTCCATTTCCTTATAACAAATGCTTTTGCCTTTCATATCCTCCACAGCTACCAAGAATTCCTTGGATGTAAAGAAGTCATAAAAATTTCTGTCCATCGTTGGTTGGGAGGCAATGCTCATGCAGTTGAAGTTGACATAACGAATGCCCATCTCATGGCCAAAAGAAACTATATCAGCCATTTGCTTATAGTTTTCCGGCATAACAACACAGTTAATCATACAAACCACATTCTTCCCTTTCTGCATGACGAACTCGATGTTTTCCCTTAAAACGTTAAAGTCGGCTCCCTTACGGATAGAATTGTACGTTTCACCAATACCATCGACAGAGAACTGTATATTGTCGATATAAGGTAATACGGGTTCTATTGCCTCCTGGAATCCACGAAAGTGAGCATTGGTGGACACCGTAATAATAATGCTTCTTTTCTTTGATTTTATATATTTGACAACCTCCAGAAGGTGAGGATATAGGAATGTTTCGCCTAAACCGGTCAATCCACATGAATCCAAATAGGGATAAATCTGCTCGATAATCTGCATGGCTTTTTCCAAAGGCATAAAGCCAACATCCATCGCCTTGCCATACTCATGTTCACGCGGACACATGGAACAATGTAAATTACATACATTCCCCAGTTCAATCATCACATTTGTAGGATGAACAACTTTCAATGTCTTCTTCCTGTCTAATTTTGCTTTGGCAATATGGTTGCCCACATACCTAAAGAAGTCTCGATTGATCCTTGTAGTCTTCACCAACTTCCACAATAGCTTCAGACGACGCTTGTTGATTCTTTCCATCATAAGTATTCTCTATTGTTTTGCTGTGAATTAATTATCATCTCTCAGCCCAATCACCTCTGTCAAGATTACGATAGCCTATGGCTTCCTGCAGATGATGCGTCTGGATTTTCTCCGAACCCTCAAGGTCCGCAATCGTACGGGCAACACGCAGGATACGGTCATAAGCTCGTGCAGAAAGTTGAAGACGGTTCATAGCCTCGCGAAGCATCTCCATATCCTCGGGTGCCGGTTCGGCATAACGATGCATCAGTCTGCTTGTCATCTGAGCATTGCAGTGTACCGAAGGTTCTTCCTTATAACGCTCCTCCTGTATCTGGCGGGCACGAACTACTCGTTCTCGAATCGTAGCACTACTCTCGCCTGGAGCCGTACGACTGAGTTCATCAAAGGAAAGAGGCGTTATCTCACATTGTATATCTATACGATCAAGCAAAGGTCCCGAGATTTTATTCAGATAACGGACGATCTGCCCTGGCGTACAGCAACATTGCTTGGTAGGATGATTGTAATAGCCACAAGGACAGGGATTCATACTGGCAACAAACATAAAAGAGCAAGGATAAGATATACTATACTTGGCACGCGAAATGTTTATAACCCTATCCTCCAATGGCTGACGAAGAACCTCCAAGGTACTACGCTGGAACTCTGGCAACTCATCGCAGAAAAGAACTCCGTTATGAGCCAAGCTAATCTCGCCCGGCTGAGGATTAGAGCCGCCTCCCACCAAAGCCACCTGCGAAACAGTGTGATGCGGTGAGCGGAAGGGTCTGTGCGCAATCAGTGAGCAGTTACCAGGTAACTTACCAGCAACGGAATGTATCTGGGTTGTCTCTAAACTCTCCTGCAAAGATAAGGGAGGCAAAATGCCAGGAAGACGCTTTGCCATCATACTTTTTCCACTGCCCGGAGGGCCTATCATAATTAGATTATGACCTCCAGCTGCCGCAATCTCCATAGCACGCTTTACATGTTCCTGACCCTTAACATCTGCAAAGTCCAGTTCAAAGTCACTCTGCTGAGCATAAAATTCAGCGCGCGTATTAATGACCGTCGGTTCTAATGGGTGCATTCCATTAAGGTGTCCCACCACCTGATTGATATGACGCACGCCATAGACCTTGAGCTTGTTCACAACGGCAGCCTCACGGATATTTTCTTCTGGAACGAAAAGGCCCTCATATCCTAATTCTCTGGCTTTGATGGCTATAGGCAATGCACCTTTTATCGGCATCAGGGAACCATCAAGACTCAGTTCGCCAACCATCATATAGCGATTCAGCAGGTTTACGTCCACCTCGCCTTCTGTAGCAAGGATTCCCATTGCCAAAGGAAGATCCAAGCCGGAACCTTCCTTCCTCACATCGGCAGGAGCTAAGTTAACGGTAATCTGTCTGGTTGGGAATCTATAACCGCTATTCTCGATGGCTGCCATGATTCGCTCATGGCTTTCCTTAACTGCACTGTCGGGCAGACCCACCATGACAAATCTACAGCCTCTGGTAGCGTTAACCTCGATGGTTACCGACACAGCCTGTAAACCCTGCACTGTTGCACCGTAAACTTTTACAAGCATAATTTCTGAATATGAGGCTCTATATCACGTTGCCAATCTGAACCGAAGGCAACTATCTTCAAATTTGCATCTATAAGAACAAAATACGGCAAATCGCTAATTCCCCATTTCTGAACAAGCGGACTATTGAAGCACTGGAAATCACAATAGCTATAATAATCGACACTATCGTTCTTCTCGACCCTTGCAAGGGCTGAGGATTCTGCATCAAGCGAATAGCTGATGGCATTTACCTTTATACCTTTTTCTTTCATTTCCCTACGGAATCTACGGGTACGGTAGAGTGCACTTTGCGAGCCACTCTTCCAACTAGCCCAGAATGAGATTAACAGGTAATTGCCACGAAAATCTTCTGTGGATATCTCTCCCCCCTCTTCATCGTTGAAGAAAGAGGGACGGGTTTTCAATTTAAAATCAGGTAATTCCTGGCCTTCGCCCAGCATACCATGTGAACGAACAGCGCGGGACAGCTTACTCAGCTCCACATCATCAGGACAGGCACGACACAGACTGTCAAAGATTTCCGTTATCTGAGCCTGCGGGACACTATCGTTCAGGAGGAAATACGTTGAAAAAAGATAACGGCTAAGAGCCAGTGTGGGATTTTCCAATGTATATTGCTGAGCAACATTGCGCACCTCCTTGTCAGAAAGGTCCTTTATGCGTTTCCTGAATTCGGTGTATGCCTCATTATCCTTCGTTCCCTTCACTTCCACTGCACTCAGATTCTGGGCATCGCCAACAATTTCAATATCGTCACCCGGACGAGCAAAAATGGTTAGCTCTGAGAAGTTGGGGTACATCAGATGGAATATGGCGTCCCCATCTATGGATGCCATGTACTCGAATTCGCCATTCTGGATATGAAGCGTATCCAAACGGTCCGTTCCTCCGCTGGGGCTGTAAATATAAAACTCACCCTGCTCAAGGTGAGCAAAACTACCCTGAATCAAAACTTGTCCGGGGTGATTGCTGCAACTGAGCAGGGCGAGCAGGAATGCTATATAAAATAGCTTGAATTTCATTTACTTGATTATACCCTTAATAATGCTTGCATATTTTGCAAACTCCAGGTCGTTGGCAGCACGGGCAGCCAAAGTACTATCCTGCTGGATAGCGCTCTTGAGAGCTGATGCCAATGTTGTGGTGTCGCCAGTACGAGCAGCCAAAACAGCCTGCAGATAGCTAGTGATAGCATCGGCATTCTTAACAGCAGCAAGAGTCTTCTTGGCGCTGGTATAGTCCTTAGCCAAAATCTGAGCCAGAGCAGCACTGTTGGTGTTAGTACCAGCCAAGTCAGAGGCAGCCTGTGTGTAGTTGCCCTTGGCAATGTTCAGGTTACCCATAACCTCCTTGAAGGTATCAGAACCACTACCCTTTGCAAGGTAAGTCTCTGCAGCGTTTACATCGCCGTTCTTCAGTGCCAGCAAAGCCAGGTTGGTGTTAACCTCGGGTGCGTTTTTGCTTACACTGGCAGCCTGCTTCAGGTAATTGTTGGCAACTTCGGTATTACCAGCAGCAATAGCCTGCTGTGCCATATTGTTCAGGGCGCGATAGTCGCTGGGATACTGCTTAGCAATAGTCTCGTTCCACTGCTTGCGGGTAGCCTCATCCTTAGTCAGCTTGTTGGCACCATAAACCATCTCCTCAACACTGAGCTTGCTGGGATCCTGCTGGTACTGCTCCAGAATCTGCTCGTCGCTGCGACCGATAACCTCATAGTTAACAATCAGACGAGCACGACGCAACTCAGGCAGAATGCTCTCCTTGATATCTGTATAAACCTCGCTCATGTTGCTAATCTGCTGCTCACGCTCTTCGGGCTCCTGATACATAGAAAGGACGCGGAGGATAATCTCCTTATCCTGCAGGTTGCTCTTAGATACCAACTCCTGGAAACCTTCCCAGTCCTCAGCAGTATACTTGGTATCTACGTCAGCCTTCATGCGAATCTTCTTCAACTCACCCTTCAGGTAATCGCTGCTGACATTCTGACGCTTCTCTGCCAACTTCTCGTTGAAGTCGTACTTGCCATCAGGGCTGGCATAAGCACTAACCTCGATGTTCTGCAGAGCACGAGTCTCCTCGTTGTCGTTAATCTCCTTCAGTATCTTACCCAACTCCTTGATGCTGACATTGTTCAGCTCGCTGGCACGAAGGTTAGCCTGATTGATCAAGAACTTGATGTTAGCCTCCTGCTTCTGAGCAATGATACGCTGATAACCGTCGGGAGCTGTAGCGCCAGTTATGGCACAACGGTTCAGCAACTGGCTTGTTGCCAATACACCGTAACCAATCTTAACCTCGGGGATAGAAACAGTCTTCTTGCCTAACTTAGCATCGAAACGAGCATACAGCTCGCTTGAGATCATAGGCTCGATATAGGCAAAGTTGGTCTTCATTGCATAAGTGCCACCAGCCTTGTAGTTGATAGTTGTGGCATTGCCTTCAACCTTCTCTCCCTGGAAAGTAGCACTCTGGCCTTCCGCCTCACCACCCTGATACTTCAGGACAGGAGTAACGGTAACCTGAGCCTTCTTCTTCATATACTTAACGGGGAAAGTACCATTAATAGTAGCGGGAACCTGTCCACCAACAGCCTCAAGGGGTGTAGGAGTAACAGTAAAGTTATCCGAACTAAGCTTTCCAAGCTTACTACAAGATGACAATGCAACTACGGCTGTTGTCATCAAAACAATCTGTGATTTTTGCATAATTATTTTAACCTTATATCAATTTTGCGTGCAAAGATACAAAATTTAATGAAGAACAAAGAATGAAGAGTGAAGAATCTTTGAACAATTCACAATTCTTCACTCTTCATTCTTCACTCTTATATTCCTAGGGTGATGTTCCAAAATCTCTTCGCGCAAATGGCTTCTGTCTATGTGCATATAGATTTCTGTCGTGGAAATATCCTCGTGACCCAACATTGCTTGGATGGCCCGTAGGTTGGCACCGCCCTCCAACAAGTGTGTGGCAAAGCTATGGCGAAATGTGTGCGGACTGATATTCTTCTGTATTCCAGCCCGCTGCGCATAGTCCTTGATATAGACAAAAAGTGTGATACGACTTAACTTGGTCCCTCTCTTGGTACTGATGAACACATAATCCTCATGACCTGGTTTGGCTTTTACGCCCGTCCGTATTACAAACCATTGGCGCAGCTTTTCTATAGCTTGCTCGCCAATAGGAACCAAGCGTTCCTTCCTACCCTTTCCATGAACTCGGATGTAGCCTTCCTCCAGAAACAGCTCACTCATCTTCAAGTTGCACAACTCGCTGATGCGCAATCCGCAGCTATACAGCATTTCTATGATGGCGACATCCCTCACACCCTGAGCTTTGCTTTTGTCGATAACCTGCTCTATGTCGTCTATCTCCTGAATGCTCAGCACCTCGGGCAAGTGTTTTCCTATCTGCGGATTCTCCAACAACTCCGTCGGATCGGTTTCTATTTCCTTCTCCAATACGAGGAACCTGTAGAAAGAACGAACACCACTCAGTATGCGGGCCACACTACGTGGCTGAACACCCAGTTCCTGAAGGGTGCCAGAGAACTGATCCAACTGTTCCAACGTGACACGACGGAAGTCAATACCCAAATCAGCATAATAGTTCAACAACTTTTGCAGATCCCTGACATAGGCATCCAACGTATTGCCCGTATAGGACCGCTCCAATCTGAGATATTGCATATAACGCCTCAGAATCTGAGGGGATATAGTGCCTGTATTTGTGAACTGATAACCCAAAACTTTGTCGTTTATATTAAATTTGTACAATAATACACGTTCGTTCGTCTATTTTTCCTATCTTTGTACCGGCAAAAGTACAGAAAAATTATGAGAATACAAATTATCAACGGCCCCAACTTGAATTTATTGGGCGTTCGTGAGCCAGAGATTTACGGAAAGAAAGCTTGGGCAGACTACCTGAAGGATCTGCGTACACGTTTTCCACAGGTGCGCATCGACTATTACCAGAGCAATCTGGAGGGTGAAATCATCAACAAAATCCAAGAGGTTGGTTTCGACCGCGATGGTATTGTCTTGAATGCCGGCGCCTACACACATACCAGTGTTGCAATTCTCGATGCCCTGAAGAGCGTAAGCACTCCTGCCGTAGAAGTACACATCAGCAACGTTCACCAGCGCGAGGAATTTCGTCGTAAGAGCCTCATCAGCCCTGGATGTCTGGGCGTCATATGCGGCTTTGGTCTCGACAGCTACCGCCTTGCCATCGAAGCATTGATAGACAAGGCTTCCTCATCCGAAGAATAAAGTTGAGAGATTAGAGTTGAGAGATTAGAGACAGTTGATAGTTCAAAGATTAAACAAAGATTTAACCGTCAACTCTACACTTTTTAAACTGACTCTAAACTCTAAACTTTCAACTCTAAACTAGACAAATTGAATATAGAAGAATACATACTGCATCATATTGATGCTGAGGGAGATTATCTGCATGAGCTGTGGCGAGATACACAGCTCAGGCTGTCTTATGGGCAGATGGCAAGCGGACATCTACAGGGCCGTCTGCTGAAGATGCTTGTTCAGATGATTCGCCCTAGGATGGTATTGGAGTTGGGCACCTTCAGTGGATACAGCGCCCTCAGCATGGCAGAAGGATTGGGCGAAGGCGCCGAACTGCACACCTTCGAAATCTTCGACGAGCAGGAAGACTTTATCCGTAAATGGCTTGATGGCAGTAAGTATGCCAACAAACTGCATCTGCATATTGGCGATGCCCTGCAGTTGGTCCCCCTGATGGATATCATCTGGGACCTTGCCTTTATTGATGCCGACAAGCGCCAATATGTAGAATATTACCAGATGATTCTGCCACGTATGCGCAAGGGCGGTTACATCATTGCCGACAACACGCTATGGTATGGCCATGTATTGGAGGACCATCCTCGCGAGAGCGATCTACAAACGCAAGGTGTTCAAGCTTTCAACGACCTAATAGCCAAAGACGACAGAGTAGAAAAGGTTATCCTTCCCCTCCGCGACGGTCTGACGCTGATAAGGGTGAAAGAATAGGATACAATTAATGGGGAGCGAACTCCCCATTAATTGTATCTTGTGATTATCTCTTTTTCAGATATCAATCTTTTGCAAACTCCCTGATGATACGCAGGGTGGATGAATCTGCTGCAAAGACGGAGTTGAGACCTTGTTCCTCAAAGGCGGGATCGCAGGTATAATCGTCCCAAGGCTGCCATTTGTAATGAAGCTGAGAAGCCAGTCCTGCCCAACCCCAGAAACTACAGCCAGCCAGTTTGCCGCTGTTCTTTACCAGATTGAAGACGAACTGATAATATTGGTCGCGTCCTGTGGTTGGCGTTCCCGCCTCAACGGTATAATTATCTCTGGGATAACCAAACTCCTCCAGAATCATAGGTTTATTCAGGTCCTTGACGGCCTCGTAACATTCATTCAAGTAAATCTCGGTATTCCTGCAGGCATTGTCTATGCTGTCAATCATAGAAGTTGGGCCATTGACATCCTTTGCCGTAGCAATAGGACCAGAAACAGAACCAATCCAATGCCAGTTGTAAGGCCAGATATGGATGCAGATGAAATCAATCTCGGGATAGGAATGAATCTCATGGAAGAGATCGGCATCCAACTCACAGCCCCAGATACCTTCGCTACCCGTGGTTACCAGATGGTTGGCATCTATGCTTTTAATGAGTGTTGCCTGATCCTTTACCCACTGGGCAAAGCATGCCTTGGTAACAGAGTCGCCGGAGAAGGCACGGGGCTCGTTGGCCAACTCCCAAGCTAGAATAGCGGGTGATTCCGCATAAGGTTTGCCCGTAATGGTATTGGTACGGCCGACAATATACTTGACATGATTCGCAGCATACTCCTTTGCCTTATCGTTCTGCACAAACTGGCAATGATATTTCAGAAAGGCATCCCAATCCTCAGGATCTGCTGCTTGACCACAACCTGCCCATTCGAGATAGGCTCCATAGCCACCACTCCATTCCCATGCATTATTCAGATAGAGCGTTGCCGTCATCTCTCGCTTCTCCAACTCAGAAAGCAGATAATCCAGCCCCTGCAGAATGGTATCATTGTATTCACCAGGACTGGATTGAAGTATCGGAGAGATGTGCCTGCCCAAACAGTCGCGCCCTTCTGCTCCCACTAAGACACGCAAGGTGGTGATGCCGGTTTCCTTCATCAAGTCCAGTTCCTTCAGAAGTCTTTCGCGATTTCCTCCCCTGCCCTCGCTACCTAAGATGGCACCATACCAGAAGTTGGCGCCTACATAGCGGTATTCCTTATCGCCACGAAAGAACTTACCGTCCTTAACGGTTACAAACTCCGCCTCGGTAGTGGTTTGTTGACAAGCACAAAGACCGACGAGGCACATAATCAATGCGAGAATGGTTGACTGTTTCATTGAAAAAACATTAGGTTATTGGGTATTAAAATGACTTTAGGCGTTAGCCTTATCCATCTGTTCAGGACTAAAGTCTAACGCCTAAGGTCTAAGGTATCTATTCTTAGATGATAATCTTGCTCTTATGGTAGTTGTCGCGGAAGGCCGTAGGCGAGCAACCCTTCTTCTTCTTGAAGATGCGATTGAAGTTACTGATGTTGTTAAAACCACAGCAGTAGCAAATCTCGGCAACGCTGGTAGGAGAGTCCACCAACAGACGGGCTGCATGTCCCAAACGGATATCTATCATATAGTCAGAAACCGTCTTTCCTGTGCGGGTACGGAAGAAACGGCTGAAGGCAGCAGGAGTCATTCCTGCAATATCAGCAAGTGTCTTCAGACGAATTTCCTGTTTATAGTTCTTGTCGATATACTCCTCAACCTGACGTACACGCTTGCTCTCGGGAGCATTCTTTACGTTAGCAAAAGACTTACTGGCCAACAGGTGATAGTTCTCCTGCAGAGAGAGTTCATAAAGAATCTCCAACAAACCGAGCATTCTGTAGAATCCGGGCTGAGCCTGCGTGATGCGGGTTATCTTTCCGTACAGTTCCATGATAGCAGGAAGGTCGAAAGCAATACCACGTTTTGCATTCTCGAACATCGCACGAAGGCTGCTGAGCTGATTCTTCTGAAGGAACTGCTCGCCCAGCAAGTCAACGGGGAATTGAATGGTAATCTCGTGTATGGACTGACTCTGGCAGTCGTACTGGTCCCATGTATGTTCCAGTCCGCTTCCAACCAGCACCAGGTCGTACTTACCCAGCACTTCTATACTATCTCCAACAATACGGCGGGCGCCGTCACAGTTCTCCACAAAGTTAAGTTCCATCTCGTCATGCTTGTGCAGGGGGTAAGAAAAACATTCCTTATCCCTGTCCATCATATAGAAACAGTCCTTCTCTGATAGAGGAGTTATCTCCGTAATAACGTTGTCCATAATATTAAAATTGTGTAATTTTGGCTGCTAAGGTACGCAAAATATGCGAATTGTACAAATTTTACATCAAAAAGTACGTAAAAGATGCGTCATCCGTATTCATCTTAAATATTTTGCGTACTTTTGTGCACTATTTAACCAATAGTCAAACACTTATAGGATTGGCAATGAAAAAGAGAACTTTCCCCTGCCTGATGATACTGACGGTCATCATGCTAACCCTTACAGGAAGTGCCTATGCGCAGAGTTTATGGCAAAAACAGACTGCTCCAGTGATGACTCCCTGGGGCGAGCAACTGACAGCAGACAATGTCTGGCCAGAATATCCGCGTCCCTCCATGAAGAGACAGGATTGGATGAACCTGAACGGTGTGTGGCAATACTTCAAGCGGTCGTCAATAAAATACGACTACGAGAATACTAAATCCCTTTTTTCGAAGGCCATTCTGGTGCCCTTCCCTGTTGAGTCGGCACTCTCAGGCATCATGGACAAGAACTACTCTGGCAACAGGAAGGCTACCCACATGTATCGCAGGACCTTTACCTTGCCAGAATCCTTCAAGGATAAAAATGTATTGCTTCACTTCGGAGCGGTAGATTGGCGCTGTTACGTCTATGTAAACGGACAGCTGGCAGGTACTCACGACGGAGGTTCTGTGCCATTCTCCTTTGATATAACATCCCTGTTAAAAGAAGGAACACAGCAAGAACTACAAGTGGCTGTTTGGGACCCGACAGACGGCGGACAGCCCAACGGAAAGCAAAGTGTATCGCCCAACGGCATCTGGTACACACCTAACAGTGGTATCTGGCAAACTGTATGGATAGAGCCTGTAAGTCCAACCCACATTGTCAATTACGAGCCTATCCCCGATATAGACAATTCGTCGGTTTCTATCAAAGTAAATACCTCTGCCACATGCCAGGTAACCCTGACGGTTAAGGACGGAGACAATACGGTGGCTGAGCAGACAGGAAGCTCGGACGAGGCAATCACTCTCTCCATCCCATCCGCTAAACTGTGGAGTCCCGACGAACCCAATCTGTACAATCTTGACATAGTCATAAAAGAACAAGGGAAAGAAACCGATAAGGTTAGCGGATATTTTGGCATGAGGAAGTTCTCACGCGCCATGGTTGACGGACATCCTGCCATATTACTCAACAACAAGCCCCTTTATATGTATGGTCCTTTGGACCAGGGCTGGTGGCCCGACGGACTGCTGACACCTCCCTCTTACGAGGCAATGATCTATGATCTGCAGGTAATGAAGGACTTTGGCATGAACATGGTGCGCAAGCACATCAAGTTGGAGAACGACCTGTGGTTCGACTGGTGCGACAAGAACGGACTGGTTGTCTGGCAGGATATGCCATCGGGGTGCGGAAGCGGTGCTGTTGGAACCTTGGATTACAACATGAAGAACTTCTACCGCGAGAACGAAGCCCTCATAGAAGCAACACGACATCATCCCTGCATAGGTGCCTGGGTAGTATGGAACGAGGGATGGGGACAGCATGCTGAACTGGGTATGGCTCATACCAGAAGAGCCGTGAACAGCGTCATGGCAGCCAATCATGACCCTGGCAGATTCGTTCATGCCGTAACAGGATGGGTAGATGTTGAGATGGGCGATTTCCTGGATGTTCACTCCTACCCTGCCCCTGGCGCAGCAGCCAATGCTGTAAACGAGCGTATTGCCTCATGCGGCGAGTTCGGCGGCATTAACCTGTTTATCGAAGATCACATGTGGGCTGGTTCGGATGTAGACTACACAACCGTAGAAGACGCCAACGCCTACTGCAACCTGTACGACCATTACACAGACTGCCTGCAAAGACTACAACAGGAGAAAGGCCTGTGGATGTCTGTCTATACACAGATTACGGATGTGGAGCAAGAGTGTAACGGCCTGATGACCTACGACAGAAAGGTACTGAAGGTGTCTTCTGAACAGCAGGCTATCATGAAGGCCAACATCCTACGTACCATCAACTGCCGCCTTACCGGGACAAAGACTATCGTTTCCGCAGGCGACGAAAGCTCTACTATTCAATGGAAATACACAACGACAAAGCCTGCCAGCGACTGGTACACACCAGACTTTGCGGCCTCAGGATGGAAGAGTGGTAACGCAGGCTTTGGCGGAAGCGGTAGAACATCCTGGTCAACAAATGACATCTGGATTCGTCGTAACTTTAAAATCACTAATCTGGAGGCTAGTCAACTTCCAGAAGTACGCCTATGGCTCTTTCACGACGAGGATGCCGAAATCTACATCAACGGCATTCTTGCCGCCAAACCAACAGGCTACAACACCAAATACGAGACATGGCCCTTGCTGCCGGAAGCTCTTAACAGCCTGAAGATAGACGGTTCAGACAATGTGATTGCTATCCATTGTAAGCAGACAACAGGTGGTCAGTTCATAGACTGTGGACTGAAACTTTGCCAATACAAGGAAAATTCAGAACTTCAGGTTGAGCCGATGCCGAAAAAAACTCCTGCACCCGAATTCAAGAGTGCAGAAGGCAAAGCCTATCTGCTGACCTACACCCTGCCCACCAGCAAGAAACTACACTATGCCTATAGTCTGGACGGAGCAAAATGGACAACCATAAATGGCAACAGAAGTATCATACAGGGCGAATTTGCCGATACGGAGATGACATCACCTTTCGTTCGCAGAGTTAACATAGACGGCAAGAACGTCTTCCATCTATTAGCAGATCCTATCGACGAGACTCAGATAGGATTCTATCATTTGGTGAGCGAAGACCTTGTCAACTGGAAGAAAGTTGAGAACAAAAACATCCTGATAAAACCATCTTCTACAGACGTCTGCAAGGGGGAATCGCCCGAATGGATCTATGAAGAGGGGACGTCCACCTATTATATATATTGGAGTGCAAAGAACGGCGACAAGAACAGCATCTATCTGACAACGACAAAGGACTGGAGCAGATTTACTTCACCACGCGTGTACCTTGACCCCGGTTATTCTGTTTACGATATGCATATAGAAAAAACAGGAGACAAATATACCGGATTCTTCCATAACAACGACAGAAACATCTGCAGCACGCAGACCAATGCCATAAAGATTAACACGGTGAAGTTCTCTGATCCGGAGCGTATTTTCAGTTCACAGATACCCAAGTCACGCGCTCCGCAAACCTTCCCCGCCCTTGACGACACAGGATGGTTCCTCCTTTATAATCCAACCAGCAATGGCGGACAGACTATGAGTCACACAGGAAACGTTGCGGAAAACAAATGGTATCCTTGCGATGAGAACGACATATCCCTGCCAGCGGAAGCTGAGGAAGGATCTGTCTTGGTTATCACTACCGATGAGCTGGACTACATTCTGGACAAGTTCTTCTATGAGGAATGCGATATCCTGCCAACAGCAGAGAAAGAAGCTCGGAAGTGGAAATACCAGACAGCGTCGTCTTCCTCATCAAGCACAACCTGGACCAAGAAAGAATACGGGGATACCTCATGGAAAGAAGGACTGGCCGGCTTCGGAGCTGGCGATCCTCCAGGAAGCTGCATCAATACAACCTGGAGCACATCCGCCATTCGTCTGCGCTACCATCTGGACCTTACAGGATTCACACAAGAGCAGATTCAGACCCTCACGGGCAGAATACATCACGACGAGGACGTGACAGTTTATTTTAATGGCGTAGAAGCATTCAAGGAAAGCGGCTATCTTACGGTTTACAAGAACATTGTTATTAACCAAGAAGCACTGGATGCCCTAACGCCAGACGACACAAACGTCATTGCTATAGAATGTATCAACAAGGGCGGTGGACAGTACATCGACTTCGGTCTTACCGGCATACGACCCCTTCCCACGGGAATACTACCCCCCTCCATCTCCCCCGAGGGGGAGGGAACGGGAGCCTTCCATCTGGAAAGTTTGGATGGGGGCTGGTACAATCTTTCTGCCCAACGGCTCAACGCGCCAAGAACAGGAATAAATATTATCAACAGGAAGAAAATACTGTTTTGAAATAAAAAATAAAAGAGAAAAGATAAAAGTTAAGATAAAATTGAGATAAGCATGGATTTGATACCCAGTTTTGCAGTTGATCATACAAATCTGCACCCAGGAATTTACATCTCCAGAAGAGATCAGGTTGGAGGTGAACCAGTTACAACATACGACATCAGAATGACGTCACCTAATCAGGAACCCGCCCTAGCGCCAGCCGCTATCCATACCATAGAGCATCTGGTAGCAACCTATCTGCGCAACGATTCGGAATGGAAGGATTATATCATCTATTGGGGTCCCATGGGATGCTTAACAGGAAACTATCTGATTATGAAGGGAGAACATACCCCCGAAGTAATCAGACAATTGATGATAAAAGCATTTCAGTTTGTAGTTGATTTTAAGGGCGAAGTGCCAGGCACGACACCTGCAACCTGCGGCAACTGCCTAATGCACGACCTGCCTATGGCCAAATACGAGGCCAAACGCTACATAGAACGACTGAAGAATGAATTCTGCTGTACCTATCCGGGCGTTGAGCGACCGAAGGTACAAGGAAAGATGGACTTCTTTGATGCTTAACATAAATATATCCCTCTTTGATTTCAGTATATCAAAGGGGGATATTTAGATAAGTAAGGAACTTCTCTGGCTTATCGTTCATAATCAACTCCTCAGGGAATTCCGTTTCAGTAAGAAGCGGATAGATAAAGCCGTAATCAGCAATATCAAAGGAGATATGCGCATCGCTGCCTAAGATGACAGGCACTTCGTAACGTTTGCACAGACGCAGGATTTCCAGATTGTTGGCAACAGCCGCATCTTTGTTCCTCAAAGGATTCAGGCTGCTATTGTTAATCTCTAACAGAGTTTTTGATTCCTTTGATGCCAAAACAAGCGGCTCGAACAGCAATTCAGCCGTACCGTCACCCGGATGGCTGATGATGTGCGTCCACGGGTTGCGGATGGCAGCCTCTACACCTGCCGTATTCTCCTCCTTGGTTCCTCCCTCCCAACAAAGGGAATGAACGCCGGCAATGCGGATATCCAGTTGCTTGTAGTAGTATTCACTCAAATCAAGCGTTCCCTTGGTATCCAAGATATTAAGTTCAGACCCAAGCAACAAGCGTACACCATACATCTGGCGAGGAACAACATGCAGATTCCTGAAATAAATGGGATTGCATGTTCCGGGGATACCTGGTGAGTGTTCGGTAATGCCAAGAATCTGCAATCCACGGTTTGCTGCCTCGTGCGCCATCTCCTGAATGGTACTATAGGCATGTCCACTTGCAACGGTATGGGTGTGTACATCGAGTAAAGGCTTCATATAATTCATAATTCATAATTCACAATTCATAATTCGCAATTCATAATTCGCAATTCATAATTCGCAATTCATAATTCGCAATTCATAATTGAACTTCGTTCGAGGGTAAAGTAAATGACTTGTCGTTAATTATCAACTGGTAGGCCTGAAGGCAAAGGTGCTTGGCAGGTGTTCCGTACAAACGGTCTCCGACAATAGGATTGTGCAGCCCTTCTGGATGTGCACAATGAACACGCAACTGATGAGTTCTGCCTGTATGAGGCTGTAGTTCCACCATAGCATGCCCTCCTATATTATCCAACACCTTATAATATGTTACCGCCGTCTTGCCATGCTGATAGTCAACCATCTGGCGAGGACGATCCATTACATCAGGACGTAAAGGCAGGCGAATCTCTCCTTGTTGGCCAACAGGCATCTCCTTCTCCAAGAGGGCCCGATAGGTTTTCTTGATTCTATGGTAACGGAAATCCTCTTGCAACTTGTGGTACATATCATCGGTAAGGGCTATCACCATCAATCCGCTAGTATCCATATCCAGACGGTGAACTATCATCGGACCCGTGGCCTGCGGGAACATCTCCCTAACAATGCTCTGCACACTGGGTAAGCCGTCCTTCCCTGGCACAGATAGCATTCCGTGTGGTTTTACCACAACAGCCATCTGTTCGTCCTGATAAATAACGTTCAACTCTTGGCGCGCCCGGGATAGTAATGGATTCTTCTCTACTGGCAAGCCCTGCAACATGTGACCCAGAATGGGTTTGCATCTGCTATTGCAAGCAGGATAGAAATGTCCTTCTTGTCGGAGTTCATCACGCGGTGAAGCGCCTACCCAGAATTCTGCCATACAGAGTGGTTGCAGACCTTCCTTATATGCTGCCTGCAGTAAACGGGGAGCGCAACACTCCCCTGCCCCGCTGGGAGGAGTAGATTCGAAGAGCTCTATCAGATTCTTGCTTTGCCCTTTTGCATTCAGGAAAGAGAACTGGCGAAACAACCATTGCTGCAAGGCTATGCTTCGTTCATGACGTTCCTTTTGCAATAGCATCAGCTGGTGCTGGATTTCACGCAAAGAAGCCTCATCGGCATATATCCTTTGTTTCCATTCCTGCTGCAAACGTTTGAACTGCGCCTTCTGGTATTGGCTTTGCCGAATCATCTCCGGCTCCCGGACGGCAAGTTCCTCTGCTGAGAGTTCAGAGCGTAGCCTACGGCGTTCCTCCTTCTTCCTCAGCATCTCCATACGATAGGCATCCAATTCCTTTTGCATTTGAACACGCAAAGGACTCTCCTTCTCCTGCTTTTGCAAAGAAGCAATCCTTGTATTGATAGATGATATCACCTCCTGTTCCTGCTGGAAATAACAGCCAGGCGCCATAAGATCAAAGACCGGCGGAACAAAGTACGGATGACATGTTTTCCCGTCTAAGGTTCCTGAGAAAGCAGCAAGAAATCCCAAATGCCCTCCACCCAAAGGGGGGAGTCGGAGGGGGGCTGCAATTAACACACCGAACATTTTTCCTGCTTTCAGTTCCTGCGCCCATTGCTTTTGGGTTCTCAGATAAGCCTGTACTTCCTCTGCCGCCATCACACATAATGGATGAGGCTGATAGCAGAATGGATAGGTAAACTCTTGTGGGAAGGGTATCTCTGCCGATTCGGGAGGAAGGGCATGCAACATCATAGTAGTAACAGCGATTCCGGTCCCATATTAAAGAGCAAGTCCACAATGCTTAAATCCTGCAGGAATCCGTGCTTGCGGGCAAAGACCTGATAATAAGGTTTCTCCACTTGGGGAAACACAGGTTGCTCGTCTGCATAAGCAGTAGTGCGGGAGATGGGAGTGTCTATATCCATAAGAGAACAGACAAGGCGAAGTAAATCCTCGTTGAAGTCTGCCAGAAACTCCCATTTCTTCTCATAGAAAGGCGCAAAGTCATCGGCATAGTACTCGAAGAAGGGCGACTGCCTATAGCTGCTCTGCAAGGCATTCCAATGCAGATGCCGCCAGTTGCCGTGATCGCTGATACGGATATCTCGCATCAGGGCATGCGGCGCAGGCTTCTCAACGGGGATACTAAGCGCAAGGGGACCCTGCGGGCTGTCTATCACACAACGGTTACGGAAGGTTTGCTTGCGATAATGGTCATTTACCTCAAGCTGCACCTCATCGGCATGGAAAAGTGCCGAATAATGAGAGACCGGAGCTAGATAACAACATGGAAGAACAATCATAGAAAACCCCCTCCCCATCCCTCCCCGAGGGGAGGAGTCTTAAACAATTTACCGCCCCCTCCCCTCGGGGAGGGATGGGGAGGGGGTCATTTTTTTTACTTTATATTATCCACCAAACGGAACAAGCGGTTCCAACGGACATGATGTCCACTCAGCCAAGAACGATCAGCATCTGTACTCCACCAGATAATCAAGGGCTTACCCACAATGTGGTCCTCTGGAACAAAGCCCCAGAAACGACTGTCAGCTGAGCAATGACGGTTATCGCCCATCATCCAGTAATAGTCCATCTTGAAGGTATATTCTGTTGTTTCCTTGCCGTTGATAAGAATCTTACCCTCAGGAGTAACATCCAAGGTATTACCCTCATATATACGGATGGGGCGTTCGTAGATAGGCAGATTCTCCAGCGTAAGCTTAATCTTCCCACCCTTTTTGGGAATCCAGATGGGACCGTAATTGTCACAAGTCCATCCCGTATATCCGTTCTGGGGATAAAGCGAGAAAATCTCACGCTGTTCAACGGGTGTTATGCTGCTGACGTAGGCTGTCTGTTTCTCCAGAGCTGCTTTTGCGGCTTTGGTCAGGGGAATGGTTCCTTCCTGATACATCCTCTGCACATCGTCCATACTCAGTCCCAATTCATAACAGATATCTTCTGGCAGATAACTGGTCTTTAAGTCGATATTATACATATACTGTACATTCTCTGCATCAGGATTGACCTTTCCATCCAGATAAATCACCTTATCCTTAATCTGCAAAGTCTGACCGGGAAGACCCACACAACGTTTTACGTAGTTCTCCCTGCGGTCAACAGGACGTGTAGCAATCTCACCAAAAACATTGGAGTTAGCCTTTACAACTTCCTTACCTAAGTTATACACCTCCTGGAAGAACTGTCGCTGCTGCATCGTCGTAAGACTATCCATAATGGGAAGCGGGGTTTCCACTTGCGCCTGTCTATACTCCAAACCATGGAGGTAACATCTTGTATAATATTCCGTCTGAAAAGCAGGATTCGTCAGGATAGTATCACCTGCAGGATAGTTGAAGACCACAATGTCGTTCAGTTTAATGGGCTTGGGACTTACACGCTTGTATTCCCATTGTGGCCACTCAATATAACTCTTGCCCAAGCCAAAAGGCAGGGTATGCTGACAAAGAGGCATGTGCAAGGGGGTCTGTGGTACACGGGGTCCATAGCTGAGCTTGGAAACCAGCAGGTAATCACCCACCAAAAGGCTCTTCTCCAACGAGCTGGAGGGGATAACGTAATTCTGGAAGAAATATACGTTTACGAAATAGACAGCCACCAAAGCAAATACAATAGCATCCACCCAACCCATTACGGTACGGACAACAGGATTCTCGGCATCCTTCCACCATGTCCAAGGGATAAAGCGGGTGATATAAGCATCAAAGATAAAGGGTAGTACTATCAGTCCCCACCAGGCATCAACCCAATAAAGGAAAGCTATGTATAAACCACTGTATATGATGGCGCGAGCCCAATCGGCCCATGTGGCCTTCTTCTTATTCTTCTTTGTCATAGTATATTGTTTTTCTTTCCCCCCTCCTTGGGAGGGGAAGGGGGAGGCTTTTTTAGAACTGGAATAAGTCTGACATTGTTAACAAACCTTCGTGATTGGCCGTATATTCAGCAGCCAGAACAGCACCCATAGCAAAGCCGCGACGGTTGTGTGCATCATGAGTGATGGTTATCATATCCTCAGGAGAATCGTAAGTGATGGTATGAATACCAGGAACTTCCTTCTGGCGGATATCATCTATGCGCAACACCTCTGGCTTTGTCTCGTGCAAGCCCCAACGCTCCTTGCGGTCCAGGTTCTCCACTATCTGCTCTGCCAATGTGATGGCTGTACCAGAGGGAGCATCCAGTTTGTGTACATGATGGGTCTCTACCATATTCACGTCATACTGGTCGAACTGGTTCATAATCTTAGCCAGATACTTGTTGACAGCACCGAAGATGGCCACACCAACGCTGAAGTTGCTGGCCCAGAAGAGGGTCTTGCCTTCTGTAGTACAAGCCTTACGCACCTCAGCCTCATGATCCTTCATCCAACCGGTTGATCCACTTACCACCTTAACACCAGCCTTCCAGGCTTTCAAGTAATTGTCGTATGCAGTCCATGGGGTTGTGAACTCTATGGCCACATCGGCACTGGCAAAAGCCTCTGATTCGAACTCCTGCTGGTTGTCAATGTCTATAATGCTAACTATCTCATGACCTCTGGAGAGGGCAATCTCCTCTATCATACGGCCCATCTTGCCGTATCCTATCAATGCAATTTTCATACCATATTATATATTTCACGTGCAAAAGTAATGCTTTTAAGCCGAAATTCACTACTTTTGTATATAAATTTAAGTTAATGCGGATTGTAACGTATGGAAAAACTGCTCCATTACGTGTGGAAACATAAGATTCTTCCCCTGAAAGCGCTGCTTACGGCAGACGGGCGAGAAATAGAAATCATAGACCCTGGTACACATAACACCGACCAAGGGCCTGATTTTTTTAATGCCAAAATCAAAATCGACGGTACGCTGTGGGCAGGTAACGTGGAACTGCACCTGAAATCGTCTGATTGGTTCAAACACGGGCATGATATAGATCCCGCTTACAATAATACCATCCTACATATTGCTCAAAACATCGATTGTGATGTTACAACCGAGGAAGGCAACCATCCGCCACAACTGCAGTTGGACATCCCTGCCCATCTTTACCTGAACTACCAGAAACTTTGCCAGACGGATGACTATCCACGTTGCCATCGCATCATTCCTTCCATCCCGACCATGAAGGCTCACATGTGGATGGATGCCTTGCTGGCCGAACGCATGAGGCAAAGGGCCCAAAAGGTGCAAGATCGGGTAAACCTGCTGAATGGCGATTGGGAGCAGGCTACCTTTGTTACATTATGTCGTAACTTCGGCTTCGGTCTGAACGGCGACACCTTCGAGCGTTGGGCTATGATGATTCCCCTAAAGAGTGTGGGCAAGCATCGAGATAACCTGTTCCAGGTGGAGGCAATCTTTCTGGGAATGGCAGGTCTGATAGACGATGCCGCACAAGTGAAAGGCAGCGAGATGGGCGAGAAATGGAAGCGCGAGTTTGCCTTCCTTTCCCACAAGTTCCAATTGCCTGAGCCCATGAAAGCCAGCGACTGGAAATTCCTCCGCACCCGCCCTAAGAACTTTCCGCACATCCGTATCCTGCAGATAGCTGAACTTTACCACAGCGGCAAGGCGCAGATGTCGTCCCTGATAGAAGCCAAAGACATAAAGGAGATGCATAGAGTGCTGGCCGTTGGCGGAACATCGGCAAACAGCCGCAAACTAATCATCGTTAACACTATAGTTCCTCTGCTATATGCCTATGGCATCCACAGGAGCGAAGAGAAACTTATCCAGAAAGCTACGGCCTTACTTGAGGAACTGCCTGCCGAGGACAACCATATCCTGCGCCAATGGAAAGCCTGCGGGCTGAGCGTGGAGACTGCTGCCGACAGCCAGGCACTGATACAACTGAAACGTGAATACTGCGACCGCAAGGATTGTCTGCGCTGTCGCTTCGCATATGAATTCTTGAAGACAGTTTAGAGTTTAGAGTTTAGAGAATAGGGATTAGCGCAAATTTTGAATTATAATGAAATACGTATATGAACTGAAAATGAAGGTGCGTGACTATGAGTGCGACCTTCAGGGTATTGTTAACAATGCCAACTACCAACATTACACCGAGCATACCCGTCATGAGTTTCTGCTGCAGGCTGGCATCAGCTTTGCCGATATGCACAACCGTGGCATAGATGCTGTTGTGGCTCGCCTGAAGATGGCCTTCAAGGTTCCTCTGAAAAGCGGCGACGAGTTTGTTTGCCGCATGCGAATCAAGAAAGAAGGTGTCCGCTTTGTCTTCTATCAGGATATCTTCCGCCTGCCTGACGAGACAATGGTGCTGCGCAGCCAGATAGATACCGTTTGCGTGGTGAACGGACAGTTGGGCGAGTGTCCTGAACTGGAAACCTTGCTGGAACCTTATCTGGAGAAAGCATGACAGAACAGGAAACACTTTACTCCATTGCTCTGTCGTTTGTTCCGCGCCTGAATCTTCTCAACCGCAAGATGCTGTTAGAGAAGATGGGCTCTGCAACAGAGATCTTTGAGCAACGCCAGCATCTTAAGGAAATCATCCCCCATGCCAACCCCTCTACTTTAGAGGCATTGGCAATGATGGATATACACCTGAAAAGAGCCGAAGAAGAGTTAGCCTTTGCCAAGGCAGGCCATATCCAGTGTTTGGGATTCTATGACGAGGAGTATCCTGCCCGCCTGCGCGAATGCCCCGACGCACCCATTCTACTTTACTACAGAGGAAACACTTCCCTGAATACCCGGCGCATCATCAGCATGGTGGGAACACGACAGATTACTCCGTACGGAAAAGATCTCTGCCATACGTTCGTAAAGGAACTGAAGAAGCTTTGCCCCGATGTGCTGATAGTTAGTGGATTGGCCTATGGAGTGGATATCCAATGTCACAGAGCTGCGTTGGAGCAGGGAATGGATACCGTTGGCGTGTTGGCTCACGGACTGGACCAGATATATCCTCGTATGCATCGTGATACAGCCGTCCAGATGGTTCTGCACGGCGGATTGCTTACCGAATTTCCTTCACGAAGCAATGCCGATAAAAAGAATTTTGTACAACGCAACCGTATTGTGGCAGGTATGGCAGATGCCACCATTGTAGTTGAGAGTGCCAAGAAGGGCGGTTCACTCATTACAGCCGAGATAACCGAAGGCTATGGACGCGATGTATTTGCATTCCCTGGCAGGATTGGCGACACCTACTCGGAAGGTTGTAACATGCTGATAAAGGGCAATCATGCAGGACTCATCACTTGTGCCGAGGATTTTGTCCAGGCGATGGGATGGGAAAAAGAAGTACAGATACGTCAGCAACTGAGCCAAGGACTTCAGCAGGAGCTCTTCCCCGACCTAACGGAGGAGGAGCAGCGCATCGTAAAGGCATTAACAGGGGCAGACAGCAAACAGATAAATATCCTTGCCATAGATACAGCTATCCCTATAAGCCGACTTACCAGCCTGCTCTTCAACCTGGAGATGAAAGGTATTGTACGCCTGCTTAGCGGAGGCTGTTACCGGTTGGCGAAATAAGCCCCGATGTTATTGATACAGAGAGGGCCGCGGGCATCCGTTACCGAGATTCTGACAGCCGATGCCTCTATGGTCGGGAAACGCAGAATACGTTTATAGCCAATGGTGGTTGTGGGTTCGCCTGCCTCCACCATTTGCCATTTATCACCCACAAGCGCCTCTACGGTAAAAGCTTTCACCCTCTGACCCAATGGGATGTATTCTTGCAACAAGAGGCGGTTCACCTTGGTGGGTTTGCCGAAAGAGAAAGTCACAGCGCCGGTGTTCTCGCCGTCAGGCGTTGCCCAATACGTGTCCCATTTGCCGTCATTCAACTTCTTAGCAGAGAACTTCCTGCCCCTCTCGCTGCTCGCCGTAACCTTTGCCTTCCGCAGGAGGTCGGTCTTCATATCTTCCTCAATCATCTGGCGGAAGCGCACGGCATTGGCACTGTCTATGGCATTCACCCTGCCCTCGCGGTCAACGGGGAAGTTCAACAGGAACGTTGCGTTACGACCTACCGATTTATAATAAAGGTCGGCCAACTGCTCCGGTGTCTTTACCTTCGCGTCCTCATCGGGATGATAAAACCATCCGGGACGGATAGAGACATCGCATTCCGCAGCTACCCAGGCATCACCGTTAATATGTCCGCTTCCCAGCTCCTGAAACTTATCGTACCCCGGATAGACGTCGTTCTTACGTATAAAAGCCCAGTTGGTGGTGCCTGCCTCTCCCCTTTCGTTGCCCACCCATCGGCAACCGGGACCTCCGTCGCTGAAGATGACGGCCTGTGGCTGATGCTCTTCTATAATAGAATGTATCCTGGGATAGTCGTAATAGTTGCGATGGTCAATCGTACGTGTCTCGCGGGCTCCTCCGTAATAGCCATCACCGCCATTGGCACCATCCAGCCATACCTCGAAGAGCGGTCCGTAGTTCGTTACCAGATCCGTAAGCTGCTGGTGGTAGTAATCCACATAAGCCTGCCTACCGTACTCGGCATGATTCCTGTCCCAGGGTGACAGGTAGATGCCCATCTTCAGGCCGTACTTGTCGCAAGCCTTGCGCAACTCAGCCAGCACATCCACCTTACCATCCTTGTTCTTGGGACCATTGTAGGCAGACTTGGTAATATTATATTCGGTAAGCTGACTGGGCCACATGGCAAACCCGTCATGATGCTTGGCCACAATGATCACACCCTTCATGCCGGCCTGCCTGAAGGTTCTCACCCATTGCTCCACATCCATCCGGCTGGGGTTGAACGTCTTGGGGTCAGCGTCACCATACCCCCACTCTTTGTCGGTAAAGGTGTTCAGGCCATAATGCACAAAGGCGTACGTCTCCATCTTCTGCCACTCCACCTGCTTGGGCAAAGGCAAAGGACCAATGGGAGATTGAGAGAAAGCAGAGAGGGAGAAGAGAAGACCCCCCACCAGCTCCCCCGAGGGGGAGAGTAATTTCTTGATGATATTGTACATAACGGTTAGCGGTTAGCGCAACTTTTATCTTTTATCTTTTATCTTTTAATTTTCATCTCCCCTCCCCTCGGGGAGGTCGGGAGGGGGTCACACCTTCAAAAACACTTTCTGCCTATACATAAAGTACATGAAGAGCCAGAGTACCAGCATGTAGCCGAGCGTCTCGGCAACAGCATAGTACTGCTCGGGGATAAGACTGAAGACACCGTCGAAGAGGCGATGGTTCAGTTTGGAGAAGTCAATGAACTTGGGCGCCATATAGATCAGGATGGAGTTCATACCAATTACCTTGAAGTAAAGGTCCCACTTCCTCCAACCGCATACATCTATTATATAATAGAAGAGGGCAAACATAATCAGCGAGTAACCTGCCACAGCCAGTACAAAGGAACTGCTCCACAGCGCCTTGTTGATGGGATAGAAGGTATTCCAGACAGCACCCAGAATGGCACAAGCCACACCGGCGCCGAAGAGCACAAGAGCCGTCTTACCGGTTGGCTTACTGCGCTGCACAAACACACCTGTAAGCATACCCAACATAGCTGTACAAATAGCAGGAATGGTGGAGAGAAGTCCCTCGGGGTCATAATCAGCCTTGTAGCAATGGGGACCTAACAGCGTGCGGTCGATGTAGCAGGCAATGTTGCCCTCGCGCGTCAGCGGGTCGATGGACGGATCTACGCCTGGCGCATGCACAAAGGCGGAAACCAGCCAGTAGCCTATCAGGATAACAGGTATTACCGCTGCCTTCGGCCACAGTTTCCTACCCGTTGCCGTAAAGATAAAGGCAGCGAACATCCACGCCAAGCCGATTCGCCCCAACACACTAGGCCACCGTTGTGTCTCGAACTGGAAATTCAGCAACCCGCCGTAAATCATGCCTAAGAGCACCAGCAGGAGACCACGACGCAGAATCTTCAGATAAATGCTGGTCATAGACTTGCCTTTCTCCTGCTGTTTCTGCAACGAGAAGGGGAAGGATATACCTGCAATGAAGAGGAAAAGCGGGAAGATCGTATCGTGATGCACCAATCCGTCCCAGGGTACATGCTCCATCTGCTCGGCAATGGCCTGCCATGCTGCCGAATCGGGGAACAAAGCCGCAATTGCAACAAGCAACGTAGCACCGCCAGTAATAAAAAACATGTCGAATCCTCTAAGGGCATCCAACGATTCCAATCTCTTGTGTGTATGTTCAGTTTGCATTGTATTAGTGTTTTTTGACCACGCAAAGATAGTGATATAAGAGAAAAATCATGTATCTTTGCACCAAAATAATTCAAAAACCATGCAAAATATGATTCGTTTAAGCCGCTGGCTTGCCGGCAACGCCTCCTTGTTCATCATCGCCATCGCAGTACTGACCTTCTTCCTGCCCGAACTCTTCCTATGGGTGAGAGGAACCACACAGACCGTTATCCTGGGTATAATCATGCTCACGATGGGTCTTACCCTTACAACGGATGATTTCCGTATCCTTGCCCGTCGCCCCCACGATATTCTGATTGGTGCCTGCGCCCAGTTCTTCATTATGCCTTGCGTGGCATACCTGTTGGTTAAGGTATTCCATCTGGAGCCCGCCCTGGCCCTGGGAATCCTGCTCGTTGGCTGCTGCCCCGGCGGCGTCAGCAGCAACATCATGTCCTATCTCTGTCACGGCGATGTAGCCTTCTCGGTAGGCATGACGTGCGCCTCCACCCTGCTGGCCCCCGTTATGACGCCTCTGCTGATGCAATATCTGGCCGGTGAGATTATCGCCATCGACACCATTGGCATGTTCCTGAATATCCTAATCGTCACCATCATTCCCGTTGGGATAGGTTGTTTCCTGAACTATAACTATTCCAAGAGCAAGCACTTCCCCACCATCCAAAGCCTGATGCCCGGCCTGAGCGTTATCTGCCTGGCCTGCATCGTAGGCGGTGTTATCTCAACGGTTCATGACAGCCTGATTGCGCGCGGCCTCTGGCTCTTCCTATGGACCTTCGCTGTTGTTTTCTGCCACAACACCTTGGGATATATCCTGGGCTACATGGCAGGCAAGGCCGCAGGCTTCAACAAGGCCAAGAAGCGTACCATCAGCATCGAGGTGGGTATGCAGAACGCAGGCCTTGCCACCGTTCTGGCAGGCAACTTCTTCGCCGCCCAGCCCCTTGCCGTCCTGCCCTGCGCCATCTCCTGTGCCTGGCACAGCATCAGCGGCACCATCCTGGCAGGCCTGTTCCTAAGGTCCGACAGGAAAACAGAAAGTGACTGCAATTAAGTTTCAACGAGATTCAAGTTATCCAAAGCAAAATATATGAAATACGTGGTCAACGAGTAATGCTGGATCGCGATTTAGCAGAGTTGTATCATGTTAAAACTGGTAATTTGAACAAAGCTGTAAAGAGAAACATGAGAAGATTCCCACCCGACTTCATGTTTCAATTAGATAAAGAGGAGTTTGTTAAGCTGAAGAATGATTTGATATTCCAAAATGGAACTTCAAGTTGGGGAGGCACACGAAAACTTCCTTTTGCTTTTACAGAACAAGGTTTAGCCATGTTATCAGGAATACTCAATAGCGATATTGCTATTGATGTTAATATTTCTATCATGCGTGCCTTTGTCGCCCTCCGCCGTATGGCAGCCACTTTACCCAACACGACTTCCGATGTCACCCAACTGCGTAAGGACTTTGAGGAACTGAAACTGGACATCGAGGATATTTTGCGTGACCAAAACGAAATAAACGAAGACACACGCCTCCAACTCGATGCCATCAGCACCGCATTAGCTGCTCTTCAATCTAAAGGACCTAAGCAGAAGCCCAGACGCAAAATAGGGTTTATTCAGGAGGAGGGGTAATCAACTTGTAAAAATTTTTATTTAAGTTGATTGTTGGCCAAAATCAACTTATAAAATAATTGCAAATAAGTTGCATACATTTGGCATACAAAAAGACTCCACATTACCACCATTTTTGGTATTTGTAAATTGGAACTTTATCTTTTGCTCCTTTACTTTTATTACAATGCTCGCATGTTAGCTGAAGATTACATGGGTCATTCGTTCCATAATCTTTCAGGGCGACAATATGGTCAAAGTTTCTTGTATTCAGGATACTGACAAGATCTGTCAAATCCCTATTACATGATACACAACGTCCTTTATCTCTGTAAAATACAGCATGCTTTACCCATTGCGGTATACGACATCTTTTTATCGTTCCGTCTTCATTTCTAGAGTTTTCTGGCCACTTTACATAGTTAACATAAGATCCATCTTCATCAATAATCACATTACGAACCAAGTTGTTAAACATAACCAAAAAAAATTATCCAAACGATTTATCTCTATAACACGATGTCTGAGAAAATCTTTTATCTCAAGATACTCTTCCTTTGATATCATATTTCTTTTCTTTATTTAATTAGCACCTTTATGCTTCTATCTGCAATCTTCACGATAGCGGTAGAACCTGATTGCAAATTTGTTCTTATATTAGCATGCCCATTATAGCTGACCATTGAACCTGCCAGCCTCCCGTTTACTTCATAGACAGAGACATTTGTTCCATCTTCCGCACCTTTGACGTTTATAGTTCCATCCTCTGATTGAATCAGAACAGGCGTTGCTTTTACTTCTGTAACATTGTCTTCATCCTCCGCTATACCCCTCATTTCAGGAAGTTGTTCAATCCAACATAGCGTAGCTGTTGCTACTTCTGAATTTTCATAACCTGGTTTAGTCGCATAAACGCGAATGTTGTAGGTTACTCCAAGTTGTACTTCGTTGACACTATATGATGATATATCAGAATCTGTGATGGTTGACTGGCATGTCGCTCCTTCTGTAGCACAATCAAACATCAATTTACCATTCTGATAACTAATTGTGGGTCTTGCGCATTTTTTTGTTTCAACTTCTGTCCCATCATCTGAATATTCAACAATATTCCAAAAATTTTTCCATATATCGGCTGACTCATAATTGGCTTTAGCACCTTTTGGTACATATAAAATGGTATTTATATAATTATAATTCGAAAAACCAACAGCTTCGGGAGGAGTATTTTGTTTTATCTTAATCATTTCTAATGTCGAATTATTTAAGAAACTCCTAATTTGTTTTATTGATTTCCCGATAACTATAGTCTTATAAACTCCTGGCCATATTGGTAATGATTCCACAGAATCTCCTATCACAAGATGTTGAGCAGAGAAATTGGGTGTAGGCCTGTAATAAGAATAATCTTTGTCATATGCTTTGCCCAAATACAAGTAGTTAAAAGTTTGGAGGTAAAATTCTGGGCGATTCTCATTATAAAAATCATCATAATAAGACCCAAAGTAAATAGTTCCTTTATGATCTCCAATTATTAATGTATCCAAGAAGCAATCCCGAAATGAAACCTGAGATTCGCGATACCAATCGGGACTATTGCCTGTACGTGAGCAACCTGCAGGGATTTTAAAAGTTTTTAAGGACTTACATCTATAGAAAGCTTCTTCTTCAATACGGCAAGACCCTTTTGGTTCCCATTCCACTTTTTCCAAATTAACACAATTATTAAAACAATTTTCTACCAAAGTTTCTATGTTATTTGACAAACGAATGGTTTTTAAGTTTTTACACTGTGCAAAACTGCCAATTGAGATTACATTGTCAGGAATAAATAAATGCTTTATGCTTGTACCAGAAAAACCGGATATCGTGGTAACCGAAGATGGAATATTAACCGATTCTATGGTAGCACCTTTGGCTGATGTGATACTTGTAACCTTAAAAGATCTATTATTAAATGTAACAGTACTAGGAATTTCAACAATTCCTGATAGCGATGGTTTAAAGCCATCTACTGTTACAACAAAATTTTCTAACGAAGTAACTGTATAGCAAATTCCATCAACCTCAAAATCATATGAATAAGTTGATAGTGTTGGTAAAAACCCTATCAATAACAATAAAAAACGACATCTCTGTTTCATGTTTGTTTGTTATAATCTTGGTCAATACTCCGTTTATTTTCTCATATGGTTTTTGTTAAAAGCTAACAGTTTCGTATTTCACTATATCACGAGTGTTGATAATGTATTCTTGTGGTTGACAATCCTGCAAGGAAATATCTACTTGAGATGTACGTACAGCTTTAACTCTTATAAAGCCGTCCGTATCAATCTTGTTAATCGTATTCATTATTAATAGTCTCTCCTCATCTTCGTTTAATATCAAATCATGAATAACATAGATCAAATTAGACAAACCATCGATTCTTTCGTCACCTTTCATGTGAACAGCTATAGCATGATGTGCTCTTACTACGGAACGTATGAACTCCCTTGATACCATAATTAGAAAATTATTTTAAGATAATCAACTTTTTCCAATTCTATTTTTATCCCAGTTTTTGTCAACAAAAAGGATTTAGAGGAATCAAACCCTTGCAAATCATTGATACATAATTGACTGAAAGGATAATCCTACCCAAAAACATAAACGTCAACGGCTCCATCTTTTGTTTTCGCCAATAATTCTTCATTGCTCATGACTTTTAATTGATCTTTAAAAATTGTATCACACATAAAAGTATTATTATAAATTTGCGCCTTATAATACCCAAGTTCAGGCAAAAGTATTTATCAGGTTTAGACCACAAATAAAAAAAACGAGGGTATCAACTGTTGCCCATTCCGTCATTTAGGCCTACCACAGCCCAACCTATAGAATGAACAGATTTGATACCCTCGGTAAGTATATACAATGCAACCAAAAGTGTGCGTGAGGGTACAAGACCCTCGGCACACTCCGGCTGCGCATAATATACACATCCGTAGGCGTCACTTCTGCTTATGTCTTTGATAGGTATTTGTTTGTGGTAGTTCAAATGACCAAAAACAAAGCGTACAGTGTCGCTTTTTCATTATGTAGCATACTGCCCAGAAGCTCCGCACACCGCAATGTGCATCATTGCTTATTGGGCATATATCTAATGCAAAAATACAGATTATTCCAATACGCACAAAGAAAACGGGTGTTTTTCTTGCGAAAAAGGAATTAGACTTTAGCAAAGTTGATAATTGAAAGTTTAAAGTTGAAAATTATTAAACTTAACGTCAACGGGAATTATGAAGATGCAAGAAGGCTAACGTGAGGCAAGAAGGTCTGGTAGTAATCCCCTTTTTTTCGTCGAACTCACGTCATTCCGTAGAATGAAGCTAAATAGTCCATAAAATGATACCCTAAATCTGAATATTTCGTTAGTAAATCAGCGGAAACATCACAATTTTACCACTTCCCGCTTGCTTTCTCACGAAATATTACTATCTTTGTGGCATCATTTATAATAATAAAGTTATGCTCATAGGTCGAGATAAAGAAAAACAGATACTACAAAACACTCTCTACGAAGAGTACTCACAATTTGTTGCCGTATATGGAAGACGTCGTGTTGGTAAGACTTTTCTTATCAGAGAGACCTTTGAGAACCGATTCGATTTTCAATTTACTGGTGCCGCAAACTTGACTGCAAGAAAACAATTGGTACGTTTCCGTCGTGCACTCAAAGAACATGGGCAGAAAGATACTCCGGAACTTACCAATTGGGGCGATGCTTTCAGTGAACTCAAACGATTTATTATGAGCCTGCCTGAAGGCAAAAAGGTTGTTTTCCTTGACGAGCTTCCATGGATGGATGCTCCACGCTCTGGATTTTTATCAGAGTTGGAATCTTTTTGGAATGGATGGGCATCTGCACGAAAAGATATAGTTTTTGTGGTTTGCGGTAGTAGTACTTCATGGATGGTGAAGAAAATCATTAAGAATAAAGGAGGTCTGCACAATCGCTTGAACCATCGTATATCACTTAGTCCTTTCCCACTGGGATTATGCGAGAAGTTGGCTCAGTCAAGAGGTCTCGTATTGAACCGCAAGCAGATATTGGAAGCCTATATGATATTTGGCGGTGTTCCATATTATTGGAGCTTGTTGCAGAAAGGAACAAGCATAACTTCCGAGATAGACAGACTGATTTTTTCGCCTAACGGAGAGCTGCATGATGAATTTGAGATGCTGTATGCTTCATTATTCAAAAAGCCAGAACCATACATTCGCGTAATTGAGTTATTGGCCAAGAAAAAGATGGGCATGACTCGACAAGAGTTGTTGGCGGCAGGAAGATTTGAAGACAACGGAGCATTCTCTGACATTCTGAAAGATTTGGAGTGGTGTGGCTTTATTCGTAGTTACACTATGATGGGGTATCGGACAAAATCAGATATTTTTCAGTTGATAGACCATTATACATTATTCTATTACGAATACATAGACGGAGTACGTCAAGGTTCAAACTATTGGAGATCAATGTTGGGCACCCCAAAGTATAATACTTGGTGCGGCTTGGCATTTGAGCGCACTTGCCTATGGCATGTTGACCAGATTAAGAAGAAACTTGGTATCAGCGGAATCCTTACAAATGAATATGCATGGCGTTGTCTGCAGGATGAGAGCATCGGTAGACCAGGAGTTCAGATAGACCTGCTTATAGACCGTAGCGATGGGATAATTGATGTGTGCGAAATGAAATACTCGAAGGATTCATACACCATCACTTCCGACTACTCAGAAGAACTTGCCCGTAAACGAAATGTTTTACAGACTGTAACCGGCACAAAGAAAGCTATTCATTCCATTATGGTTACTACCTATGGCCTAACTCGGAACGAATACTGGGGAGACATTCAGGCAGAAATACAACTCGACGATTTATTCGAACTGTAGAAAGGTATTTATCGACGAGCTGGCCATTGAGCGCAAAAACATACATTCTCTAGAGAATTTAGATATTTTTCTAGAGAAGATGACTTTTCGCCGTCTTCTGCACAATTTTTCCTGAGGTGTACTGATTTAGGTTGACAGTTTATGCTCTTAATATCAATACTGGTTTA
>CAMOMP010000012.1:0-58864 GCA_946619915.1 uncultured Prevotellaceae bacterium | reverse complement strand
TGAACATTTCGGGTGAGAAAGAAGGTAAGCCGCGGAAATGCAACTGTTCGCCCTCCGTCAGCGTATCACCAATCTTGAAGATACCATTATCTGGCAAGCCCACGATATCGCCAGGCCAAGCCTCATCGATAGTCTCCTTGCGCTGAGCCATAAACTGAGTGGGGCTGCTGAAACGCACTGTCTTACCATTACGAACGTGCAGATACGGAGCGTTACGGACAAACTTACCAGAGCAAACCTTGCAGAAGGCAATACAACTGCGATGGTTGGGGTCGATGTTGGCTGTTATCTTGAAGATAAAGCCTGTGAATTTGTTCTCTTCAGGCTTCACCTCACGCTCCTCAGCCTTCGTAGGACGTGGATAGGGAGCTATCTTTACGAAGCAATCCAACAGTTCCTGAACGCCAAAGTTGTTAAGGGCAGAGCCAAAGAATACAGGAGCCACATCAGCTTCCAAATATGCCGACGAACCATCGTCCTTCGTTCCTATAACATCATCTACAGAAGGATATACACCCTCTATCATTTCCAGGTCCTCACGCAATTTGGCTGCATCATCTGCGCCAACGGCATTGTCGAGTTCATCGGAATCGAGTTCCACGCTGAACTTCTCTGTTACCTTTTGTTTGTTAGGCGTGAAAAGGTTCAGGTTTTGCTCGTAGATATTATAAACACCTTTGAAGCGCATACCCTGATTGATGGGCCAACTCAGGGGGCGAACTTTAATCTTCAGTTCCTCCTCCAGTTCGTCCAGCAAGTCGAAAGGATCCTTACCCTCACGGTCCATCTTGTTCACAAAGATGATAACAGGAGTCTTACGCATACGGCAGACTGTCATCAGTTTACGTGTCTGGGCCTCAACACCCTTGGCACCATCAACCACGATGATGGCACTATCCACAGCTGTCAGCGTACGGAAGGTATCTTCTGCGAAGTCCTGGTGACCTGGGGTATCCAGGATATTCACCTTATAGCCCTCGTAGTCGAACTCCATTACAGAGGTGGTTACAGAGATACCACGCTGTTTCTCTATCTCCATCCAGTCGCTGGTAGCCGTTTTCTTAATCTTATTGCTTTTTACAGCGCCTGCCACCTGAATCTGACCTCCGAAGAGCAACAGCTTCTCCGTAAGTGTTGTCTTACCCGCATCAGGGTGCGAGATAATGGCAAACGTTCTTCTTCTTTCTATTTCTGCGTTCATTTATCTAATTGAAATTTTGTTCATTGAACATTGAACATTGTTTCCATAATTTCGAAGAACCGCGGTAGCAAATTCTTCACTCTTCATTCTTCACTCTTATAGAGTTTGCTCAGCATCTCCAACAGATGTGTGATGGGCTGCAGCGCCTGCTTGGTCTGATCTGTAAGCTCACGTCCTTGCATTTTCAGGACGGTAGCACCATACAGAGCATCCACACAATTCTCTATCTCGTTCTTTTCCTTGCCCATACCCTTGCTTCTCAGCTCCACGATATATGGGAGTGCCTTGTAATAGGCAGCACTGTAGAAGGGTTGCTTAGGGTCAGCCAGCAATTCCTGATGACGTTCTGCCATCAGCATCAGAGTATTCTTGACCACCTGTACGTGTCCGCTCTCCTGCACACCCTCTTCCTTCATCATACGGATAAGGCCGGCATACCATTCACGCTGGTCGGCAATCTGTTCCTCTGTGTACTGGAAACGGGGCAAGTATTCCTTGCAGATACGATCCACGTCAAGTCCATAGGCACGGATGATATCCTCTACCTGGAACATATAAATAATGTATGCAGAGATGTTCTGCTTTCTGAGTTTCTGAGCTACTATCATAACTTGCCTATCATCGTCAAAATAAACAGTATTCCAGAGACGCCCATCACCAAAGCACCCAAGAGACGGTTGAAGGTAACTATGGTCTCCATCTGCAGACGAGCCTTCATAGTCTTCAGGGCACCCGTCAGGCAAGCCCACCAAAGCAGGGCTCCGCAGAATATGGCAGCATATCCCAACGTCTGTTCCCACAGGTGGTTAGGCACCACAAAGTTCAGTCGGGCAAAAAGAGCCACAAACAAGAACACTATCAGAGGGTTGCTCAGTGTGAGCAGGAAACCCGTTATACCATTGTGGGTGAAAGATCCCAGTTTACCGCTTGGCGCATGAGGCTCGGGCGGCTTGGTGTTAAACATCCACAATCCAAAGAAAAATAACATTACACTGCCCATCAGACGCAGATACAGCATAGTAGAAGGCTTCTCTATGAAATCCAGCACCAAGCTCATACCTAAGCCCGTGATGACAGCATACAACATATCACTCATTGCGGCCCCAACTCCCGTTGCGAACCCATACCAACGCCCTTTCTTCAGGGTACGCTGAACCACCAGAATACCTATCGGACCCATAGGAGCACTAGCGATGATTCCTATTGTAAGGCCCTTTAGTATCAGGTCTATAACATCTACAGAATGTACGAAATTCATATAACGCCGCAAATTTCGTACATTTTATTGACTTTTCATAGATTTTAAGCGTAAAAATTGTGTTTCTCGACAGAAATGTATACCTTTGCCCGAACAAAATAAACTAACGCTAACATTATTAATAAAACTTTATGGACAAAGTAAAACCTTATGTTATTGGTGTCGACCTGGGTGGTACAAACACTGTTTTCGGAGTAGTTAATGCCCGCGGTGAGGTCGTAGGAGAGAACTCTATCAAGACCCAGCAGTATAAGACTGCCGAAGAATTTGTTGAGGCTGGCGTAGAATGCCTGAAGCCTCTGCTTGCCCAGATTGGCGGTGCCGATCAGGTTCAAGGTATAGGTATTGGTGCCCCCAATGGCAACTACTACAATGGAACAATCGAGTTTGCTCCCAATCTTCCTTGGGCTCACGACGGTATTGTTCCCCTGGCTGAGATGTTCAAGTCTAAGACCGGCATCCCTGTTAAGCTGACCAACGATGCCAATGCTGCCGCTATGGGCGAGATGGCATACGGTGCCGCACGAGGGATGAAGAACTTTATCGTTATCACCCTGGGCACAGGCGTTGGCAGCGGTATTGTAATCAATGGACAGCTGGTTTACGGAAGCGACGGCTTCGCAGGCGAGCTGGGTCACGTAATCATGGACCGCACAGCTACCGGCCGTCCCTGCGGCTGCGGTCGTAAGGGTTGTCTGGAGGCATACTGCTCAGCAACAGGTGTAGCACGTACCGCTCGTGAGATTCTAAGCACTACCGACCGTCCTTCTCTGCTGCGCGAAAAGCCCATCGAGGAGATTGAGTCCCTGGATGTAAGTATCGCTGCCAGCAAGGGCGATGAGGTTGCTAACGAGATATTCCAGTTCACAGGTAAGATGCTGGGTGAGGCTTGTGCCGATTTCGCCGCATTCTCTTCACCTGAGGCATTCATCTTCTTCGGTGGCCTGTGCAAGGCTGGCGATTTGATTATGAAGCCCATCAAGGAAGCTTATGACAACGCCGTTCTAAAGATCTTTAAGGACAAGGCTAAGTTCTTGGTTTCTGGGCTGATGAACGCTAACGCTGCCGTTCTTGGTGCCAGCGCCCTGGGTTGGGAAGACTAAGATTTTCACCCTTAAATAACACAAAAGAAAGATGTGCGGGAACAAATCCTGCACATCTTTCTTTTTTCCCCTTCACAAAAATCTTGTTCTTTCTTCGCTTAATCGAAATTTTGCACTATCTTTGCACCCAAATTACAAAACCTATCTTAAGACATGGCAATTACATTCTTTAAGACGCCACAGGAGAGCATCATCGCAACTGCCTGTGACCACAAATTTTCAAGCGAAGATATAGAAAAACTTTGTTGGCTCTATGGCGGAGCTACCGTACTTGAAGGCGAAACCCTGAGCGGTTTCTTCATCGGTCCCCGTCGTGAAATGATTACTCCCTGGAGTACCAATGCCGTAGAGATTACCCAGAACATGGCTATCAAGGGCATCAGTCGTATTGAGGAGTATTTCCCCGTGGCTGACGAGAAGGCTGAATACGACCCTATGCTGCAGCGTATGTACAAGGGGTTGGACCAGGACATTTTCACCATCAACATGAAGCCAGCTCCCATCCAGAGCATAGAGAACCTGGAGGAGTACAACGAGCAGGAAGGCTTGGCACTCTCACCAGAGGAGATAGAATATCTGCACGACGTAGAAAAGCAGTTGGGCCGCAAGCTTACGGACAGTGAGGTGTTCGGCTTCGCCCAGATCAACAGTGAGCACTGCCGTCACAAAATCTTTGGCGGTACGTTCATCATTGACGGCGAAGAGAAGGAGAGCAGCCTCTTCAAGATGATTAAGAAGACTACGCAGGAGAATCCCCACAAGATTATCTCTGCATATAAAGATAATGTAGCATTTGCACAGGGTCCCATCGTAGAGCAGTTTGCTCCACAGGACCACAGCACAAGCGACTACTTTGTGATTCGCGACATAGAGAGTGTTATCAGCATCAAGGCTGAGACACACAACTTCCCCACAACGGTAGAGCCCTTCAATGGTGCCTCAACAGGTACTGGTGGTGAGATTCGCGACCGTATGGGTGGTGGTGTAGGTTCATGGCCTATCGCTGGTACTGCCGTTTACATGACCAGTTACCCCCGCACTCAGGAGGAGCGTGAGTGGGAGAAAATTCTGCCCGTTCGCGAATGGTTGTATCAGACACCCGAGCAGATTCTTATCAAGGCCTCTAATGGTGCCAGCGACTTCGGAAACAAGTTCGGCCAGCCACTGATCTGTGGTTCTGTGCTGACCTTCGAGCATCAGGAGAAGGGCGAAAAATATGCATACGACAAGGTTATCATGTTGGCTGGTGGTGTTGGTTATGGCACCAAGCGCGACTGCCTGAAGGGTACTCCTCAGAAGGGTAACAAGGTGGTTGTTGTAGGTGGTGATAACTACCGCATCGGTCTGGGTGGCGGCTCTGTATCATCGGTAGAGACAGGTCGTTACAGCAGCGGCATCGAGTTGAATGCTGTTCAGCGTGCCAACCCTGAGATGCAGAAGCGTGCCAACAACTTGATTCGTGCTCTGTGCGAAGAGGAGGTGAACCCCGTTGTCAGCATCCACGACCACGGAAGTGCAGGACATGTAAACTGTCTGTCTGAGCTGGTTGAGGAATGCGGTGGTCATATAGATATGACCAAGTTGCCTATCGGTGACCCCACCCTGTCGGCAAAGGAAATCATTGCCAACGAGAGTCAGGAGCGTATGGGTCTGCTTATCGATGAGAAGCACATCGACCATGTACGTAAGATTGCTGAGCGCGAGCGCGCTCCGTTGTATGTCGTTGGTGAGACAACTGGCGATGCACACTTCAGCTTCGAGCAGGGTGACGGTGTTCGTCCCTTCGACCTGGAGGTAAGTCAGATGTTCGGTCACTCTCCCAAGACCATCATGCGCGACAAGACCGTTGAACGCAAGTATGAGAATGTGTCTTCAATTCAAAATTCAAAATTAGAAATTCAAAATCAATTAGAGAAAGTCCTTCAGCTGGAGGCTGTTGCCTGCAAGGACTGGTTGACCAACAAGGTGGACCGCTCCGTAACAGGTAAGGTTGCACGCCAGCAGTGTCAGGGTGAGTTGCAGTTGCCTCTCAGCGACTGTGGTGTTGTTGCCCTCGACTATCGTGGCGAGAAGGGTATCGCTACAGCATTGGGCCATGCACCTCAGGCTGCTTTGGCAAACCCCGCTGCTGGTTCTGTACTCTCTGTTGCCGAGTCTCTGACTAATATTGTTTGGGCTCCCTTGGAGGAAGGCTTGGACAGCGTAAGCCTCAGTGCTAACTGGATGTGGCCCTGCCGTGCTCAGGAGGGTGAGGATGCCCGCCTCTATACTGCCGTTAAGGCACTCTCTGACTTCTGCTGCGAGCTGCAGATTAACGTGCCCACAGGTAAGGACTCGCTGAGTATGACTCAGAAGTATCCCAATGGTGAGAAGATCATCTCTCCGGGTACCGTCATCGTAACCAGCGGTGGTCAGGTAAGCGACATCAAAAAGGTGGTTTCACCCGTGGTTCAGAACGTACCCTCTACGCTGTACCACATTGACTTCTCATTCGACGAGCTTCGTTTGGGTGGTTCAGCCTTTGCACAGGTTAACAACAAGGTGGGCAGCGATGTTCCTACCGTTAAGAACAGCGAATATTTCCGCGATTGCTTCAATGCCATCCAGGCCCTGATTCAGAAGGGCCTCATCCTGGCTGGTCACGATATCAGCGCCGGTGGTCTTATCACTACCCTGCTGGAGATGACCTTCGCCAATACAAAGGGTGGTTTGAACATCAACTTAGACAAGATAAAGACCGACGACCTGACAAAGATTCTCTTCGCAGAGAACCCTGGCGTTATTATTCAGGTTGCCAACGACAAGCGTAGCGAGGTGAAGAAGTTCCTGGAGGATGAAGGCGTTGGCTACGTTAATATAGGTGAGCCTGCAAAGGGTCGCACCCTTGCCATTGAGAAGAACGGACAGACATACAACTTCGACATTGACGCGCTGCGTGATGTTTGGTACAAGAGCAGCTTCCTGCTGGATCAGAAGCAGAGCTTCCACGGCAAGGCAGCTGAGCGCTACCAAAACTACAAGCAGCAGCCTCTCGAGTGGAATATCCTTCCCAACTTTACAGGCAAACTGAGCCAGTTCGGTCTGAACCCCGACCGTCGTGAGAAGAGCGGCCTGCGTGCTGCCATCATCCGTGAGAAGGGTACAAATGGCGAACGCGAGATGGCTTACATGCTGTATCTGGCAGGCTTCGATGTGAAGGATGTTATGATGACCGACCTTATAACTGGTCGTGAGACACTGGACGACATCAACTTCATCGTCTTCTGTGGCGGCTTCTCTAACAGCGACGTATTGGGTAGCGCTAAGGGATGGGCTGGTGCCTTCCTTTACAACCCCAAGGCAAAGGAGGCCCTCGACCGCTTCTACGCCCGCAAGGATACCCTGTCACTGGGTGTCTGCAACGGTTGCCAGTTGATGGTGGAACTGGGGTTAATTAAAAATGAAAAGAGAAAAGAGAAAAATGACGAGAAACCTCGTATGCTGCATAACGACAGCCACAAGTTCGAGTCTAACTTCTTGGGCCTGACTGTACAGCCCAACAAGAGTGTGCTGATGGAAAGCCTCAGCGGCAGCAAACTCGGCATCTGGGTGGCTCACGGCGAAGGTAAGTTCTCTCTGCCTGGCAAGGAGGAGGATTACAACATCGTTCTGAAGTACAGCTACGACGGTTATCCTGCTAACCCCAACGGTAGCGACTTCACCACTGCTGGTATCTGCAGTGCCGATGGTCGTCACTTGGCTATGATGCCTCACCTGGAGCGTGCCTTCTTCCCCTGGCAGTGTGGTTACTATCCCGCTGACCGCAAAGCACAGGATCAGGTGACACCTTGGATTGAAGCATTTGTAAACGCTAAGAAGTGGATTGAGAAGAATTCATAATTATCAATTCATAATTCATAATAAAAAAGGCATAAGCAACCAAGAGGAAAGGAAATGGAATGACACAATTAAGAATTGTGAATTATGAATTTTGAATTATTCAAAACATTCTTTCAGATAGGACTTTTCACCTTCGGTGGCGGCTATGCAATGATACCGCTGATAGAGCAGAAAGTTGTTGATGAAAAGCATTGGGTCGACCACGATGAGTTGGTCGACCTGATAGCTGTTGCCCAAAGTTGCCCAGGCGTCTTTGCCGTTAACATCAGCATCTTCATCGGCTACAAGCAAAAAGGCGTATGGGGAGCCTTCCTAAGCACCTTGGGCGCTTGCCTACCCTCTTTCATAATCATTCTGCTCATAGCCCTTGCCTTCATGCAGTTTAGGGACAACCCATGGGTAGAGAAATTCTTCAAGGGTTTACGCCCCGCTGTTGTTGCACTCATTGCCTCGCCAGTATTCCGCATGGCCAAGAGTTCGCATATCAACCGCTACAACATCTGGATCCCCTTCCTTTCAGCCTTTGCCATCTGGCTATTAGGCGTCAGCCCTATATACATTATATTAATAGCTGGCTTGGGTGGCTATGCCTACGGGCAGTATTTGAGGGATTAGGGGTCATTGAACATTGAACATTGAACATTATTGTAAACGGTAAACAGTAAACAGTAAACAGTAAACGGTAAACAAGAGCTAAAATTATCATGGTAATATTGTTATTAAGATTATTCTGGACGTTTTTTCTCATTGGACTTTTTGGGTTCGGGGGAGGATATGCCATGATATCCATGATTCAAACCGAGGTGGTTACACACCAGCATTGGATGACGATGGGACAGTTTACAGATATTGTTGCCATTAGCCAAAGTACGCCTGGCCCCATTGGCATCAATAGTGCCACATACGTTGGATATACAGCTTTGGTAAATGCTGGGTACGATCCTTCTTGGGGTGTACTGGGAAGTTTCATAGCCACCTTTGCCGTCGTCTTCCCCAGTTTTGTGCTCATGCTTATCATCAGCAAATTCCTGATGAAGTACAAGACACATAGTGCTGTAGAGAGCACCTTCCAAGGACTGCGCCCTGCTGTTGTAGGCTTACTGGCTGCTGCAGCCCTATTGCTTATGAACGGGGAGAACTTTGGCAATATCTCAGAGACACCTTGGCAATTCTGGATAAGCGTAGGACTCTTCAGTTTTGCCCTGATAGCTCACCGTATATATAAAACAAACCCCATAGCTATTATTCTGCTATGTGGTTTAACAGGAATGCTCCTGTTCTAAAACAGAAGCATTCCCCATAATTTTTCCTTTTTATACTTTAGATTCCTAAGAATGGATTATTCTGCAGATTTCTGTGCAGGATCATCGAAATCGGTAACACCGTTTTCAACAAGAATATTGTACCACTGGGCCAACTTCTTCATATCTGCAGGATAAACACGGTCACGGTCGTAGTTGGGAAGTGCCTCTGCCATAAATGCAGCTAACTCATCCTTGCTTGCCTTCTTGTAATCGAGGCTGGTCTTCTTACCGCCTTCCTTCTCCAGAATATTCTTGAATACACGACGCAGAGGAACTTCTTCCTCGTCGGTGTACATAGCAATGTCTGCCAATGAGATTACCTTGTCGGCACCAAATATGGGCATACGCTTCTTCTGAGCATCCAATGTCTCAACAATAAGACTGTTATTACCACGTGATACCAACTTATACAAACCGGGCTTGCCGGATATTGCCAAAACTGTTTCTAACATAATTTCTTCTTGTTTAATTATATCAAATTAAAGTAATATTCTTAAATATTGCCTGCAAGGATGTCAGTAAGGATTCCTGCTGGCGGTCTTTATTCTCTATCACATAATCTGCCTTCTGACGTTGTTCGTCAGCCCTTTGCATACCTATGCGGGCCTCAACCTGCTGTCGAGTACTACCGTCTCTCTGCATCACCCGTTGTATGCGTAGCTCTTTAGGTGCATCCACGAAAAGAACTTTATCGACCAGCGTATCAAAGCCACTCTCGTATAATATGGCACTTTCGATAGCTACCACATTAGTATTCTGCTGTACAGCCCATTTGCAGAAATCCTCTTTCACAGCAGGATGGACAATAGCATTAACATTCTGGGCATGACATTGGTCGGCAAAAAGGTAATCAGCTAAAACAGCCTTCTGTAACTTACCATCCTTATATACATGCGCTCCAACCAGCTCTTTTAGGCGCTTTTGTATGCTGCCATCTTCGCCTATCAGGCGCTTTGCTTCAGCATCACAATCATAGACTGGCACATTAAGATGCTCGCGTAGGAGAGAAGAGATATAGCTCTTCCCACTTCCTATTCCACCTGTGATGCCAAGTTTTATCATAGCAACCTCACTTTAAAGCCTATTGGCCTCCCCCGTCCATTTCTGAAAGTTCTATCAGATAGTCAACATCCCGAGGAGAGATACGGGCATTGGTAACTCCTTCTGGAAGCGATTTCAAATGCAACCGATATTTGTCGGTAGGATTTTGCAACAACTCCTCATAGGTAATGGCCAATACAAAGTTCTCGGTATTGATACTCTGATAACGTCCAGACTCTACACGAAATGTGACCTTAGCCTTTGAAGGGAAAGTTCGCAGCTCTTTGTCGCCAGGGAAATTCAGTCCTATTATGGGAACCTCGACAGTCTTTTCTGCATAATAGCCCACATGAGCCGTCATTCGCACGACATTCGGTTCATACTCGACACCCTTCATTTTGCGGAATGCAACGTTATGAACTGTGTTTTCCTTCATCATAGACAGGTTAACAACCTGCGTATAAGCATACTGCATGGTATCAAGCACAGCATTAGGGGCATACACCAAGACGCTATCCTCCGAAAGGCTTATGTCCTGAATGTAGTTCTGAGGCGAAGCACTGACACTACCGCATAACATAACAGGAAGGCGGCGAGCCACCCCTCTGTTGTAATAGTACTCCAAGGTATCAGGACGCATGGAGATTATATGGCTTGTTACGCCAAGTTGTTTTTGAATCATTCGCTGGACCTCAGCTGTAGGAACCTGCACACGGGCATTGGTAAGACCTGCATCATATTTATCGAAGTCCACCTCTATGGCTTTCTGAACGGAGTAGCGAAAGAAGTGCAACAACGTTGTTCCCCTTTCCTTAACGGTGACATTCACCTGAGAAGGCAGTCCCGTTGTGATATGAACATTCTCTGGAACATTTTTCAACTCCAATGGAATAGAGATTTCCGTCTCGAATGTTTCGTTCAGCGTCTGCAATAACCAGAAACCGGCAGATACCACAAAGAAGAAGAGGAAGACAAAAAAATCATGGCTTTTCTTGCCAAAAAGCAAATTCTTTATCCTCACCCAAACCTTTACGATTCCGTATCTCATAGTGCAGACCTATTTAAGACAGAACGCTGTCCTCCGTTTGCCTACTGGTTGGGCTGAGCCTGAGCGAAAACTGAATTACGGTCGACCTTGATGCGAACACCATTGGCTACCTCAATCATCAGCGTATTGTCGCTCTCTTCTATCTGCTTTACAACGCCATAGATGCCACCGGCTGTTACAACTGCCTGTCCTACGCTAATGCTATTACGGAAGTTCTGAATCTCCTTCTGCCTTTTCTGCTGAGGACGAATCATAAGGAAATACATGATGGCAAAAAGAGCCGCAATCATCAAAAGACCACTGTACTGTTGCATTGTTGTTCTTATTTTAATTAATGTTTTTACTATTGTCTAATTCATTTGGATTGCCCTCGCCTATAGGAGAGGGGGCAAGCTTTTATTCGTTCTTAATCAACTTGTTTTCTTCTATCAGTCTCTTGGCAATATTGTCAAGTGTTGCATTGATGTATTTGCCGCTCTTGCTGGTGCTGTACATCTTGGCAATCTCTACATACTCGTTGATGCTGACACTGACAGGGATACCTGGGAATGAAATAATCTCGGCCAAGGCCAGCTGCAGGATGATGCGATCCATCAATGCCACACGGTTGATGTCCCACTTGCGGGTAGTGGATGCAATCAAATCGTAGTAGTAGTCCTTATTGGCAATGGCCTTCTGCAACAAACGTATAGCAAATTCCTGATCAGAGGAGTCTCTATACTCCGGCATCAATGGCTGGTCGTCAGTACTGTCAACAGTGAATCTGTTTATAGTCTTAAGAACAAAGGTATCAACAATCACCTTATCGTCATTCCAATAAAGATCCATCTCCTCCAATACAGCATCCAACTCTTCATTATTGCAAATAAGATGGCGGTAAATCAAGCGCCAAACCTCCCTATCCTCTTCATAGGAATTCTTGCTTGAATCCATATACATCTTATAGAACTCACTCTCTTCAATTTTGGTGTACAAAGAACGCACGAACTCCTCCTGGTCAGCCCAGTCGAAGCGTTGGTTATCTCTGAATTCCAGCAACTGCTTGTTAGATTCCAGCTGCAACATGAAACGGTTGTCAACAAACTTTGTGCTCAGTGCATCCTTCTCACCAAGACGTTTTGCTCTACTCTGGCGCATCTCCAACGTACGCAATGCCATACGATTCAACTCCACCATAAGCAGCAGCATTGTATTATAAAGAGCATAAGCTCTGGATAAACTCATAAGCAACTCTTTCTCTGCCGCTGCAGGATTCTTGCTTCCACTCTGATAATAGGAATAGGCTATTTGAACGAGTTTCAGTCGAATTAATTCGCGATTTATCATATCTTTACACTTAAAATGAGGGTACAAAAGTACTCATTTTGCCCCATATAGGCAATTTTTCGGCATTTTTTTTGGAAGATTAAGAAAATATGAAGAATTTTGAACCTCATTTAAGTATTTGCAGACATGGAATCAAACAAAAAAACGCAAACCGAGAACGATAGTAATATCCTGTTTTCTAAAGCTGTCAAAGCCGGACAGCGCATCTATTATGTAGATGTAAAGATGAACAGGAAAGACGAGATGTACCTCAGCATTACCGAAAGCAAGAAACTGGTTTCCGGCACAACGGAAATGCCACAATATAATTATGAGAAGCATAAGATTTTCCTCTTCAAGGAGGATTTCCAAAAGTTTCAGGAAAGTCTGACCGAGGCTATCAACTACATCAATAGCCAGCAGGGGTCAGCAGAGCAGAGAAGCCAGGAAGAGGGTGAAATTAACATCGATTTAGACTTCTAACATTCCATTTCGAAAGATAAAAATGCATTGTTGTACAAAATAATTCAATATTCATAATTGATAATCCATAATTATTTTATACCTTTGCACCCGCTTTTGAAGCCGTGTGATGGCGAATTAAGCAATATTAAACTTAATTTAGAGTAACACAAAAACAAAAAACAATGAAAAGTATTGACGTAAAAGGTACTGCCCGTCCTAACACAGGAAAGAAGGCAAGTCGTGAGATCCGTAAGGCTGGTGCTGTTCCCTGCAACCTCTATGGCGAGGCTAAGGGTGAGAACGGTCTGCCCGTTGCAGTAAGCTTCACCGCTACTCAGGAAGAGTTGCGTAAGCTGGTTTACACTCCCGATATCTACAGCGTAAACCTCAACATCGACGGTAAGGAGTGCAAGGCTATCATGAAGGAGCTTCAGTTCCACCCCGTAACAGACGCTCTGCTGCACGTAGATTTCTACGAGATCACCGAGACCAAGCCCATCGTAATGGAAGTTCCCATCAAATTGAACGGTTTGGCAGAAGGTGTTAAAGCCGGTGGTAAGCTGGCAGCCAGTGTACGTAAGCTCAAAGTTAAGGCTCCCTACACCGCAATACCCGAGAAGTTGAATATCGACGTTACCAACCTCGGTCTGGGTAAGACCATCAAGGTTGGTGAGTTGAGCTTCGAAGGTCTGGAACTTGTTACCAGCCCCAGCGTTGTAGTATGCCAGGTTAAGATGACACGTAGCGCCATGAGTGCTGCTGCCAAGGCTCAGGAATAAGCCCTTAACATTGCATTATAAAGGCGGCACACTATGCCGCCTTTTATTTTTCAAAACAATGAAACTCATTAAGAATATTCTCTCACTTCTATTCCACTCAAAGAAACAAAAAGAGGCAGAAGAAGAGGACAATGTTATGAAATATCTGATTGTAGGACTGGGCAACATAGGCCCTGAATATGTAGGAACTCGTCACAACATAGGATTCCGTATTGTTGATGAACTGGCACAATCAGCCGGTGCTCAGTGGGAAGACAAGCGCTACGGCTTCATAGCCCGCATGCGTGCCAAGAATGCTCAGCTCATTCTGCTTAAGCCCAGTACATACATGAACCTCTCTGGCAACGCTGTCCGTTACTGGATGCAGCAAGAGAAGATTGAATTGCAGAACCTTCTGGTTGTCGTCGACGACCTCAGCCTGCCCGTAGGAACAATCCGAATGAAGCAGAACGGCAGTGCAGGCGGTCACAATGGACTCAAGCATATAGCTCAGATGCTGGGAACAGAAGGATACAACCGACTGAAGTTCGGCATCGGAAACGATTTCCCCAAGGGAGCTCAGGTTGATTTCGTGCTGAGCAAGTTCAGTCCCGAGGACGAGAGTATCATTGAGAAGAAAGCACCTATCTGTGCCGACGCCATCAAAGCCTTTGCCCTTAGCGGCATGCAGTTCGCCATGTGTAACTACAATAACAAATGAACAACGAGGCTCGCATCGACAAATGGCTATGGGCAGCCCGCATCTTTAAGACACGAACCATCGCTGCCGCCGCCTGCAAGAAAGGGCAGGTTAGCCTTAAGGGTAGTACCGTAAAGGCAAGTCGCATGATTAAGGTAGGAGATATTATTGATGTGCGCAAGCCGCCAGTAACCTACTCCTTCCGCGTTCTGCAGGCCATAGAGAGACGCGTGGGTGCCAAACTCATTCCGGAAATCCTGGAGAATGTTACACCCCCCGAACAATACGAGATCTTAGAGATGAACAAGATTAGCGGCTTCATAAACCGCGCAAAGGGAACCGGTCGCCCCACCAAGAAAGACCGACGTTCACTTGATGAATTCCAAAGTGAAGTACCGGAATTCTTCGGTGACTTTGATTTTGACCTTGATGAATAAAATACCCCTAAAAAACATGAGATACTATTGGATAATACTTTTTGCAACCATTACAACAGTTTGTCGGGCTACCGACTATGTTATTGAGACAACCGAACCGCGTCAGACCATCCAACATTTTGGAGCCTCTGACGCCTGGTCGATGCAGTTCATTGGTCTTTGGGACAATGAAGAAGAACAACAAAAGATTGCCGACTGGCTTTTCTCTGTCGAGGATGATACCAAAGGACAACCCAAGGGCATCGGTCTATCCGTATGGCGCTTTAATCTGGGAGCCGGCAGTGCAGAACAAGGCGAAGCCTCTCAGATAAAGCCCGGCACACGTACAGAATGTTTCCTGACCAAGGAAGGTACCTACGACTGGACGAAACAACCCGGCCAACGTAATTTCCTGCGATTGGCCAAGGAGCGCGGCGTGCCCTACTTCCTGGCTTTTCTCAACTCGGCCCCCGTCTATTTTACAAAAAACGGTATTGCCACCAATACAGGACGTGGCGGCACCATCAACCTGAAGGAGGATTGTTACGACGACTTTGCACGCTTCATGGCAACATCCCTCAAAGGGTTGGAGGAACATGAAGGCATCCACTTCGACTACCTCTGCCCCGTTAACGAACCTGATGGCAGTTGGAATTGGCAAGGTCCCAAGCAAGAAGGTTCGCCTGCCACACATAGAGAGATAACACGACTGACACGAGAAACAAGCAAAGCTCTCGCAGAGCAAGGCCTCAACACCCAAATTCTTATGGATGAGTCCAGCGACCTGCGCTGTCTATTAGGCATTCATCAGACCGACTGGCAACGCGGAAATGCCATCAGTTCTTTCTTTTCCGAGGACAGCACGCTAACCTACGTAGGCAATCTGCCTAATGTTCCCCATTTGATGGCTGCCCATAGCTACTGGACCAATACCCCCATACCTTATATGAGGAAGATACGTGAACAGCTCCGAGATACCTGCAAGAAGTTTGGCATAAAATTCTGGCAGACAGAAATCTGCGTTATGAGCAACGACAAAGAGATTGGCGGCGGACAAGGATACGACTTCGGCATGAAGACCGCCCTCTATGTAGCCCGTGTTATTCATCACGACCTCACGTATGCCGATGCTGAAAGTTGGTCGTGGTGGCGTGCTTGCGGCGGCGACTACAAAGACGGGCTTATCCGCATCTATGATGAAGAGCAGCGTGCCCGCGACTCCAAACTGCTTTGGGCATTGGGAAACTACAGCAGGTTTATCCGCCCTGGCGCCACTCGTTACAACATCACCTCCACTCAGGAAGAAGATCCATACGGATTAATGGTCTCTGCCTACAAGAACCAGAACGGCAAATGGGTTTGCGTTGCCATCAATTATGCTGATGATCCACAAGATTTCCAACTTTCGTTCTCTGATAAGAAGAAAAGAAAGTGGCAGATTTACCGTACCAGCGATGCAGAAGGTGAAAACCTGAAACCCATAGGCTATTGCAAAGGTAAAACACGACTTTCAGCCCGTAGCATTTCTACTTTTGTGGAGATATAAAGAAAATGGCAACCACCTTGGCGACAAGGGCTTTTACCTGCAAGAATCTACCTTTTGGAAAACAGAAAAGGGAGCCGCAACTCCCCATCTGTTAGTTATTGATTTAGGTTCCGTTCAGAACGTCTGCGGTATAGAGTATCTTCCTCGTGCAGAACAAGGTGCTCCTGGCAGTATCAAAGACATTAAGATCTACCTGTATAAGTAACGGAATTTCTTTCCGTTCTGAATATATATGGCTCCTGGTTGCAATTTATCAACCTTGCGACCAAGGAGGTCATATATCGCGTCTTCATCATCATTGTGAATTATGAATTGTGAATTATGAATTGATTCAATGCCATCTATGAAGTCCTCCAAATCGCCTACTATAGAACCAAAGTCTGCCCAAGGAGAATTCAGATAATCATCAAGGGCACTTGCATAGACATGGATGGTAGGCTTGCTCGAGAAGAGGTAGCTAGCAATGGTAGGAGGTGTGAGTGCCTTTACATAGGCATCCTTAACGGCAGAGCTGTAGAATATGCCCTGATCCATTGTCTTAACACCGCTACCGACAACTACGGACGTCAACTGATCGCAGTAGGCAAAGGCATCGCCGCCTACACTGGTAACCTTGTCAGGTATCTCTATAGACTTAAGACCTGAACTGGAGAATGCATTAGACCCAATAGAGGTAAGAGTCTGCGGCAATTTGAAAGCAATAATCTTCTTTACATTCTGGAAAACATTGCTCGTAATAGAATTAATCTTGGCTTTATCCAAATCTATGGACAGAAGGTTCTCCTTAGTTACAAGCTGCTTCATATAGTTTATGTCCGTTGAATTGATCGGACCGCTTACGCCAAGCTTAATAACCTGATTGTTCTTCAACTTCGACTTAAGTGTTCCTGCAGCAGACGTCTCGACGTATTCGGTTCCATCCATATTCACGGCCTTGGTAACCTCGTGTAATGTGCCGTCTGCATCATAGGAATAGATAGTCCAATCAGTGCCCACGATACTGGGGATACATAGGTTCTTGGAGTTGGAAGCATACTTGATATTATTCTCTCCATCCAGCATTAGGAAGCCCAGGCCCCCTACTCCCTCCATTGCATAGAGCGAGTCGGCCTGCAGATAAACATACTCAGAAGGTGCACAAGCTCCAGGCAAGTAGCTGGTGAACTGACCAAGATCGCCACACTGACCTACCTGGTCAAATCCATTACGCTTTCTGCCTGCTGCCTGCAGGAAACCAGTAGAGAGTACATAGTCGGCACGGTCTTCCACAAAGATTATCTCGCGGTTCTTCTTGGCATATTTGGAAATATTGGATTTTGTGGAAGCAATATTAGACTTCGTTACAGCTATGGGATGAAGGCCGTAGTCTTCTAATGTACTTCCACTCTTGATAGGCTCAAAGAATCCCCAGATGGTAAAGAAGTCCGTTAGGTCTTCCTGAGCAACCTGGCACACCTTACGTACGAACTTCAATCCGCCATTGTTGTTATTTGTTGAATTATAGAGTGTCAAGGGGTCTTTACGTAGAGCCTTGAAGAGTTCGGGATAGAACGAAGTGTTCTTCTGTCCCAAATGATAATACAGATAGAGATCCCAGTAGAAACGCAAGCGGCTGTTCACATCTCTGTAGTAGAAAGGTTCACGGCGTGCATATTCGTCCATCACAGTTGAGAGGGTTGATCCGCCAGACGAGTTAAGACCACCGAGATAGCGCACAAGATTCGAGAAAACATTATTCGAAGCCTCCGTACATCCCTCCACATTGATAGCCCGCTGGTTGTTATGACCACACTCGTGACCAGCGCACCAGTCATCCATATTACTATTGGTGGCATCCAGACAGTTCCTGATACATGCAATGCCATTGTAGCTGGTTCTGTAAGGTGTGGAGTTAGCATATCCGGCATCACTCTCCTCACCTTCGATAGCAAAGTTCGGATTGTTGTAGTAGATGGGATAGATAGCCTCACCGCCTGTCAGATACCAGGGATAACCAGCCTTCTTACCTGTTGCTACTTCCTCTGTCATACCCATCAGGTTCTTCTCCCATACCGCAACGCTATCAAACCAGCAGATGCTCTTGTTCATCTTGGATGAAGAAGTGAACACTTCCTTGTAGGAGGCCGTCTTCAGATTGTAAAGCGAGTGTGCGCCTCTCACCGTGAAGCGATTTAATTTGGCAGCCCTTAGAATCTTCAGGTAGTCGGTAGAAGTATGGAAATTAACATCGTAATAGCCATTCACTTTCCCACCCTCGATGTGAATCTTCATATCAGGCCACTGATCCAAGGTTTTCTTCATCGACCTGGTGTCGGCAGTATATACAATGTAATAGAGAGCATTCTTTGTTCCCTCGATAATATTCAAGCCCTTCGCTAACTTTGTACCCATCGTAGCATTGGTGATAAGGTCGTTCTCTACACAGCCTGCAAAGTACAAGGTGGCATCAGAGGGGATGTCGCTGTCCACAAAGACATAAATCTCATCGCCATTATTCTCGGCATATATACCTGTAGGGTTACCCATATAGGAACCGCCGGAAGACATCATCTTGTCATTCCAATAGTTGGCATCGCTGTATGGCTTGTAAGTATGAACGCGGAATCCCTCCTCGTAAGTTGCCCAGGACTGGTTCTTTACCTTCAGGGCGGTGGTTATCATCAGCTCAGGCATTCCGTCTGCTGTCAGGGCGGCAGTCAAGTCATCGTCCGACATAGCCTGATATTCAGGTTTCAACTGCGTACAAGCTGCATCCTCGAAGTACTTGCCATTCATAGCCTTGGCCACGGTGTTAGGATCCGCTTCCATTGAATAGTAGTTCTCCAGTCCGCCTACGACAGTACCTAATCCATTCCAATCCGTTGCCTTATAGTCCGACAGAACCACAGAATAGACATAAATCTTGGGATTAGAGCCAAACAGATAGTAAGGAACAGCAGGAGGATTGACGGGTTTCACATAGGCATTCTTGACTTCAGAAGACCAAAAAACGCCCTGGTCCATCTGTTTTACCTTGGCACCAATGACAACATCGGCCAACGAAGAGCAATAGGCAAAGGCATCCATTCCCAAACGGGTAACTGAGTTGGGAATATCGATTGACTTGAGTCCCGTCCGAGAGAAAGCGTTGCTCTGAATGGATGTCACAGTTGTGGGCAGAATCATCTCTTGCAGATTAGCACATTCCGTGAACATCTGTTCACCAATCACATCGTTTGCCGTAGTGAATGTTCCATAGTAAGCCTCTCCACCACTAACGATCCGGACTTCCGACCAGTCGATTGATGTTACTGTACCAGCTGTTACCAATGAGCGGATATACTTGATATCCGTTCCATTGATAACACCGGTAACCTTTAATTTCGTCTCACAATTGGTCAGTAAGGTGGAAAGCGTTCCTGCTTCACTTACATTAACCTCTGTTACAGACCACGCGTTTAAGGAGCAGAGAAAGGCAATGCCCCAAAGCAATGCCTTAATGGTTCTCTTTTTTGTTTTCATGATAGTGTCTATATTGGTTTATTTTATAATCTTCTGTCCGTTTTGGATATATATGCTTCCTGCCTGCAGTTCTGACACCTTCATTCCCTGCAGGTTGTAGATGGCTCCGTCCGAATCTTCCTCAGAAGAGATTTCCTCGTTAGGAGCATCTATTGCTGTGATAACCTCGCAGTTTTCCAGGTCACCAACAATATTGCCAAATTCAGCCCATGCAGACTTCTGGTATTTAGCCAAGTCTTGTGAATAGACATGGATGATTGGCTCGCTTGAGAAAAGATAAGCAGAAATTGATGGAGGTGTATGAGCCTTTACATAAGCATCCTTTATCTTTGACTCATAGAACACACCCTGATCCAGGGTTCTCACCTTCTCGCCTATTACAACAGAGTTTAGGTTGTCGCAATAAGCAAATGCATCACCACCAACGCTGGTCACCTTATCGGGAATCACGACTGTATTAAGACCTGTCCTAGAGAAGGCATCTGAGCCAATACTGGTCAATGTTGAGGGGAACTTGATAGAGACAAGTTTCTTAATACCTTGGAAGGCATTAGAGGAAATGTTGCTGGTTCTACTCTTTTCCAAGTCGATGGATTGCAGATTCTCGGTGCTGACGAGTTGCTTCATATAATTGATGTCATTAGCATTAATCGAGCCACTGACAACCAACTTAATGGCCTGTTTGTTCTCCAGCTTTTTCTTGAGAGTTCCAGCCATAACAAGCTTGACGTACACAGTACCATCACCAGCCTTTGGCACCTCATGCAAGACACCACCCTCATCGTATGAATAGATGGTCCAGTCTGTTCCCACGTCGGTGGGAATACAGAAATTCTTGGAATTGGCAGCATACTTCAGCTTGCCTTCACCGTCCAGCATCACAAAGCCCAGACCACCTTCACCCTCGAGAGCGTAAAGCGAGTCGGACTGGAAATAGGTGTATTCTGATGGCTTGCTGGCACCAGGCAGATAGCTGGAGAACTGACCCACGTCGCCACACTGGCCTACCTGGTCGGAGCCACGACGCTTCTCGCCAGCCTTGCTAGCCAAGAAGTTGGTTGTGGGCAAGTATTCAACACGTTCATCGATGAAGATAATCTCGCGATTCTTCTTGGGATACTTGGCTATGGCAGCCTTCGTGCTATTGATATCGGACTGTGTAACAGCAATGTTATGGCGGCCATAATCCTCGATGGTTGTTGCCTTAATAGGCTCGAAGAATCCCCAGATGGTAAAGAAGTCTGTCAGGTCTTCCTGAGCAACCTCGCAGACCTTACGCACGAACTTCAGGCCACCGTTTCTGTTATTAGATGAATTGTATAGCTTCAGAGGATCCTCGCGCAAAGCCTTGAAAAGTCGGGGGTAGAACGATGTATCCTTCTGTGCCATGTGGTAGTACAGATAGAGCTGCCAATACATACGATATGCATTGTTACCAGACCTGAAATAGTAAGGTACATGGTGTGCAAAATCTTCCATAACAGTAGAAAGGGGGGCTCCCGTTGGCGTATTAAGGCCATCATGTAAGATGGTCAGGAAAGTAAACAGACTGTTAGACACCTCAGTACCACCCTCCAGATTGATAGCTCCTTGGTTATTGTGGCCACACTCATGGGCAGCACAGTTGTCGTCCATCTCTGGATTATTGGCATTCATACAGTTTTTGATACAATTCAAACCGTTATAAGAAGTTCTGTAATCTGTAGAGTTTGCATAACCGTCATCTTCTTCCTCACCTTCAATAGCGAAATTGGGGTTGTTGTAGTAAATGGGGAAGATGGCATCACCGCCCGTCAGGTAGAAAGGTGCACCGGCACGCTTGCCTGTGGCAACGCTTTCGCAGAATCCCATCAACTCCTTCTGCCATACGGCCACACTGTCGAACCAAAGGATGCTCTTGTCTATAGTACTTGGGAAGACACTTCTGTAAGATGCAGTCTTGAAGTTGAACAAGGACTGGCCACCCTTTACGGTAAAGCGATTGTGGGTAGCAGCCTTCAGAATAGCCTTATAATCGGCATCGCTACGACGGGTTACATCATAGTATCCGTTTACAACACCGCCCTCAACGTGAATCTTTATCTCTGGCCACTGATCCAGAGTTTTTTTCATGCTCTCGGTATCAGCAGTATATAAGATGTAATAGAGCGCATCCTTTGTTCCGTCTATGATATTCAAGCCCTTTACCAGTTTCTGACCAGTCTTAGCAGAATAGATTAGCTGGTTTTCTACACAACCTGCAAAATACAAGGTTGCATCGCTGGGGATGTCGCTATCCACAAAAACGTAAATCTCATCACCGTCATTCTTGGCATAGATACCCGTTGGGTTACCCATGTAAGAGCCGCCTGTACTCATCAGCTTATTGTTCCAGTAGCTGGCATCGCTATAAGCCTTGTAGTCGTGGATACGGAAATCCTGCTCGTACTTAGCCCATTGTCCGTCCTTCACCTTTATGGCAATGTTAATCATGAAGTCAGGCATGCCGGCCTCAGTAAAGGCCTTTGTCAGTTCCTCGTCCGTCATAGCCTGGTATGCTGGCTTCAACTGGGTGCAGGCAACATCCTCAAAGAATTCTCCGGCTTTGGTTCTGGCGTTAGTATAAGAATCCACCTCCATAGGATAGGTCTTCTCCAGATTACCTGTTACGGTTCCGTAACTCTTGAATTCACTATTCTTGTAATCTGTCAAGGAAGAGGTATATACACAAAAGGTAATAGTTCCTTCCGGATTATAGAACATCCAATTATCAGCCATTGCAGGAGGTGTTACCGGCTTCATATAAAACTTGGAAACAGGCGAACAATAGAATGCACCTTGCTCCATACGTCTAACGGAATTACCAACAATAACCTTCTTCAATGAATTACAATAAGCGAAAGCATCCTCTCCAATAGATGTAACACTATTAGGAATATCTATTTCTGTGATTCCACAACCAGAGAAAGACCTATCCTTAATAGATTTCAGATTTGAAGGAAGCAATATAGTTTTCAGTTTGATAAAATCCTGAAACATATATTTACCAATCACATTATTCTCTGTCTTGTAGCTTCCGAAGTAAGCCTCACCTCCACTTACGATGTTCACTCCTGACAAATCCAATGAAGTTACGGTTCCTGCGCTAATCAGCTCACGCAGGTACCTCACATCAGTACCATTGATAGAACCTGTAATCTTCAGCTTGGCATCACTGGTGGGCAACAGAGTCTGCAGTGTTCCTGCCTTCTCTACGTTGATTTCAGAATCTGCCCATGCACAAATAGCACAGACGCTGACTAAAAGCGTCAGCAACATCCTGCTGATTTTAATACAATCTTTTTTCCTTTTCATGTTGTTTTTCTATTATTTGATTTAAAGTTGGTTTGTTTTCTGATGGTATAACCTAGCTGAGCTAGTTTGAACTAGCTATACTAGTCCTACTAGCCCTACTGGTTAATCTTAGCAGTTGATGCTAAGCACAAAGCGGGTACCCTTGGTGAACTCCGGGTCTATGCTCAGGTCACCATTCATGCGGATAGCCATCTGTTGGCAGATAGGCAGGCCCAGACCATCGCCCTCTGTCAGGTCACGAACCTCCAGGAAGGGCTTGAAGACATCCTCGCGCTTCTCCTCTGGAATCTGCGAACCTGTATTGGATACCAGGAACTGGAACTTATGTACGCTACGTTTCTTGAAATCCAGATGTATATGACCGCCCTCAGGTGTATATGCAACGGCATTGTTCAGCAGATGCAGCAAGATATGGCTGACAAACTCTTTGTTGAAAGTAGCGCTCATCTTGGGAGCATCAACAGCCAGCACCACACCATTGCGCTCCTTGCCGCGAACCTGATTCATCAGCTCCTCACAGAAAGCAGGCAGACTAATCTCCTCCTTCTCTACTGCTTCTCCCATACCAGACTCCAGTTTAGAGAGTGTCTGTATGTGCTCAGAGAAATCAAGTAGGGCTTTTACCTCAGGCTGCTGAGTGTTCAGTTTACGCAAGGCAGGAGTCATCTGGGCTGATATATTGCTGGTGAACTTAGCCTTCAAAGCTATGTTCTCGCCCAACAGGCGGATAGTCTTCTTTTGCTTACTTGTAAGAGCCAACAAGCGCAATACGAAAAGAGCGCCTATCACCAATACAGCAGCCAACACGGCGGTCAGCACACACAGGGCAATGATGATACCCTGACGGGTAGCCAGCTTACCATCTTTCTCGGCAATCTCTTTCTCGCCAGCCTGAATCTGCTCCTTCAGGGCACCAGACACATCGGCCAACTTCAATGCAGCAGCAGAATCCTTCCAGGCAACATAGCCGCTATAGGCCTGTGCCACCATATTGGCACTACCCGACTTCTTACCACCATCTATCAGCATCTTATAGGCAGCATCAACTTTGTCATATTCCTTAGAGGCTGTCAGCTTGGCTGCCATCTCCTTAAAGACCTCATTACCCTTGGATGTCTGTCCAAAGGTGTAATAATAGATAGCCTTGTTGTAGAGCAGGTCGTTCTTTACCTTCTCATTGTCCGAGGCGCTGGCAAAGCGTTCCATCTTCTCCAGATGTTCCATAGCACTCTCGCTCCTGCGCATCTTCATGTACATATTCATTCTGATGAGCGAAGCTCTATAGCGTGCGGCAGCCTTGCCCTTAGCGTCCAATTGGGCGTTAGTCTGAATAGACTGTTCTATACCACGCAAACGTTCAAAAGCCTCTTTGTAACGTCCACCCGTTGCATCATTCTCGGCACGTTGCCACATCTCCTCTGTCTGAGCGTTTGCAACCATGCAAAACACCAGTATATTAACCAGTAATACAGCTATTTTCTTCATCATAGTGTCTTAATATTGACCATTAACTATGCAAAATTATAAAAAAACAAGACACCCGCAAAATAAATTAACCTTTTTCTGCTTTGCAGAAGCACGCCAACCATCAAGGAAGATTCCGAGAAAAAAGGAACTCCCAACACCCCTCTCTATCTTTGCCTTCGAAACAACAAAGCAAAAAACTATCCACCCCAAGAAATAAAAAGGCGAGAAACCAAGGAAAAAAACATTCTGACACAGGAAAACATCTTCTTTCCTTCTGCAAAACAATTTATTCTCACGTCGAGAGAATAAATTCTCACACCGAAAGAATATATTTTCACAACGTGAGAAATTATTCTCTCAGTGTGAGAATAAAATTTCCTACAGTCAAACAATATTAGTTACCCTGCCCAGAATCTTATTTGTAAAGCGGATCGATAAGGTTAAATCGTATTTACTGAACAATCACTTTCTTCCCGTTCTTCACGTATACCCCCTTCTTGCTTGGTTTGCAATGCTGCTTAGTGCCATCAAGAGCGTACCAAGCATTATCAGCATTCTTGTCAGTTACGCCTGTTGTCGTTGTTCCCGCCAGAGAATCTACGATAGGTTCTGGTTTCCATATCTTGAATGAGCCACAAAGGTGGAGCATTGACAGATAATGCACTAACCCATCGTAGTAACGGTACTGACCTTTTAGCGGTTTCACATTCCATGCCATCTCAAGGTTTCTCTTGACGGCATCTTCGTATTCCGGGTTGTTCAGCAAACAGTAGCAAGCCACGGCGTTGGCACCTGTCTCGCCAACTGTGTAGCTTTCGGAAGGGCTGCTACCGTCCCAGTTGAAGCGAGCGTGCTCGTAGTTATCTTCCTCAAAGAAGCCGATAAGCCTCTGTGCCATTATTTCCTGGCGTTCGGCATCTGCACCGAAAAGGTAGTAGTCCATGCCGAAGTTCATGGCGCATCGCATGGCATCATACATGTACTCGTGGGAATTGGTATTATAGGATGTACTCTTTGGCTGACCATTGAATTCGGTGTAGTCTGCAAACAGTCCCGTTCTTGAGTGTGATGACTTATAGAGGTGGTTGCGAGTAGCATAGGCAACCATCGACCACCTGTCTTGTTTGGTGTCTGACCAGCGTGAGAACAGATCAATGAATGCTGGCAGGTCGTAGGATGGGTCGGTGAAGTCTGTGCAGTTGTATGGCTGGAAGCAGATGACATTAAAAGACTCACTGAACAGCGAACCGCTGCCGTTTTTCCAGCATTTCTCCAAGATATATTGAGCATCGTCCATGTAGCTAGAGTCGTGCCAGCGGTTGGCAGCAAAGAGCAATGACATCATGAAATACATCTCGGCATCGGGCGCACAATTTTGGTCCCTCATGTATCCATCGGTTCCGCACAGCCATGCGAAGTAGCCATCCCATTGCCCGCTCTTATGCCACATGTGATTCTTGGCAAATGCCCATAGTTTGTCGAACTCCGCTTTATGGTTGGTCTGCACGGCAATCATCATGCCATAGCTCATGCCCTCAGAGCGCACATCATTATTACCTGTGTCAAGAATATATGCTTCGTACCCCCTGTCGAAATACACCTTCTCGTTGCTTTCACCCTTGAAGTAATGGTTCCACAACTGGTCGAGCTTTTCCTGAATCTCTTCGTCAGTCTTGCCGAGGCAGGTTTTGAACGGGCTGGTATAGTCGCCTGTATAGTAGGCTCCGCTGAAATCTTTGAAATCCTCCGGACCATAGTAGCCACCATTCTCATCGTAGAAATCTCTGGCACTTGCTGCTGTTGTCGCAAGTGCCAGTATCATTGTAAGGATTTTCTTTCTCAATTTTATCAATCTTTTTACCTATTGTTATTTTGTTTTTGATTCGCAACTATACTCCCCTTATCACTTCCCCGCTGTAATCCGACAGATATTGATGATGGTCTGCATGGCTTTCTCCATGCTCTGAACAGAGACGAACTCATGACGGCCATGGAAGTTAAGTCCACCTGCAAAGATGTTGGGGCAAGGAAGTCCCTTGAAGGATAGCTGAGCGCCATCCGTTCCGCCACGAATGGGGATGACCTTACAGAAACCGCATGCCTCTTCGATTGCCTGCTTGGCAATATCGGTGATATGAGGCTTGTCTGAGAGTTGGGAGAGCATATTGTAATATTGGTCGGCAAGTTCCAAAAGAACAGTTCCTGCACCATAACGCTGATTGAAACGCTCTACCATATCCATAAGGACTTTCTTACGCATCTCGAACATCTGACGGTTATGATCGCGAATGATATAGGAAAGCTTAGCCTCCTCGACCGTTCCCTGCATGCCCGTAAGATGATAGAACCCCTCGTAGCCCTCAGTCTTCTGAGGCACCTCGTTCTGAGGCATCTCCTGCGCAAACTCTGTGGCAATCAGCACGGCATTCACCATCTTATCCTTGGCATAGCCAGGATGTACGTTGCAACCCTTGACGGTTACCTTGGCACCAGCAGCATTGAAGTTCTCATATTCCAGTTCCCCAACCTCGCTGCCATCCATCGTATAGGCCCACTGGCAACCAAACTTCTCGACATCAAAAAGATGTGCTCCTGCACCAATCTCCTCGTCAGGATTAAAGCCTACACGAATCTTGCCGTGCTCAATCTCTGGATGCTCCTGCAGGTAAACAATAGCTGTCACAATCTCTGCAATGCCAGCCTTATCGTCAGCCCCCAAGAGGGTATGACCGTCTGTAACAATAAGGTCCTCGCCTATGTGATCCTTCAACTCTGGAAAAGCAGATACACGGGTAACGATATTCTGGGCAGCATCCAACACGACATCCTTTCCGTCGTAATTACGAATAATGCGCGGTTTGATATCGGCACCACTACAATCGGGCGAAGTATCCATGTGAGCAATGAAGCCTATGGTGGGCACAGGCTTATCCGTATTTGCAGGAAGGGTGGCATAGACGTAGGCATTCTCGTCCATCTCCACTTCTTCGAGCCCTAAGGCAATGAGCTCGTCGCGCAGATATTCTGCCAAAGCAAACTGTTTGCGAGTGCTGGGACAGGAAGCTGACTCTTCGCTCGATTGGGTATCGAAAGACACATATTTAAGAAAACGATCTACCAATTGGGTATTCATAATACAATAGTTTTTACGGTTTGACCTGCAAACTTACACTTTTTTTCTGACAACTCGACCGTTTCTCGTTATTTTTATTTAATTTTGCACATAAAACAAAAAAGGATGATAGACAGACTAACGGTAGATAAGATTCTGGATGCGGCAAACATCGTGGATGTAGTGTCGGACTTTGTGACACTAAAACGTGCCGGCGTCAACCTGAAAGGGTTGTGCCCCTTCCATGATGACAATACGCCATCCTTTATGGTCTCGCCTGCCAAGAACCTGTGCAAATGCTTTGCCTGCGGAGAGGGAGGAAGCCCCGTTCACTTCATTATGAAGCACGAACAACTCTCCTACCCCGATGCCCTGCGCTATCTGGCAAAGAAATACGGCATAGAGATTCAGGAGAAGGAGCTGTCTAAGGAGGAAATGGAATCTCGCAACGACCGCGACAGTATGTTCATCGTTAACGAATGGGCACGCGACTGGTTCCAGAACGAGCTGAACAACACTCCGGATGGAAAAGCCATAGGACTGGCTTACTTCCGCGGCAGAGGATTCCGTGATGATATTCTGAAAAGATTCCAAGTGGGATACAGTCCTAACAACCGCGAACATACACTGGCTGCCGATGCTTTGAAAGCCGGCTATCAGGAGAAGTTCCTGACCAACACGCCCAACGAGAAAGATACCAAGCTGAGCATTGGAACAGGCCTCTGCCTGAAGAACGAACAGGACGGCAAGTTGCGCGACCGCTTCCGCGGACGTGTGATATGGCCCATCTTTACTATGAGCGGACGTGTAGCAGGCTTTGGCGGACGCGTGTTGGATGCTGCCACCAAGGGTGTGAACGTGAAGTACATGAACTCGCCCGAGAGTCTTGTCTATAGTAAACGTAGAGAACTCTTCGGTCTATATCAGGCCAAGGAAGCCATACGCAAGCAAGACCTCTGCTATCTGGTAGAAGGCTATACGGATGTAATGGCCATGCACCAGCAAGGCGTAGAGAATGTAGTGGCATCCAGCGGCACAGCACTGACCAACGAGCAGATCAGGCTGATACACCGCATGACCAACAATATTACCGTTATCTTCGATGGTGACGAGGCTGGTATCCATGCCAGCGAACGAGGCATAGACATGCTGTTGGCAGAAGGTATGAATGTTAAGTTGCTGCTGCTGCCCGATGGCGACGACCCAGACAGCTTTGCTCGCAAGCATAACGCCACAGAGTACCAACAATACCTGAAAGACAATCAGGTGGACTTTGTAAATTACAAAACTAGCCACCTGATGGAGAGTGCAAAGGACGATCCCACCAAGTTGGGACAACTGATACATAATGTATCTGAGAGTATTGCCGTGATACCCGACGAGATAACACGTGTGCTGTATATACGCCAAGCGGCGCAGAAGCTGCACATGGAGGAGCGTTTGATTACGGAAGCTGTAAAGAAACAGATACTGCGGCTCAGGGAAGAGAAACGCAAGGAGCAGGAACGGGAGGAAAGAAGAAAAGTTCCCGTAAACCCAGACGCGGGCCCAGAGAAAACAGACCCCACACAGGAGGACATTCCCACCAACACGGAAATTGTTGTTCCTCATACAGCCAAAGAAAATCCACGCGAGCTTACTCTCATGCAGATGATGGTACGTCACGGCGAAAAACTAATGTGCCAGATGTTAGACGATGATGGGAACGAGGTGCCACTGTCTGTGATTGAATACATACACTACAGTCTGGCAGACGATGACATAAAACTCTCGGACCCCTTATACGAGCGTATGTTGGAAGAAGGATTCAAGCACATAAAGGATGAAGGATTCAAGGCTGAGCATTTCTATGTAAACCACCCCGATGCCAACATCAACAAACTGGCCGCCAACCTGTCTCTGGACAATGTCCCACTGAGCAAGCTGCATGCTGAGATGCCTACCGACGAGCGGTTGGACGAAATCATCCCCAACCTGGTGGCAAGCCTGAAGCTGAGCATCGTTCAGAACGAACTGAAGGCTATCATCGAAAAGACAAAGAAGCCTGAGGTTAAGAACAATAAGGAAGAACTGCGTGCCTTGATGACCGCATTCACAGAAAAAACAAGACTGGCTAAGGAACTAGCCAAGAGTTGTGGCGAGCGTGTTATCTTGAAATAAGTTGCAAGAACTCCTCGCGTGTCTTGGCTTGATTGAAAGCACCACAAAAATCACTGGTGGTAGTAATGCTACCCTGTTTCTCTACACCACGCATCTGCATACACATGTGCTGGGCCTCTATCACCACCATAACACCTAACGGATTCAAGGCCTCTTGGATACACTCGCGTATCTGCTTGGTCATGCGCTCCTGAATCTGCAAACGGTGTGAGAAACAATCCACTACCCTGGCAATCTTACTAAGCCCCGTAACCTGTCCGTTAGGGATATAGGCTACGTGCACCTTGCCGTAGAAGGGAAGCATATGATGCTCGCAAAGAGAATAGAAATTGATGTCGCGAACAATGACCATCTGACGGTAGTCCTCGCTGAACTTTGCCGAATTAAGAATAGCTATCGGGTCTTCTGCATACCCTTTGGTCAACGTCTGCATGGCCTTGGCCACACGATGTGGAGTCTTAAGTAAACCCTCGCGGTCAGCATCCTCACCCATAAGTTCGAGGATGCGGCGAACGTGTTCCTCTAATTCCTTTTCTACCTCTGTCATAATTATTCGCGTACGTTGATTTTGCTCTTAATGATTACAGCCTCATCGAACCGACCTGTCTCGCGCATTTTGTGCAAATACTCGGATGCCTCCTCGTAAGTACGGAAGTCACCGGCACGGCAAATCCAGTGGGGAGACTGGAATCCTGCATAAACAGGCAATTCGGAGAAGAGACTTCTAACACGTTCCTTCATCATCTGTGCCTCGGCCTTTCCTTGACGAGTATTTCCTCCCAGATAGACCTGAATGCGGTAGCCGTTGATACGGATGCGCTGCCCCGTAAGCTGTACCTTATTACTGGAATCCGAAGCAAGGGTATCGACAACCTGTGGCCTAACAGTTGCAACAGAGGGTTTCTTCTCCGTCTTAGCCGCAACAGGCTTGGGCGTTTCAGGCAACAGAGGAGATGCTGTACCATTCACCAAATCGGTAATGATATAACTCTGGTGCAATACTACCTTTCCTTGCCCGGGAGCTTGTTTCTGAATCTCCTCGGTATATTTTGCCTGTGCATTAGCCATAACACAAGCAAAGGAAAGAGTTGATAGAAGGAGAACTTTCTTCATGTAGGAACGTTGTAAAGAAAAAAATCAGGTTCGCAAGCCTTACGGCCTGCGAAACCTGAATATAATTATTTGATTACTTCCAAGCGTCGATGATACCCTTGAAATCAGGAGCCTTCAGAGAAGCACCACCAATCAAGCCACCATCAATGTCGGGCTTAGCAAACAGCTCGGGAGCATTGCTTGCCTTGCAAGAACCACCATAGAGAATGCTGGTCTCGTCAGCAACCTGAGCGCCGTAAACCTCAGCAACACAGCTACGGATGTAAGCGTGAATCTCCTCAGCCTGCTCAGCAGTAGCGGTCTTACCAGTACCGATAGCCCAGATGGGCTCGTAAGCGATAACAACATTCTTCCACTGCTCAGCTGTCAGGTGGAATACACTGCCAGCCAACTCAGCCTTACAAACAGCCTCCTGCTTGTTAGCCTCGCGCTCTGCCAAGCTCTCACCAATACAGAAGATAACCTTCAGACCGTTAGCCAAAGCCAAGTCAACCTTCTCCTTCAGAATCTCAGGAGTCTCGTTGTAGTACTCACGACGCTCGCTGTGACCCAGGATTACATATTCAGCACCAGTGCTCTTAACCATAGCGGCAGAAACCTCACCAGTGTAAGCACCGCTCTCCTTGTTGGCACAGTTCTCAGCACTAACAGCAATAACGCTATCCTTCAACAACTCGCTAACAGTAGCCAGGTGGATGAAAGGAGTACCAATGATAACCTCACAATTGGGCTTCTCAGCAGCAAGAATATCTTTCAACTCTGTAGCCAAAGCTACACCTTCCTGCAGGGTCTTGTTCATCTTCCAGTTGCCTGCAACAATCTTCTTTCTCATTTTCAAATTGTTTTTAAATGGTTTAATATTATGTAATTTTCTCAATTTCCACATTACCCACAGATTATCCACCAAGGCAAAGAACAGCAGTGGCAGGACATACCAGAGGAAAATCCTGAGAGCCTTCTGCTTCAGACTACTGATAGCAGGGTGAAAGCTTGGCAAATCCTGAACAGGTGCCGTAAGCTCCTCCTCACCCGGGATTGTCGTATCAGCCCACTTGTTTTCCACAACGCCGTTATGAAGCAGCATCAGACCAGGATTAGAGCGTACCATCGTCTTCAGCACCTCGGCATCCGTATAGCAGAAAGGATATTCTGCTCCTGTGAGTTCCACCCAACGGGCTATCTCCTCTTCTCCGCTTGATGTCAGACAGAAGAACTGGTAATCATTATCCACGCAGTAGTCATAGAGGCTTATCAGTCGCTCCATCATACTGTCATCAGCCTTATCGAGATATGGGGCCACCAACAGGAATACATACCCTGAATCCAGCAACAGTTGCGGGGTAACATCCTCGCCCGTCTCTACAGACAATATCTGCAGATTCTCTATGCCAGTGCTCTTTGCAGGTTCTCCTAACGTAACCGTCTTGCTGTCTATGAATGTCCACGTACTATCAGGATAATCCTCTAACGTGAACTCCTTCTGCACTCCATCCTTCTCGAGAATAAATGTAGTGACATACTCTACGTCGGACGTCAGGGCTTTCTTCAGATCTGCCCCAATGTGATAAGGGCGGAAATCCACTACCGGCAGATAATACAGGTTATATGAAGCAAAGGCAAGAGCGAACGACCACGTATAGATAGAAACCGTCCACTGGTGACGCTTTGTCATAGCCCTTCTCATCAGTCTGTAATAACGCAGCACCAAAACTGCAGCTGCCAACAGTACTACGTTCTTACCGAATGTCTGCCAGTTGGTAAGTTTGATGGCATCGCCAAAACACCCACAGTCCGAGATGGGATTGTCGATGGCAAGATACAGGGTGAGCGGTGTCATAACCGCCAGAAACAACAACATACCAGTTGACGTCAGACGACGCTGAATGCCAAAAAGCATGTAGATGCCCATCACAAACTCGCAGGCAGAGAAAATAACGGCAAGCAACAAGGGAACAGATGCGAACAGAGAGTCTGCAAAGCCCAGTGCCGCAAGATAGTCCTGTATTTTGTATTCAGTCCCTTTAGGGTCTATCAGCTTAACCGTTCCAGACAATATGAAAGTAACAGACAGCAGCAAACGTGAAACGTTGACAACTGTCCCAACTATCCTATTCCTGATTTTCCTCTTCACCGAACGTCAGTTTTATCAAGCCGAAAACAGCATAATTCATCATGTCCATATAGTTTGCGTCGATACCCTCTGATACCAACGTGTCTCCTCCAAGAGACTCTATCTGTTTCGTACGGAATATCTTCATGAGGATAAGGTCGGTGTAACTGCTGATACGCATACCGCGCCAAGCCTCATCATAATCATGATTCTTACGGAGCATCAAGGCCAGCGTCTGCTGAGCGTGCTTGTCATAAGCAGCAAGGGCTTCTTCCTCGGTCATATCATCGGGTGTCTCGGAATAGCCACGCTCCAACTGAATCAGGCCAATGATAGCATAATTGACTATACCTATGAACTCGGGGGCGATACCCTCTCCCACCAAGTTGACACCTTTGGTCTCGATACTACGAATACGATTTGCCTTTATGTATATCTGGTCTGTGAGCGAGGTAGGACGCATAATACGCCACGCAGCGCCATAATCATGCAACTTCTTTGCAAAGAGTGCGCGGCATTCTGCCATCACCTGTTCAAACTGTTCCTTGGTCTCCATATACATTATTATATAATTTGTGCAAAGGTACGCCAACTTTCTCTATTCTCCAAATTTCAAGGATAAAAAGAAGACGCCACAAAGTCAATACCTTGGGCGTCTTTATTTTTTATTAAAAATAATCTTATCAGCTATGCTTCAGAATCTGGCCAATACGGAGGGTTGACTTCTCCGAGATACCATTCTGATTGCACAAACTCTTAACTGAAGTGTGATATTTCTTGGCGATAGAAGAAAGGGTATCACCAGACTTAACCGTATGATAAGAAGTACGAGGCTTAGCCTTTTGTGCAGCGATCTTCTGCTGCTGGAAGTTTCTGCTCTCTTCCTGCTTGTTTACCTCTGCCACCTCTTCAGGTGCTGTCTCGCTGGCTGCCAATACGCTGTTGCCGTTCATGAGAGCTCCGCTACCGTTTGAACGATATACATAATAGTCAGCCTTTACGTCCTGCATCTCGAAGTTAAACAATCTCTCGGGATCGATGAACTTACCCAGGAAACGAGTCTCGAAGTGCAGATGAGCGCCATAAGAACGACCGGTATTACCACCGAGACCAATAGGCTCACCAGCTCTAACCGTCTGGTCCTGCTTAACCAGCTGCTTGCTCATGTGACCGTACAAAGTCTCCAAGCCATTGGGATGACGAATGATAACATAGCGACCATATCCCTTGCCTTCGTAAGCTACGATACGAATCTTTCCACTGAACGCAGCACGGATGGTATCGCCTACATAGCATTTAATATCAGTACCGTAATGATTACGATGGAATGCCTTACGATAACCAAAGTGACTTGTTACCAAACGATTATCTGTTGGCATATGGAAACCACGCAAATCAATTTTGTACTCATCGGGCATTTGAACACCATAATGAGTAGTATATACGTTATTCCATTCTGGATAAAGTGCAGAAGCGGGTGCTTGCGTAGATTCTTCGGTCTGAAGCATACGAACAATTGAAAGACTATCGATAGCGCGCATCTTCTTATCTACGGGAGCCATACTGGCCAATTTGTCCTGTGCCACACCAGAGGTAGCAACACAAGCCATAGCCATCATAAAGAAAAGTTTTTTAACTATCATTGTTTTCATTATTATTTTTGCATTAGTTTGCCTCATCTACGGCGTAGAGACGATCCATATTCAGATTACCCAAGTCGAATATCTCTTCAGGTTTAAAGAAGCGGTTCAACTCAATAGCAGCAGCCTCGGGTGAGTCAGAAGCATGAACGATATTCTGCTGATTGCTCATACAATAGTCACCACGGATGGTTCCGGCATCTGCCTTACGTCCGTTGGTATAACCAGTAATGTATCGAACAACTGCAATTGCATCAACTCCTTCAAGACACATTGCGATGACAGGAGTCTTCATCATCGAGGCCTTCAATGAAGGGAAAAACGGTTTCTTAACCAAATGAGCGTAATGTTCCTCGAGGATAGCATCGTTTAACTGCATCATTTTCATTCCTGCAATACGTAGGCCTTTCTTCTCGAAACGATTGATGATTTCACCAATCAGCGCTCTTTGTATTGTACTTGGTTTTAATAAGACCAGAGTCCTTTCCAGCATGAGGTTTCTTTTAAAATTTCATTTTTTCAAGTGGACGTTTTCCACTTTTCGGCTGCAAAGGTATAAAGAAAAATCGAAACGGCAAAGGTTTTTAACTCTTTTTACGATTCCCGACCGTTAGTTTATAGATAGTTCTACCACGAGAACCTACCACAATTTGGTTACCAACGACACAAGGAGAAGACTCGAAATTAGAGCCTACATGAAGACGACAAAGCTCTTCACCACCCTTTCCATCAAAGATATAGACATTGCCATAGGTATCAGCCGTAAGGACAAAACATTCGCCTTTTTCGTTCAGGAACAACACAGGAGACGACCATGCATAGTGCTTAAGCTTAACACGATAGAGCACCTCACCCGTTTCCTTACTGATTGCCACAAAATAACCAGGCTGACCACCGGCAGGACTATTCTCCACAAAATTCACAAACAGCCTGTCGCTGCAATTCCCTTGTCCCAACAGAGGTGTTGCATAATATCCGCCATCGAAATGTTTCTCCCCTACCAGCGCTTTATAGGAAACAGTCTTCAGACACCACGCCTCTTGTCCGCTGAGAACATTTATCTTAGCCAAATTGGCCGTACCCGTAGGACCTTGGCGGTCAACTTCGCACCCAACATACACATAGGGTGTATCACCTTCCATTTCGATTACAGGCGAAGCATCGATGTCATCCCCCAAATAATAATACCATACAGGCTGCAGGGTATTGAGGTCAACGCACACCACATTACCATGATTATCACCAACTACCCCATAATTTGCCACGATGGCAATGGAACTTTCCATACCGCCAGCACCGTACAAATTATTTTTACGGAATCGCAAAGTGGAATGAAGCGTAAGAGTGCCATTCTCATCAACCAAGAATTTGTATAACGTACCATTCTCTCCCGGACGAATCAAGAAATCACCGAGTCTAACTGGCGACGAATCATAAGCCGACCACCCACGCCATGCTTTTGGGTCTCTGCCATAGAAATGTGTAATCTTACTTTGAAAAAGATTGACACACATAGCACCGATTGGCTCAACCGCAGGAACACCCTGACCAATGTACAGATTGCCATTCATTGTGGGATCTAAAGATGCAGTTCCCTTGATGGGATTCTGCACATCAACAGAAGGACGCGTAGGCTTGCCAGTTTCGAAATCCAAGAAATATGCCCTCGAACAAAGAGAGCCAAACATCACTTCCTGCTTGGACAGATTATATCCGTCTCCCTTTAGTTCATTACGGAAACGATGCAATATACTATCCGGCCAACAGACATAGAGAGGCTGCCCTGTCCATCCAGTACCGCCGCCCCATGTTCCCACAGAAGTCTCACGATTATCCGATTCTGTATCGAAAGTCCAGTTTACAATCAGCGTGTCAGGTCTGCCTTTCACCCTACCGCCAAAGTCGGCATTACGCAACAGATTACCACGAAAGGTAAAGACACCAGGAGCATCGGCATACATATCTGTCAGATTCTCAATAATACCGCTATGCAAAGAGTCAAAGACATCCACTTCGTATTTAAGGGCTTCCACGGAAGGAAACTGTGTTGCAGGATAAGGTTTCACTTCCGGCTCTTCTTCCACAATCAAGGTATCAGGAACGACCTCTTCCGCTCCATTCGGACGATTACCGCCACACGAACTGAGCAGGAAGCAAATTGCCACAACAAAAAAAGACGAATTCTTCATGATATTCTACTCCAATCCTCCTCCTTCTGGTTCAGCTCGTTCAAACGATTCCACAGAATCTGATTTTCAGGCAGATTCTGCTGCGGGTCGGCATCCAGCACACTGGTTGCCGTATCACGAGCCAACTGAACTAATTGCCCGTCACGCGCCAGATTAGCCAACTTCAAGTCAAAGGCAACACCACTCTGTTGGGTTCCTTCAAGGTCACCAGGGCCACGGAGTTTCAAGTCCTCTTCGGCAATCTCAAAGCCATCGTTGGTTTCCGTCATAATTTGAATACGACGTCTTGTATCCCTTGCCAACTCATACCCTGTAACCAGAATACAATAGGACTGCTCAGCGCCACGGCCAACCCTTCCTCTAAGCTGATGAAGCTGGGAAAGTCCAAAGCGTTCGGCATTCTGAATAACCATAACAGAGGCATTGGGTACATTCACACCTACCTCTATTACCGTTGTTGCTACAAGAATCTGCGTTTCGCCATTCACGAATTTCTGCATCTCGGCATCTTTGTCGGCAGGCTTCATCTGACCATGTACCATACTGAGGCGGTAATTGGGGAACACCTTCTGCAGGTTCACGAATTCCTCCTCCACGTTCTTGAGAGCCAATTTTTCGCTCTCTTTCACCAGAGGAAAGACGAAATATACCTGATGGCCCGCCTCTATCTCTTGTTGAATGCCCCGATAAAGAACCTCCGGCTTATTATCATAGGCATGAATGGTCTTGATAGGCTTGCGTCCTGGGGGCAGTTCATCTATCACGGAAACATCGAGGTCGCCATACAAAGTCATAGCCAAAGTACGAGGAATCGGAGTTGCCGTCATTACCAACACATGAGGCGGCACCTCGCTTTTCTTCCACAAACGGGCTCGCTGTGCCACACCGAAACGATGCTGCTCGTCGATGACGGCAAGCCCCAGACGTTGGAACTCCACATTATCCTCTATGATAGCGTGGGTTCCCACCAAAATATTCACCGAGCCGTCTTTCAGTCCGTCCAAGATAGCCTGTCGCCGCTTCCCCTTTACCGTTCCCGTAAGTAGTTCCACACGAACATTCATATCTCCCAGGAAGGAACGGAAAGTCTCGAGATGCTGTTCAGCAAGAATCTCGGTAGGTGCCATGATACAAGACTGGAAGCCATTGTCCAAGGCCAGCAACATTGTCATCAGCGCCACCAAAGTCTTACCGCTTCCCACATCGCCCTGCAGCAATCGGTTCATCTGCCTGCCACTGTTCATATCGGCACGCATCTCTTTGATGACACGCTTCTGCGCCCCTGTCAGTTGGAAGGGCAAATGATGATAATAGAAAGTATTGAACGTATCGCCAACCTTCACGAAACGGAATCCGTGCCTTTTGGCCTGTCGTTCCCTCGAATAGCGAAGAATAGAAAGCTGAATATAGAATAGTTCCTCGAACTTCAGTCGCATGTTGGCATGGGAAAGTTCCATTGCCGTAGAAGGATAATGGGCAAAACGCAGCGCGCTATCCAGCGACATCAGATGAAGGCGTTCTATCAAGTAGGCAGGAAGTGTCTCGGGAAAAGGCTCCTGCAGCTTGGTAAAAAGTGTACTGGTGAAATGTTCCAGCGAGCGCGAATTCAGGCCCGCCTTCTTCATCTTCTCCGTAGTATTGTAATAAGGCTGCATACTCATCTTACTGAGTACGAGCGTATTGGCGGGGTCTATATCAGGATGTGTAATATTGATACGACCATTAAAGATATTAGGTCTGCCGAAGACTATGTAGTCTGTACGCACCTTGTAGGCTTTCTTTATATAGCTGATGCCGTTGAACCACACCAGATCCATCAGCATATAGCCATCCGTAAAGTGGGCAATCAGATGTTTCTTTCTGCCCGCACCAGCTTCCTCGAAACTCAGAATCTGACCTTTCACCTGCACAAAAGGCATATCCGGAGACAGCTCATTTATCATGTAGAGCCGGCTACGGTCTATATGCTTATAGGGGAAATAATAGAGCAAGTCGTGCCACGAGTTGATATTCAACTCCTGACTCAGCATCTTGGCCCTGTTAGGCCCTATGCCAGGCAAATAGGTTAGTTCCAGTTTCCTTAGATCTTGCATTTCTCAGAGCAGTCCGTTTACAAAACGTATATCGGCAGGTGTGGTAATCTTAATGTTCTCGCGATTTCCTTCCACCAGATAGACCGGCTTCCCCATTGCCTCCACGACAGAGGCATCATCAGTGAAGAAGGAGGTGTACGGCTGTCGGTAGGCTTCTTTTAATAATGAGATACAGAACGTCTGCGGCGTCTGCACCAACTTGTATTCATTGCGCGGAACAGTAACGCTTGTCCCGTCCTTGCGTAGCTGACGCACCGTTTCCACCACAGAGATTACAGGCACCACAGCCTCTTTCTCCATCGCCTCGTCATAACAACGCCTGATGGTCTCTACCGTCACAAAGGGTCTCACCCCATCGTGAACACCCACAAGGCCGTCCGTATCATCAGGTATCAGTTTCAATCCGTTGCTGACAGAATGGAAACGAGTCTCGCCACCGTCGGCAATCCGAACAGGGACGGCAAAATTATATTCCTGACAGAGTTGCTGCCAATAATCCTGCTGAGACACAGGCAGCACCAGAATAATATGGATATCAGGATAAGCCTGACGGAAAACCTCGATGGTTCGCATCAGCACAGGCTTCCCGCCTATAGGCAGAAACTGCTTGGGAATCTCACCGCCCATGCGGAGCCCCTTACCTCCTGCTACAATAATGGCGTAGCGTTCCATATATCAGCCCAGTAATTCCTGATAAATCATACCTTGGCGCAAAGGACTGCTTGCCCCAGCACCCTTGAAGTAATCAACGATGGTATAGCCGAACTCGAAAGCGGCAGCCGGTCCCTTACCAGTAATGATGTTACCGTCCTGCTCTACGATAGCAGCCGTATAGGTAGCGCCTTTCAGCTCACCCTCTACCCCAGGATAGCAGGTTGCCTTCTTACCCTGCAGGATACCCAGATGTCCGAACACCAGGGGAGCGGCACAGATGGCAGCAATGGGTTTGCCTGCAGCATAGTGGGCAGCGATAGCCTTCGTCAGCGGAGCACAGGCATCCAGATTGGTACTGCCAGGCAGACCACCAGGCAAGACAATCATGTCAGCCTTGCCGAAATCGATGTCGGAAAGCAACCTGTCGGCCTTGATGCCAACAGCATGGGCACTCTCAACAATCGCCGTCCCTGTAACGGAAACAGTCTCAACTGGCAGACCTGCCCTGCGCATGATATCAACAGGGGCCAAAGCCTCGATATCCTCGAATCCTGTAGCTAAAAATACGTAAATCATTCCTTACATTATTTAAATAGGTTATCTTTTTGTGCAAAGTTAGGAAAATTTCTTATCTTTGCCAGACAAAAAGAAAGAAAAATGGAGAAAACCCTGAGATTTGCCCTCTTTGGCAATATCTACCAGCACAAGAAAGCTAATTCTGTTCAGAAATTGCTGACAGAGCTTGAGATACACAAGGCATCCATCCTCATAGATGCCCCATTCTACGAGTTTCTAACCCAAGACCTGCTTATCAACGTTCCCTACTCTCAGCTCATTGAGGGCGACGATTTCCAAGCCGATGTAGCCATCAGTATGGGAGGCGACGGAACATTTCTGGAAGTTGCCAGACGCGTAGGCGACAAGCAGATTCCCATCTTGGGTATCAATACAGGACGATTGGGATTCCTTGCCGATTTCTCTCCAGAGGACATCCCTTATGCCATAGACCAGATTTATGCCAAGGGACTGCGCACAGAGGAGCGCAGCGTCCTGCACCTGTCCTATTCCGAGGGCGAGCCCACAGACTATCCCTTTGCCCTGAACGAAGTGGCTGTACTGAAACGCGACAACTCCTCCATGATCAGCATACGGGTGGATATAGATGGCGAGTATCTGACAACCTACCAGGCCGACGGGCTTATCATCAATACGCCTACCGGAAGTACAGGTTATGCCCTGAGTGTTGGAGGTCCCGTCATACATCCCGACAGCAAGACCATCGGACTGGTTCCCGTTGCTCCTCACAGCCTGAACGTTCGTCCTTTCACCCTTTCTGACGACAAGGTAATCACCCTGACGGTAGAAAGCCGGAACCACAATTTCCTCGTGGCCGTTGACGGACGAAGCGAGAAGTGCCAGGAAGGTGTCAAGCTTTCCATTCGCAGGGCTCCCTATCTGATAAAAGTACTCAAACGCAGTAATGGTTCCTTCTTCCACACCCTTCGCGACAAGATGATGTGGGGAAGCGACGTGCGCATCTAACACCCCTCTCCGCTATGAGCAGCAATATACCAAGATGGTTCTGGCACACCTCACGTGGATTGCGATTGCAATCGTGCATCAATGCTGTTTTAGGCATTATACACGTAGGCCTGGACTTTGCCTTCATTGCTGCCACCAAACTGGCTATCGACATAGCCACTGGACGTAGTCAGAGTTCCCTCAACTTAGCAGCCGCCCTACTCATCGGCATCATGCTATCCCAGATACTGATGGGGTTCACCCGCAAGTGGGTAGCTGCCATTCTGGGTGTCCGCAGTCAGAATATGCTTCAGCTGCGCCTCTTCAGCCATCTTATGCAGAGCGAGTGGAGCGGCATAGAGAAACATCATAGCGGAGACGTACTGAACCGACTGGAGCACGATGTAAAGGACATCACCAACGTCATTACGGAAACCATCCCTTCTGTATTGGGACTCACCGTCCGCTTCGTGGGCGCCTTTATCTTCCTCTACAGCATGGACGAGACACTGGCCTGCCTGCTGGTCTTTGTTGCCCCCGCCTTTATCCTGCTGAGCAAACTTTACATCAGGAAGATGCGAGCCCTTACACGCGAAATTCGCAACACAGACAGCAAGATACAGAGCATCCTGCAGGAAAGTATCCAGCACCGCATCATCCTGAAGACGCTGGAACGCTGCCAGACGATGGTGGAACGATTGGGTATCAGTCAGGCGATGCTACGCAAGCAGATAAAGCAGAGAACACTCTTCAGCAGTTTCTCGGCAACTATGCTGAGCGCAGGATTCGGAGGCGGATACCTCATCACCTTCCTGTGGGGAGTGAACCGACTGCACGATGGCGAGATAACCTATGGTATGATGATTGCCTTCATTCAGTTGGTAGGTCAGATACAAGGTCCCTTCCGCGAACTGACACGATACATTCCCATCATCGTCAACAGTATAACGGCCTGCGACAGACTGATGGAGCTGCAAGAAACACCTGCCGAACCCGAAGGCGAAGCCATACGCCTTGCCGAAGGAGGCATACGCATAAACGACGTATCTTATGCGTATGATGAAGACAGAACTGTCCTGAACCAGCTCAGCTACCACTTCCCCATTGGCAGCATCACCGCCATTCAGGGCGAGACAGGCGCAGGAAAGACCACCCTCATCCGTCTCATCCTGGCATTGATGAAACCTCAGAGAGGAAACTTGGAGATTTACGATGCCCAAGAAAGAAGCTATGCCATCAGTCCGCAAACACGCTGCAATCTGGTTTATGTCCCCCAGGGCAACACCATCTTCAGCGGAACCCTACGCGACAATCTGCTTCTGGGGAATCCCTCTGCCACAGACGAGCAGATGCTGGAGGCCCTGAAGACAGCCTGTGCCGAATTTGCCATCGAACGAGGGCTGGATGCCACATTCGGCGAGTTAGGAGCTGGACTCAGCGAAGGACAAGCCCAGCGCATCAGCATAGCCCGCGCCTTGTTACGCGACGGTTGCATCCTCTTGTTGGACGAAGCAACCAGCGCATTAGACAACGAGACGGAACAGGAACTTTTGTCCAGACTGCACCAATGGTCTGGCGGCAAGAAGACCATTATCTTCATCACTCACCGCCAAGCCGTACTGGAATACTGCACGCAGTCCCTTACCCTTAAGAAAGAAGATTAATAGAGCATCTCATCACGTTGCCAAAGCACAACGTTGCCCTGCTGAAGCGATGCAGGGACATTTATGAGACGCTGATTGCTGCTGCCCCTGAACAGCAAGTCTTCGTCGCGCAAAGACTGAACAAAGGGGCCATCCACCAAAACATCCAGGTATTTCAGCAGATTATAATACAAGGTATTCTTTTGCAGATACTCGAAGAGGAAACCGGTATAGCACCAAATGGTCTTATCCGTTTCCTTCTTTATGCGCGCTGCCAACTCCGAGAAGGCTTCTGCCTGGAAGAAAGGGTCACCGCCTGTGAAGGTCACATGGGCTATGGGGTCATCCTTTATCTCCTGCATCAGGGAATCCACCGTCCTCTCCTCCCCTGCATTGAAGGCCCACGACTGCGGATTGTGACATCCCTCGCAATGATGTTTACAACCACTGCAGTAGATGGAGGTCCTGAATCCAGGTCCATCTACTGTAGTGTCGTTTAGAACGCTTAATACCTTAATTGTCATCCTTATATATTATTCGTGAACCACACGGTCGTTGAGCTCTGCCAACTTGGCTCTGTTCCAACGGTCGGTAGTACCTACCAGATAACCTGTGATACGCTGCAGGCGGTCCACATTCTTACTGCCGCACTTAGGACACACATCCATGTGCTTCTCGGCATTCTCGTATCCGCAGTCCATACAGCGGTTGCGTGTATGGTTCACACTTCCGTAGCCGATGTTGTACTTATCCATCAGGTCAACGATGTTCATCACCACCTCAGGGTTATGTGTGGCATCGCCGTCAATCTCCACATAGAAGATATGACCGCCTCGGGTCAGATCGTGATAGGGAGCCTCTATCTGCGCCTTATGCAGGGCAGAGCAATGGTAGTACACGGGCACATGGTTAGAGTTGGTGTAGTAATCGCGGTCTGTGATACCAGGCAGTACGCCGTACTTCTTGCGGTCGAACTTGGTGAATCTGCCACTCAAGCCCTCGGCGGGAGTAGCCAGAACGCTGTAGTTATGCTGATACTTCTCGCTGAACTCGTTGGCACGGTCGCGCATATAGGTGATGATACGCAGACCCAACTGCTGTGCCTCGTCGCTCTCGCCATGATGCTTTCCTATCAGGGCAACCAGACACTCGGCCAGTCCGATGAATCCGATACCCAGTGTTCCGTGATTGATTACAGCGGCTATGGTATCGTTGGGGCCCAGCTTCTCGCTGTCTATCCAAAGTCCCTTCATCAACAAGGGGAACTGCTTGGCGAAGGCCGTCTTCTGGAACTCCATACGCTCGTGCAACTGCTGTGCCGTAACCTCCAGCAGACTGTCCAGTTTGGCAAAGAAGGCATTGATACGGTCCTCCTGATTCTGGATGCCCATACATTCAATGGCCAGACGTACAATGTTGATGGTCGAGAAGCTGAGGTTACCACGACCGATACTTGTCTTGGGTCCGAAGCGGTTCTCGAACACACGGGTACGGCAACCCATGGTGGCGCACTCCCACTTGTAACGCTCAGGATCATCCTCGCGCCAGTTCTCGTTCTGGTTGTAGGTGGCATCCAGGTTGATGAAGTTGGGGAAGAACCTGCGAGCCGTTACCTTGCAGGCAAGTTTGTAGAGGTCGTAGTTCTTGTCGGTAGGCAGGTAGCTCAGTCCCTTCTTCTTCTTCCAAATCTGAATGGGGAAGATGGCCGTCTCGCCGTTTCCTACACCCTCGTATGTGCTGCGCAGAATCTCGCGGATGATGCAACGACCCTCTGCACTGGTGTCCGTACCATAATTGATACTGCTGAAGACCACTTGGTTTCCGCCACGCGAATGGATGGTGTTCATGTTATGGATAAAGGCCTCCATAGCCTGATGAACCCTGCCTACAGTCTTGTTGATGGCATGCTGCTTGATGCGCTCTCTGCCCTCGAGTCCTGTCAGGGGAGTCTCCAGGAAGTCGTCTATGGGAGCATCGTACAGCTCGCTATAGTCCTCGGCATACAGCTCCTCCAGCACCTTCACCTCCTCGATATAAGAACTGCGGACGAAGGGAGCCAGATAATAGTCGAAGGCAGGAATGGCCTGACCGCCGTGCATCTCGTTCTGTACGGTCTCCATGCTGATACAGCCCAGGATGCTGGCTGTCTCGATACGCTTGGCAGGACGGCTCTCGCCATGACCAGCCTGGAAGCCATGCTTCAGAATCTTGTCCAGCGGATGCTGAACGCAGGTGAGCGACTTGGTGGGATAGTAGTCCTTGTCGTGGATATGCAGGTAGTTGTTACGTACAGCCTCACGTACATCCTCGCTCAGCAGATAGTCATCCACGAAGGGCTTTGTCGTCTCGCTGGAGAACTTCATCATCATACCGGCAGGCGTATCGGCATTCATATTGGCGTTCTCGCGTGTTACGTCGTTATTCTTGATATTGATGATTTCCAGGAAGATATCACGGGTCTTGGCCTTACGGGCGATGTTACGGGCATTACGATATTTGATGTAAGCCTTTGCCACCTCCTTGCGTGCCGACTTCATCAACTCATTCTCTACCATATCCTGAATCTCCTCTACCGTCATCTGCTCCTTTCCCTTCATGGAAATGCGGTCTGAAATAGAGGTTATCAGCGATTCATCCTCACCCTCGTCTGTGGTCAGCATAGCCTTTCGTATGGCAGCAGCAATCTTCTGCTCATTGAAGCCAACGATTCGGCCGTCTCTTTTTACTACGGTCTGTATCATTTCAATTATTTTGGTTACAAATTTATGTTTGGGAAATACAATGCAAAAGTACAAAAACCGCCCAACTTATGCAAGAAAAACAAACAGAAAGTTATCATTTTTGCAAAATAAAATACCACCAAATCGGAAAAAGTTTTCCAAAACTTTTTGTAACTAGCTGATTTTCAGTGTATCAATTTAGACAGTTGAAGAAAATGTTTCCCAAAACGAAATCCAAAACAACGGAATAAACAGAAATTCAGCACATTACAGAACAATTATGATATTATATCAGGATTAAGCATCATGCGTAAAGGAAAATTCACCCTACATTTAAAAAAAATGAAAAGGAATCCGTATGTCAAAAAGAATTTGTACCTTTGCCGCTAATATGAACATTATACATTATATAATATAAAGTATGAACAAGAAACTTACAGCCACCCTTGTGGTAGCAGCTATCATTGTTGCAGGTGTTATCGGCTTTCTGATTTACACCATGCAGAAGCAGAAGGCAGAGAGTGCACAGATGCTGGAACTTGCAGAGATGGACAAACGCGAGATGGAGAACGAGTACGAGCAGTTTGCCATGCAGTATAACGAGATGAAGATGCAGATCAACAACGACTCGCTCGTAGCCCAGCTCGAGAAGGAGCAGCAGCGAACAGAGGAATTGCTGGAGGAGCTGAAGCGCGTGAAGAGCAGCGACGCAGCCGAGATTATGCGACTGAAGAAGGAGCTGGCAACACTGCGCAAGGTACTGCAGAGCTTCGTACATCAGATAGACTCACTGAACCGCCTGAACGAGGAGTTGACACAGGAGAACAGCAACCTGAAGACACAGAACCAGCAGGCACAGCAGCACATCAGCAATCTGAGCAGTCAGAACGAATCCCTCTCTTCTAAGGTCGAGATTGCCAGCCAGCTGGATGCCACAGGCATTTGGGCTGAGGGTCGCAACAAGAAGGGAAAGGCTGCCAAGAAGATTAAGGACGTTAAGAAGTTCGTCATAGGATTCCGCATTGCACGTAATGTAACCACCTCTACGGGTATCCGCAGCATCTACCTGCGCATCAGCACACCCACGGGCGATGTCCTCACCAAGGGCGGCACCTTCCAGTACGAGAACCGCAACCTGGAATACAGCATCCGCAAGGACATCGAATATACGGGCGAGGAGCAGAGCGTTCAGGTTTACTGGGACGTAGCAGAGGCACTGAGTGCAGGAACCTACAGGGTAGATATCTTTGCCGACGGTCATAACATAGGAACCTCTTCATTCTCGTTCGAGAAGTAATATGGGAAAGGGTAAGTTGGCTAAGTTTGCCGAGATGGCAGCGAACCCGCTTGTTGTGGAATGTCCCACAGCAGCCGTCATGCAGGAAGAGTTCCCCCTGAAAGGTCATTGGGGCGAGCAGTTCTTCCACAACTCCAACCCCATCGTGCTGGAGTTGGGATGCGGCAGGGGCGAATATACCGTAGGACTGGGAAACCTGTACCCTCAGAAGAACTTCATCGGTGTTGACATCAAGGGAGCCCGCATGTGGACGGGGGCCAAGGAGGCTCTGCTCTCCGACATGAAGAACGTGGGATTCCTGCGCACCAACATCGAGTTCATCCACAAGTTCTTTGCTCCTGGCGAGGTAAGCGAGATATGGCTCACCTTCTCCGACCCTCAGATGAAGAAGGTCACCAAGCGCCTCTCCAGCACCTACTTCCTGCAGCGCTATCGTCAGTTCATGCAGGAAGGCGGCATCATCCACCTGAAGACCGACTCCAACTTCCTCTTCACCTATACCGAGGAGATGCTCAAGGCCAACAACCTGCCTACGGAGGTGTGCACAAGAAGTCTGTATCAGGAGGAGGGTGACGATACCAAAGAGGCCCGTTCCTTCCAGACCTACTACGAGGGAATGTGGCGAGCTCGTGGCATCGACATCAAATACCTGCGCTTTCACCTCCCCCTGCAAGGCGAGCTGATAGAACCCGACGTAGAAATCCCGCTGGACGAATACCGCAGCTATAGCCGCGAGAAACGCTCCAGCCTAGAGACGAGTAAATGAAGAATGAAGAATGAAGAGTGAAGAATTTGCTGCCGCCGTGTTCGTAATCACGAAATAACGAAATATCGAGATTACGAAAAATCGAAATAACGAAAAAAATCTGCGGCCCAATTCTTCTTTTTTCTCTCTTAATTATAAATTAAAAACCGTAAACGGTAAACAATAAACCGTAAACCAATTTTTGAATTTTGAATTTATAAATTTTGAATTTCGAACAGATGGAACTATATCCTAAACTCATATTGGACGCCCTTGCCACCGTCCGTTACCCTGGAACGGGTAAGAATGTGGTAGAAATGAATATGGTGGAAGACGATATGCGCATTGCCGGCCTACACGTCAGCTTTAGCCTTATCTTCGACAAGCCCACCGACCCCTTCATGAAATCCGTTGTCAAGGCCTGCGAGGCAGCCATCCACGCCTATGCCTGCAAGGATGCCGAGGTGGAGATAAAGACCAAGAGCCTGCAGGCTCCCCGTCCCGATCTGCCCGACCTCCTGCCTGGTGTCAAGAACATCATAGCCGTCAGCAGCGGCAAGGGCGGCGTAGGAAAGAGCACCGTAGCCACCAATCTGGCCGTTGCCTTGGCACGACTGGGACTGAAGGTTGGCTTGCTGGACTGCGACATCTCAGGCCCCAGCGCCCCCAAGATGTTCCAGATAGAGGACGAGCGCCCCTATAGCGAGAACGTGAACGGACGCGACCTTATCAGACCCATCGAGAAGTATGGCGTTAAGGTACTCAGCATAGGCTTCTTCGTCGATCCCGACCAGCCCACCCTCTGGCGTGGCGGCATGGCCTGCAACGCACTGAAGCAGCTCATTGGCGATGCCAACTGGGGCGACCTCGACTACTTCATTTTGGATACCCCTCCAGGCACCAGCGATATACACCTGACCCTCGTTCAGACGCTCGCCATAACGGGAGCTGTCATCGTCAGCACACCCCAGCAGGTGGCTTTGGCCGATGTACGCAAGGGCATCAACATGTACCAGAACGAGAAGGTGAACGTACCTGTCTTGGGTCTGGTCGAGAATATGGCTTGGTTCACCCCTGCCCAGCACCCCGAGGAGAAGTACTTCCTCTTTGGCAAGGAAGGTGTGAAGGAGCTGGCAGAGAAGTTGCAGCTACCCCTGCTGGGTCAGATTCCCATCGTTCAGGACATCTGCGAGTCGGGCGACAACGGCACACCTGCTGCCCTCGACCCCTCCACCATCACAGGGCAGGCGTTCCTGCAGCTGGCAGCCAAGGTGGTAACGCAGACCGACAGACGCAACCAGGAACTGGCACCCACGACAATTGTGAACACAAAAAATAGGCCTTATGAAAAGAATTAATCTATTACCATTATCACTTTGCTTTTGTAGTGCATTGTTCACAAACACCTGCACCGCTGCAGACAACCCACCTTCCGAGGAGATAACATGTCCGTTGGAAGGATATCAGCTAGTATGGTCGGACGAGTTCAACACCTCTGCCCTTGATAACACCAAATGGACTTATCAGGTGGCCAATGCCGGATGGGTGAACCACGAGTTGCAAACCTATGTGAAGGAGCAATCGCCCCAGGGCAACAAGGTGGCTGAATGCAGCGGCGGGACACTTAGGATTCACTGCTTCAGGGAGGGCGACAAGATATACAGCGGCCGTCTGTATGGCAACAGGAACGTTGGCTTCAAGTACGGCTACATCGAGGCCAGCATCAAGTTGCCCAAGGGTAAGGGCACATGGCCTGCCTGGTGGATGATGCCCGTCAACGGCGGCGCGTGGCCTGTCTGTGGCGAGATAGACATCATGGAGGAGGTTGGCTTCAATCCCAACATGGTATCCAGCAGTATCCACTGCCAGGCATACAACCATCCCAACAAGACGCAGAAGACCCACGAGATGCTGTGTGCAGGAGCCGAGAGCGGATTCCACGTCTATGCCCTCGAATGGACGGAAGACTACATCCGCACCTATGTGGATGGCAAGGTGCAGCTTTACTTCCCCAACGACAAGGCGGGCAACAACGACACGTGGCCTTTCAACAAAGCCTTCTATCCCATACTGAATCTGGCATGGGGCGGCGACTGGGGCGGCGAAAAGGGTGTGGACGAAACAGCCCTCCCCCTAACGATGGAAATAGACTACGTAAGGATATGGCAAAAGAAAAAAGAGTAAGGACGAATCCTTACTCTTTTTTTATTGGTTTCAAGTTCGACCTGCGGTCGAAGTTTCAAGTTTCAGAGGTCTTCGACCTTGGTTCCAGGTTTCAAATAATTATGAATTATGAATTGTGAATTATGAATTGACTAAAGTCTAAAGCCTAAAGTCTAATTACTCAATCACAACCCTAGTCCATCCGTGCTCATCGGGTTCGATGCCGTACTGGATGTTACGCAGCTTGTTGTAGAGCTTTGTGCTGATAGGACCGGGCTGACCATCCTTGCTGATGATGTAGCTCTTCTTGTTCTCGAGGTCGTCGATGCGCTCGATGGGGCTGATAACGGCGGCTGTTCCGCAGGCACCTGCCTCCTCGAATGTTGACAGCTCCTCCTCGGGAATCTGGCGACGCTCCACCTTCAGACCCATATCCATAGCCAGCTGCATCAGGCTCTTGTTGGTGATGCTGGGCAGGATGCTGGTGCTCTTGGGGGTAACATAGGTATTATCCTTGATACCGAAGAAGTTGGCTGCACCGCACTCGTCGATGTACTTCTTCTCCTTGGCATCCAGATAGAACTCGCAGCTGTAGCCCAGATCATGAGCCATCTTGTTAGCCTTGAGGCTGGCAGCATAGTTACCGCCCACCTTATAGATACCGGTTCCCAGAGGGGCACTGCGGTCGTACTCGCGGATGATGACGTAGGGGTTGGTGGCAAAGCCGCCCTTGAAGTAAGGACCTACGGGTGTTACGAATATCAGGAAGAGATACTCGTTAGCAGGGTGAACGCCTACCTGTGCGCTGGTACCGATCAGCAGCGGACGTATATATAAGGTAGCACCGCTCTCGTATGGGGGAATGAAACGTTCGTTCAGGCGAACCACCTTCTCGACCATCTCAATGAACTTCTCTGTGGGGAGCTCGGGCATCAGGATGCCGCGGCAGGTACTCTGCAGGCGGGCAGCGTTCTCGTCGGCACGGAACACGCGCACCTTGCCATCGGGGCAACGGTAAGCCTTCAGGCCCTCGAAAGCCTCCTGGCCATAGTGCAGACAGGTTGCAGCCATGTGCAGAGGAATGGTCTCCTCGCTACAGGTCTCTATCTCACCCCATGCACCATTGCGATAGTAACAACGTACATTATAATCAGTCTTCATGTAGCCGAAAGAAAGGCTACTCCAGTCAATTTCGCTCATTTTTCTATACTTTATCTTGTTACGGATGCAAAATTACACATTTTCATCGATTTGAAGTAAGGATTTGCAGTTTTTTTCCGACTCATAGAGTCGTTCCTTACAGAATTGCATCAAACGCTGGGCTTCCTGCAACTTCTTGGCCATTTCGTCGATGCCAATCTCGCCACGCTCCATCTGCTGGGTCAGTGTCTCCAGCTGCGCCATGGCTTGCTCGTAAGTCAGTTCTTCTTGCATAATACTACCTTTGAATATATTTCGCCTTCCTGCAGGCTTGTTGTTATCACTTCACCTTCCGCTACATCCTTGGGCGAGCGCACTACCCTACCGCCACATGTGGTGATGCTGTAGCCGCGTTGCAGCAGGATGCGGGGATCCAGTCCCTCCAGCCTTTTCTGCAGCAGAGCCTGACGATGATGTTCCTGTTCCCATCTGCGTTCCGAGGCCGTCTGCAGACGGTGTGCCAGCAGTTCCATCTGGCGCTCCTGCCTGTCCTTGAATCCTGCGAACAGCAGGGGTAGCACCTTCTGGATGTGCTCCAGTCGCTGGCGGGCGTTCAGGATGCTGTTCTCGGCACTGCGCAGGATGCGACGGTACAGGTCGTCCAGCAACGCCACCTCCTGTGCCTGATGGTCTATGATGAAGGCAGCGGCGGCTGTTGGTGTCTTCACACGTGTGTGAGCCACGAAGTCCAGCACCGTCTCGTCCCTCTCGTGTCCGATGCCCACCACCACGGGCAGTGGATATTGTGCTATGCAGGCTGCCAAGGGATAGGAATCGAAGTCGCACAGGTCGCCCGTGGCACCGCCTCCGCGGATGATGACCACCAGGTCGAAGGGCTCCTCGGCTTGCTGGATGCTCTCCAGGGCACCTATCACACTCTCGGGCACATGCTGACCCTGCATTACGGCGGGGAAGAGCTGCGTCTGGAAGTGCAGGCCGTAGTCGTTGTTCATCAACTGGTTCTGGAAGTCGCCGTAGCCGGCTGCCGTAGCGCTACTCACCACGGCAATCCTGCGTAGCAGGCGTGGCAGGGGCAGCTCCTTGTTGTCGTTGATGATGCCGTCCTCCTGCAGCTGGTTCAGGATTTCCCTTCTGCGCTTGGCCATATCGCCCAGGGTGAAGGTGCTGTCCACGTCTATGATATTCAGGGCATAGCCGTACTGTTCGTGGAAGGTCACCCTTACCAGCAGCTTTACCTGCAGACCGCGCCTCAGCGTCTCGCCCGTCTCCTTCTGGAAGCGCAGGCTGATGATGTTATAGTTTCTGGCCCAGCAGGTCACGCGGGCGCGAGCTACTATATTACGGCCCTGCTCGTCCTTCTGCACCATCTCACCATAGAAGTGTCCGCCGAAGCCTACAGAGGCATCGGCGAACTCTCCTTCCACCCAGTACTCCTCATCTAGGGAGGTCTCCAGTACCGAGCGTACAATATGATTTAGCTCGTAAAGAGTCAACTCGTCTCCTTACTGCTTCAGCACCTTACGTGTAGTGCCATCGCTCATGCGAACGATGTTGATACCGCGCTGCATTCTGGCATTCTGCTGACCGCCCAGGTTGTAAACGCTAACAATCTTAGCATCACCCTTCAGGTTGTCGATGGCAGTCTCAGCATCCTTGTTAGGAGCAACCTCTACGCCACCACCAATAGCATTAACGCTGGCAAACATACCCCATATTTCATCCAGTTCATATTTAAGAACTGAAGCTTCGGGAACATACAGCGCAACGCCTTCGATGGGAGTCTCTTCGAATGTTTCGACTGATACCGTAGGACAATCCTCTGCCAGGCTGTAGAACTCTGTCAGATTAGTACAACCAGCGAAGGCATAGTCTTCGATATCCTTAACAGAAGCGGGGAGGGTAACTGACGAAAGACTTATACAATCCCAGAAAAGACCCTCGTTAATGCTGGAAACACCATCGGGAATTACAACACTAATCAGACTCAGACAGCCCTCAAAAGCAAAGTCGCCAATATCTGTCAAGGTTGTGGGCAGATCTACAGATAAAAGTTTCTCGCAACCATAGAAGGCATAATTGTTAATGAAGGTTACGCCCTCAGGAATTACGATGTTCTGCAGGCCCATGCAGGACTGGAAAGCATATCTGCCGATTTCTGTTACGCCAGCGGGGATAACGGTATTGGCACAACCACGTACCAACTTGTATGAGATGTCCCCTGTCTTAGCATCCTTTACAGCCTCGATAATGGCATTGCTGTTACCAAGTGAGCTATATACGGGGTTACCATCAGCAACAGTGATGTTCTGTATGCTAGGACAGGTGGCAAAGGTAGTGCAGGAAATATTGGTCAGCGTAGAGGGCAGGTTGAGAGCCTCCAATTTCAGACAGAACTCAAAGGCTGCAGAGCCAAGCTGCTTCAAGCCCTCGGGGAAAGCGATAGAAGTCAAGGATGCACATTTCTGGAAAGCGCAGGTGCCAATGTTAACCACACCTGCAGGGATGGTAATATCTTTCAGACTTAAACAGTACTGGAAGGTGTAGCTGTTAATCTCTGTAAGACCAGCGGGCAGAGTAACGCTCTTCAGTTCTGCACAATAGGCAAAGGCTGAACCGCCCAGGTAGGTAACGGTATTGGGAATGTTAACAGATGTCAGCGCCTCGCAACCATAGAAGGTATAGGGCTTGATGCTGTCCACGCCAGCAGGGATGCTGACAGATGCCAGACTCTTACAACCGAAGAATGCCGACGAGCCGATCTTCTCTACTGAAGAAGGCAGGTTAATGGCTGTCATGCCGCTACAGTTACGGAAAGCACCGTACTCCAGTTCTGTTACGGTCTCGGGCAGTGTAACAGATGTTACGCCTGTGCAATAGTAGAATGCCTTCTCGCCAATAGCACTAACGGTGTAGTCGATACCGTCATAGCTAACGGTTGCAGGGATGCTGATAGCACCCTCATAGGGATTCTCCTCATTTGCAACAACGGAAACAACGGCTGAGTCCGTCTCAGAGTAGGTGATGCCGTTAACTGTGAAGTCAACAGCTGCCTGCATATTCAGGCTACCACAGAGAGCCAGCAAGCCACAAACAAAGTAATTACGTTTCATTTTAGTTTAATATTTTCAGTTTATTTTTTATTCGTTTTAACACATATTACGGCACAAAAATAGGAAAAAATTCCATTCGCTCAAAGAAAACCCACATCTTTTTGCTCTACCATAGTGAAAATATCGTTGAGCGGTTAGCGATTAGCGGTTAGCGAATCTTCCCTCAGACATCAGTCATCAGCCGTCAGACATCGTTGAGCGGTTAGCGGTTTATTTTGCTTTTTAAGTTTCGTACTCCGATAATTTTTCTCTCAAAAAGTTTGGTCATTCCAAGAAAAGCTGTACCTTTGCATCAACAGGACCCGTCACGCTTCCCGAAGACCAGCGAACCAGACTGTCATCATTGCCAATACCATGATGGTAAAACTCTTTTTTATAGTCTCTAATATCAGTTTTTAGAAATTAACTTTATTTTAGTCGGCACAAAGATAGTAAAATTATAATGAACGATTATAGTAACAATAGTATTACAGGTTCCGGATGGGGCTTGTGATACTTAAAAATAAATTAAAAAATCTATGAGAAAAACATTATTTTCTATTTTTGCCCTGCTGCTCACGATGGTGACGCAGGGCGCATGGGCATGGGATGGCAGCGGCACAGCTCAAGACCCGTATCTGATTAAGACTAGGGATGATTGGGCTGCCTTAGTAGAAAGTGTCAGCGCAGGCAATACCTATCACGGAACGTACTTCGCACAGGAGGGAATTGACGTCGATGCGTATTTTAATATGGTGGGTACGAGCGAATATCCCTTCGAAGGCACATACGACGGAAGGGGTAACATCCTACGACTTAGAAGTTGCCACCCAACGGAGTCCGATGCTGCACTTTTCCGCTATGTCAACGGAGCCACCATACAAAATCTTAATGTTTGTGGAGGTGACATAAATGCCTCTGTGGAGAGGATTGGCGGTATTGTAGCCAATGCCTCCGGTAATACAACAATCAGGAATTGCACCAGTGATTTAATGATGTCTACCAGCTGCGCCTCCAGGGCAGATCTCGGTGGTATTGTGGCATACGTCAATTCAGGCGCGACCGTCAATGTGATCAACTGTGCCTACACGTATAGAATCATATTCTCGAATGAAAATGGATACGGAGGCGGCGGAATCGTTGGCTGGGTCGAATCCGGTGCTACAGCCAATATAACCAACTGCACCGTTGGTGTCTCCTACTCTAGTGATCTTCCCTCTGCAGACAAACAGTTCTATATGTTTGCAAATGGCGATAACGGGTGCGTCGTTAATATCTCCAACAGCTTTTACACCCAAGCGGCAAACGATTCGGGAGCATACCCCCAAGACGGCAGTAAGCTGGTTCCCACCTCCATCTACAGCAACGCGGATTGGGAAGACTTCTGCGATGTTGTCGCCAGCGGCTACGACTACCACAACAACAGCTTCCAGAAGACCGTGGAGCTGTTCTCCAACATCAGCGTGACCAAGGTGGCTGGTGCAACGAACCGTCCCTTCCGTGGCATGTTCGACGGACGGAGCCACCAGATAGAGGTTAATATTAATGTGGAAAGCGACGATGCCGACACTCCTGCCGCTCTTTTTGCCGAACTCCGTTCGCCGGCAATAATCCAAAACCTGAACGTGACGGGCACTATCACCACCAACGGCAGGCGTCCCGCCAGTATCGCCAGTTTCGTGAGCGGCTCCAGCACCACCATCACCAACTGCCTGAGCAGTGTGGACATCACTTCAACATATGGAGGTGACATTGATGCCGGCGCTTTCGTGGGTCGAGTGAATGAAGACAAAGAACTCACCATGAACGGCTGCGTCTTCACGGGCAGCATCACCTATACCAATGCCAATGGATATGAAGGCGGCGGATTTGTGGGCTGGTTACAGGGAAAAGCAACTTCCATACTCACCAATTGCCTGTTCGCCCCGACGAGCCTCAACTTCACCAAGGCAGAGAATGATTTCCATACGTTTGCAGGCGGTTATGGCGCGAGAAACCACACCTACTGCTACTACAACGACGTAGCAGCAGGCGAAGAGAAAATCACCACCACAGAGGGCAAGCGGCTGCGCAGCATCAGTAAAGGCGACGGCGTGGCCACCTTCCACATCAACGAAAGTGTTGACCCTGGCCCCCTCGTCTTCGGATTCAAATTCTACAACCCAGGCGTGGGGTACAATGATGTATTGTATGCCGGCGCGGGAGACGCTGTGCCTCTCTGGATTGCCTACGCAGCCAGGACTGACCTGGCTTTCAGACGTTACAACACCACGCACGGAACATTGGCCAACGAGACAACCAACACCCCGACACTCACCATGGCAAATGCCGACGCTACCTTGGGAGTAGACTGGCTGCTGCCCGTCGACAACAATGCATACTGTATTGCCACCAAGGCTGCCTGGGATGTCTTCTGCGATATGGTGGATGAAGGCTACTACGACGACAATAAAAAGCCAGTGAAGATGACTGACGATGTCAGCGGCGTCAGCGGCGTCACCAAGATGCTGGGAACTGAGGCCAAACCCTTCGCCGGCACATTCGACGGACAGGGCCACACGCTGACGGTGAACATAGATAATACAACGGCAGATAATGCCGGACCTTTCTCCGTTGTCAACGCTGCCACCATACGGAACCTTAAAATAGCCGGAAGTATAACAACGGATAAGGTATGCATCGGTGGTATCGTAGGTAAGGCCAATGGCCAGGTAGTTATTGAGAACTGCTCCAGTTCCGTAGCCATGACTCCCACATATAATAGTGGTGCCGGTTTTGTCGGTGGTATTGTGGGACGCGCAGAAGGTGCCAATGGAGAAAGGACTGCCATTAGCGGTTGCGCCTTCACGGGCAGCATCACCCTCAACAATCCCAACGGATATATGGGCGGCGGAATGGTGGGCTGGAAAGAAATCGACGAATATGAGGCCCGCATCACCAACTGCGTCTTTGCCCCGACGAGTCTCGACTTTATCTCCGCCCCGGGAAAGTATGTTTTCAGTATGTTTGTAAGCGGCAATGGTACAAAAAATTTTACCAACAGCTACTACAGCGATGTGGCAGCAGGCCAGCCGATAATCTCCACCATACAGGGCAAGCAGATGCGTAGCATCAACGCAGGCTTCGGCGTGAGCAGTGTCGCCATCAGCGGTGCAAGCACTGTGTATGACGCCAGCGGCATCACCAGCTACTCTGCAGGATTCAAGTACAATGACGTATGTTACGCCGGCAACGAAGACCAGGTGAACCTCACGCTCACTCATGCCGACAAGGGATTTGTTTTTGAAAAGTACACAGTAGAAGCAGGCGGCGGCACTCTGACCAGTCCCACAACAAACACTCCGAAGCTGACGATGACCGATGCCGAACAGACGCTCGTTGCCCTGTGGACACTGCCCGTCGAGGAGGGCGCATCCCTCATTGCCAGCAAGGAAGCTTGGGATGTCTTCTGCGTTCAGGTGACAAACGGCAACACCTACAGCGGACAGACCGTGAAGCTGACTTCCGACCTTAACGGCGTAACTATGCTAGCAGGCGCTGAGGATAAGCCCTTCAGCGGCACATTCGACGGACAGGGCAACACGCTTGACGTTGACATTAACGTGGAGAGCGACGATATCGATACGCCTGCCGCTCCTTTCGCCGAGCTCAGCGGTGCCATGATTCAGAACCTGAACATATCGGGCAGCATCACCACCAACGGCATGCGTCCCGCCAGCGTCGCCGGTATTGTGTCGTCGGCCAGCACTATCTCCAACTGCAGGAGCAGCGTAGCCATCACTTCAAGTAGGACGGGCGATATTGATGCCGGCGCCTTCGTGGGCCGGGTGGATGCAGGCAAAATACTCAACATGAGCGACTGCTTCTTCGCAGGCAGCATTACCTACACCGATGCCGCCGGATATGAAGGCGGCGGATTTGTGGGCTGGATGCGGGAAAACGCATCTGCCACACTCACCAACTGTGTCTTCGCCCCGACGAGCCTCAGCTTCACCAAGGCAGAGAATGCTTTCTATACGTTTGTAGGCGGTAAAGTGCGCGGATCACTCACCAACTGCTACTACAACGACGTGGCAGCAGGCGAAGAGAAAATCACCACCATAGAGGGCCAGCAGATTCCCACCTCCATCACCAGCCCTGAAGTTTGGCGCAACTTCTACGATGTTGTCAGCTACGGCTACGACTACAGCGGCAAGACCGTGACGCTGGATTTCAACAACCTCAGTGTCAGTGCGCCCAGGATGGTGGGCACGCAAGATCGGCCCTTTGCCGGCACATTCGACGGACAAGGCAACACGCTTGACGTTGACATTGCAGTGACGAGCGGCGATACCAATACGCCTGCCGCTCCTTTCGGCGCAATCGGCGGTGCCACAATCAAGAACCTGAATGTGACGGGCATCATCAGCACCATCGGCTATCGTCCCGCCAGCATCGCCGGTATCGTGACAGAGAACAGTACCGTCACCAACTGTAAGAGCAACGTCGCCATCACTTCAAGTTATGATGGTTATGTTGAAGCTGGCGCCTTCGTGGGCCGGGTGAAGGCAAACAAATCACTCACCATGGAAGGCTGCGTCTTCACGGGCAGCATCACCTACAGCCATTACAATGGACATAAAGGCGGCGGTCTTGTGGGCGCATTATTGTCCCACTCATCTGCCACGCTCAGCAACTGCGTATTCGCCCCGTCAAACGTCAGCATCGATAGGTACACTGATAGTGATTTCTATATGTTTGTTGGCGGGAATGATGTGCGCGGCACACTCACCAACTGCTACTACAACGACGTGGCAGCAGGTTACTCGAGAATCACCAAAGAGGGTAAGCAGATGCGCAGCATCAGCGCAGGCACCGATGTGACCACCCTCACCATCAGCGGCGAAAGCATCACCGAGTATAGCGTCAGCGGCATCACTGCCTACAATGCAGGCACCGGATTCAACGCAGGCATCAAGTACAATGATGTGTATTACGCCGGCAACGAAGACGCTGTGCCTCTCTCGCTCAGCCATGCTGACGCACCTACTGGAAAGGCCTTCGGTCAGTACACTGTAGCAGGCGGCGGCACAATTGCCAATCCCTCAACAGATACTCCGACGCTCACGATGAGCGATGCTAATCAGACC
>CAMOMP010000011.1:0-63271 GCA_946619915.1 uncultured Prevotellaceae bacterium | reverse complement strand
CCATGTGCTTTCAGCATCAAAACCGGGCAAAGAACGGTTAGCGCAACACCAAAGACACCGCTTAAAATAATTTCCGCTATTTCTGCCATTTCTGCGGGACCTATAAAAGAGCTTTTCGTGTTTTTCGTGTTTTTCGATGTTTAAATAAAATAACTTTCAATTCTCAATTTGAAAAAACTGCGGGATTATTCTTTTCTTTCCTATATTTTATTTATTTTTGCATACCAAAATTGAGTGTTGACGATGAAATATAATATTTTTATACTAATTATATTGGGCTGCTTGATTCAGCTGCCTATGAGCGCTCAGCAGATGATGTTCGAAGATACCAGCCGCATCGGGCAGCCTTACGCCAAGGACCCTCAGGTGGTGAAGTTCAAGGGACGCTATCTGATGTACTACTCTATCCCGCCCCGGCAATGGAACGGCATGGAGAGCGGACATCCCCATCTGTTTACGGACAAAAACGGGCGCACCTACCTCTTCTATCAAGGCAATCCCGACAACGGCAAGACTTGGCTCATTACGCAGGAGGAGGTACACTGGACCAACAACACACCGCAGCTGTGAATATTGACAAACCCTATTTAATGAAACTATTTCAATTGAACTAATAACATACATACACACACTATGAGATTTCTTCATTTTGCATTAATCGCTCTGTGATGCGCCAGGCGGCAGAGGGCAACTTGATTACGCAGGAGCTGATAGACGGCTACATCAAGGAGCGTGAGAGGACAATGGGAAATGACTCTTATAACGACCTGAACACATTCGTCAATCAGGAACTCTATGGCATGCCGATGGATAGATACGACCTATCTTACCTGCGCAAGGTAACCCCCGAGTCGCTGAAGAAACACCTGAGGAATCTACTCCAGAAGGGCAATCTGCAAATCGGTCACTATACCACAGAGATATGATAGAATTTCGGCAGGAAGAAACTTATTAAAATGTTTTGCGGTTTCCGCAAAAGCCGTTATCTTTGCAGAGTTGATGCGCTTCATCGCTATAATGAATGCGAATAAAATTATAAAGATTATGGGAGATTATATTAAGAGAAGTATTGAGGCAGGCGAAGAGATCAGATATAACGGCAGACTGCACTGGAGTAGCATCTGGAAGTATATCCTGTGCAGTTGGATAATGGTAATAGGCGGTTTGTGTGCTGCTGGCGCATGTTACTATTATGAAAAAGAAAATATCTATATCTACATCGGGCTGGTGGTTGCCGCATTAGGATTGATAATAGGCCTCATAGGCCGTATAGTGCGCACACGCTCAGAGTTTGCCATCACCACCACACGCTTTGTGCAGAAAGACGGCATCTTCAACATAAAGATGACGGAAATTCCCCTGCAGCGCATAGAGACGGTGAACTACTACCAGACCATCTGGCAACGCATCATCGGCACTGGCTGCGTGGAACTGGTGGGCAGCGGCGGAACCAGCCATCAGGTGCATTGCATTGAACATCCCATGCAGGTCAGAAAGATGATACTGAGTGCCATCAATGCTGATAATGACAAGAGGACAGAGACAGTTCCAAAGCCCCCTTGTGATAACGACGAAAAATCCGACGACCCAAATACATAAAATCTAACCACTATTCACTAACCACTATTCACTAACCACAAAACCTCTTTTCATTTCGGAGAAGATGGGGTATATCACAGAATGACGAAAACTAAGCCCACCACATTATTACTACTTTTCCTGCTGTCGGCCCTGTATTGTCTCGCCGATAACAACTCATATAAACTTGCAGGAACGCCTATAGGTTCACAGTTGTCCGTTGACTATGGCAATTCCAGTCAGCCCAGCACAACAGTCAACACCGTCGCCAATGCCTTTGACGGAAATCTGAACACATTCTTTGCCAGTTGGGAAAGAAGCAAGACGTGGGCAGGACTGGATCTGGGCAAACCCCATGTGATTACACGTGTGGGATGGAGCCCCCGCAATGACGGTGTGGGGCCAAAGCGTGTGGTATTAGGGCTGTTCGAGGGGTCTGACGACCCTGACTTCCTGACCTCCTACCCGCTCTTCATCATCAGTCAGGAAGGAACCATCGGCCAGATGGACTACGCTGACGTTAACGTAAGCCGCGGCTTCCGATATGTTCGATATGTGGGACCCAGTGAGGCCCGTTGCAACATAGCTGAGCTTGAATTCTACGGCTATGAATCCGAGGGTAAAGACAGCATATACTATCAGCTTACCAACCTTCCGACAGTAGTTATCAATACGCAGGACAACATAGACCCTTACGATAAGATAAATGACATAGTAAGCTCATATACAATCATTTATGAAAACGGAACCAAAGTGCAGCAGGAGACAGGGGCTACACGTCTTCGCGGCAATGCCAGCCTCTCCTTCCCCAAGAAGCCATACCGTATAAAGCTGGATAGCAAAAAGCGTATATTCAAGGACAGTGACATGAAGTCACCTGCCAAGGCCAAGAAGTGGACGCTGATTAACAACTACGGCGACAAGACGCTGATGCGTAACCTGGTGAGCTTTGAGATTGCACGCCGTATGAAAATGCCATACACGCCCTGGAGTCAGCCGGTAGATGTGATTGTAAACGGGGAGTATAAAGGCTGTTACCAGCTGACTGACCAGATAACCGTTGACAAAGACCGCGTGAACATTACTGAGATGACCCCCGAGGACATTGAGGGCGAGATGCTGACGGGCGGATATCTGCTGGAGCTGGACGGATATGCCAGCCAGGAGGTTTCGTGGTTTCAAACCCGGTTCGGGTCGCCCGTGACAATCAAATCGCCCGACGAGGACGAAATCACCACTGAGCAGCATAAATACATCGAGGACTTTTATAACCAGATGGAAATGCGCATCATGAGTAAAAGCTTCACCGACCCGGAACTGGGCTACCGGTCGATGCTGGATGCGGAAAGCCTGCAACGCTACTGGTTGGTAGAGGAACTGACAGGTAACCCCGATGCCTTCCACAGCTGCTATATCAGCAAGGACCGCGGAGCTGACAAATTGAGGGTGGAAACGGTATGGGACTTTGACCTGGCCTTTGATAATGACAGCCGTTACTACCCCAACCGCAATTACGGCGATTACCTGTCACTGGCACGAGGCGGAGCAGGCAACTCACGCACTCTGCTTAAACGCATCTTCACGGACGAGGCTTTCTGCGACTCGCTGCGTATCATGTGGGAGACAGCCCGCCGGGATTGGGGTATTACGGAGGAGAGTCTCATAGCCTACATTGACTCTACTGCCCAAGTGCTTCAGGAAAGTCAGCGGCTGAATTTCCTCAGATGGCCCATATTGGGGACAGTACAGCACCTGAATCCTCGTGTAGCCGGGACATACGAGGGAGAAGTGGAGTACCTGCGTGAGTACATCCGTGAACGCATTCCCTTCCTGGACGAACGGACACGGAACCAGGACGGGGAGGAAGAGCACTACGCTATCGCCACGGCACAGGACCTGAAGGAATTTGCCGATCTGGTCAACGGTGGCAAGGCAACCGCCTCAGCAACCCTGACGGCTGACATTGACTTTACGGAATATGAGAATGTGATGATCGGAAACGGAATCCGTTACAAGGGGACCTTCGACGGTAATCACCATAGCATAACCATTAAGATAAATACCTCGCAGAATAATGCTGCCCTTTTCCGCTATCTGGACGGAAATGTAAAAGACCTTACTATTAGGGGGACACTCCAGACCAGTGCAAAGTATGCGGCGGGCATAGCCAGCGAGACTGACGGTGCCCGTATAGAACGCTGTACTACTGACCTGCAGATAACCACTTCGGTAAGAGGGGACGGTACACATGGCGGCATTGTGGGAGTAAGCAACAACAATACCTATATCTCTGACTGCCATATAAGCGGCAGCATGAGCGGATCCGGCACCGAATGCTGCGGCGGGGTGGTCGGATGGGCCTCGTCCTCAACCATCATCAGGAACTGCCTGGTAAGTGCCGGTATCAGTGTTTCCCGTAATGGTAGCGACATATTGTCCAGAAATGCCGCCAACGTTACATCTATCGGCAATTATGCCTACGATACCTGGGGCGCTCCCAACGGATGCGGCAACCTTACCTATTATACCAGGGAGCAGATGACTGACGGTGAGGCCTGCTATCAGATGAACCTGAACTGCAAGGAACCGCTATGGTACCAGCAACTGGGAACGGATGCGACGCCTACACTGGACAGTTCCCGGGGGACGGTCTATTCGGTTTCGCGTGTTCACTGTGACGGAACGCCCTACGAAACCGGACGGGGCTATACCAATAACCCAGACTATGAGAACCGCGACAGCCATATCATAGTGGACGGTATATGCACAGTGTGTGGACGCTGCGACGAAAGCACGATGCCAAAGGACGAGAGAGGATACTTCATTCTCTCTACGGCCCAGCAGTTAGCATGGTATGCGCAGTTTATTGCCTCTGGCGACAATACAGCAAATGCCGTCCTGGGGGCTGATATCGACTTTACGGATTACAATACCATGATTGGCATGGGCACATCATACGCTGGACGCTTTGACGGAGCCGGGCATTCCATCAGGATAAACATGCAACGCACTTCCGATTACGCCGGACTCTTCCATAATGTAACAGGCACTATTCAGGACCTGACCGTATTCGGGACAATCAGGACAAGTGCCAAGTTTGCCGGCGGAATTGTCAGCAATATGTTAGGAGGACAGCTGATAAGGTGCCAGTGCTATACAGACATTATAAGCACCGTAAATGGTGACGGAACACACGGCGGACTTATCGGTCTGAACAGTGAGAGCACTGAGATATCAGAGGTCAGTGACTGTCTGTTTGCAGGATCCATCAGCGGAACGAACACAAGTTCCTGCGGAGGGGTATGCGGCTGGGCGACCGCACCTGTCATAATGGTCAGCACGCTGGTAACGGGCACATTCAATATCAGCACTTCCGGCAGCGATGTGATATGCAGGAACAATGGCCTGCTGCTGCAGGAAAACTGCTATTATCATACTGACTGGAATGCCGATGTACCCGCAGGAGTCAGGCTGGCTACATCTGACGATTGCAGGGATGGCGCCTTGTGTTGGATGCTGAACGGTGACCGGGAAGGCGGTGATATGGCGTGGTATCAGACACTGAGCTCTGACCCCTTCCCCATTCCCGACTCCAGCCACAGTCCTGTTTACCGATGGACTGACGGCACTTACCGCAATGATGACGAGGATGGAATAAGACCTGCCCTCGCCACCACCCATGACAGCGAGATTATATATGATCTCACAGGTAAGCGGATTAGTCACCTTCCCTCACAGGGAGCTCGGGAGGAGGACATCAACAAACTGAAACGGGGAGTTTATATCGTGAATGGAAAGAAGATAATAAGGTATTAAACTCTTCACATACGAAAAGAGAGAATGCTTTATCCACTCCCACCCCAGCATCAAATCAGCAACCATCTGAAGAGGTGTAATCTTTATCAACGGGAGCCACCCGCAATTACCTTTTTCCCGTTACGGATGTAAATGCCCTTTGATGGAGGCGAGGTGAGACGGCGTCCACTGAGGTCAAAGATTCCTTGCTTACTTTTATCTTTATTATCATCAGATGCATCTGGCAATGAAATTGCTGTGCCACCCTTATAAGCTTTTATACATTCAGGATTAGTTACATAATCAATTATCTTAATTTCGTTAGAGATGAGATTTTTCCATTCCGAAGTGTTATAAAGGTCACCATAATTAATTACCATCTTTAACACATCATCACAATTAAGCCCCATCCCTGAACGTAAGGTTATTTTAACAGAATCACCATAATTTTCCAGAATATCTAATTTTGAGAATTTTGTTATAGAGAACCAACTATCCGAAAAGATATAGTATAGAATACTATCAGAATTTAAATGTATTGTCGCAGTAATTTCTGAGTTATTTAACCATACCCCATCTTCATCAACCTCAAACTCATCATCTTTAATAGAGTTAATTGTCATTTTAAACTTTCCGTCAATTCTTATTGGAATATCGTTATCATAAGCATAGGCTATTGAAAAAAGACACCCCGCCAGGATAATTAAAAAGATTCTTTTCATATTAGTGCATTTATAATTTAACTTAATTATATTTCCCTCCTGCATACTAATACAGGAGGGAAAGTGATATCTATTTAATTATAAAACGAGATCCAAATTTGCTTTATTGCTCGCAGATGCTTTGTTTTTTATTATTTTAACAGAAGCACTTTTCCCATTTGGATGTACAACCTTGACAATATTAATTCCATCCTTCAGAACATTTGACGGAATCTCGCCATTAACACATTTACCAGATAACCCTTTTGAACTTTTCAGTAAAGAGTGCGAAACATGGTTAACGGAATATGTGCAGTTCTCAATCTGCTTGTTTTTATGGCCATAAGTTACAGATATTCGATTATTATTAACATTAATATTAAGATTCGCAGGCTCTAAAGGTTCTACAGTCAACACATTACTGCGTTTAGATCCATTATTGTTATATGAGACAATAGTGAATTGAGATGAATATTCTTTGTCAACCGTTGCCAAAAACCTACCAGACTTGGTATTAGGTAACATTGTTATAGAAGGGAGGAAGTCTCCTTCTTCAAGCTGCTCAACATATATATGAGTAGCGCCCTCCAAATTACTCATAGCAATCTCTACATCCCTTGAGTATTCATCTTGCAAATAGCTGTCATCATATACTTTCGCTAAATTCTGCTCAATTTTCTGAGGAAGATATTCTAGAACATAATAGTATGAGGAACAACGGTCATATTTATTATTCGTTATCCTTCCTCTTAGATAATTATCTGCAGTTCGTGCGTATGCAGTGTCTGGATAATGTAACGTAATCTCTGATAAATCAATCTCGTACGGTTCATATGGGAGTATAAATTCATCAACAACATCCCATGTTCCATCCTTCTTCAATATAGAAAAAGTCCAGGCTTCTGCCCCTATTGTTCCATTCATTGATAACGTTGGATCATAAGGCTTACAATAATTATAAAAATCATACCCATCGTCGTAATAACGTGATTTCAATGGTCTTGATTCAGCCATCTCTACAGCTTTCTTCTCGACAAGATGACTGGAATACCTGAAACCTGATGTTCCTGCTACTGAGATAGTACCTTGGTAATTAACAGCATTATCATTGTTACAAGACATGAAATTACAAGAATTGCCCAAACCATCTGGAAGTTCTGAATTCCAATTAAAACAGTTTTGAAATAGTTTATCGTAATCATCCGCAATGTTCCTTATAATTGTACCTTTGCCAAATTTCCACGTTAGCAGTTGGGATATACCCGAATTATTTTGTGGATAGAATGTATTGAGAGAAAGTCCTTGTTGCCATGTTGAGGGAGCATATAGATATAATGTTCCATAAGACGTAATATTAAGGGGAAGACTTCCCTGGGTAGCCTGATTATATGCATCGTACCAATTATTTGTGGTAATAGCTTGTTTAACAGCATACTCTAAACCCGAATATCTCATTTCGTCGGATAGCTCAAGTTTGTTGCCTGCAGGAGTAAAATGAGTACAGAAGCCCAATCCTGCCGCAATATCACGTAAAGCCTGAGTTACAAAATCAACCTTAGAAATGCTGCATGTGTCAAGACTAAAAGAAAAAGTATTTGTATTAAAGAAATCAGTGTTATATGTTATTTTAATATCAGGATTATTAGATAAAACAAGAGAATCTTGTATGCTTAAATAATGATTGTGTACATGATGCAAATAATCCTGATATAATATGTACTTCGCTTGTGGAGCTAATCCAAACTCTTCATTTTGTAACCTATATGTTATAACTTTTGATAAGGCGTTAGCATTATTACCCCTAATACTACCGATATTCGCTTCTATCGTTATTGGTAACATCGTAGGGAGATTTTCTTCCCAAATTTTACACGCATATCGGAACGCCCCTTTCATATCTTCATCCCAATTTCCATTAAAACTGACTAATATCTTTGTGCCTCCATTAATGACTCTTTTAACTTTCAGAGAGGAACACGTATCCAGTTGCGCATCTTGATAGTAGGAGTAAAACTCATTATCATAGTTTTGCGCACGTGCTGATAGACATACACTTAAAATAATCGAGAATAAAATAAACTTTTTCATAACATCTTATCTTAAATTAATTTTCTTTGATTTTGTAAGCTTGTGATTTTGGTTGTAATATTCTAATATAACAGAGCAAGAATGTAAATCTGATAGTTCGGAAATACTTTTAATTCTTTTTAGAAATGAACCATTGGTTGAAAGAACATCAATATGACTTGTTGTATTCTCTTCAATACATTGATGTATGTTATCTGAAGAAGTCGGCAAACCATATACATTTGTTTGGCATGGTATTTCAATTGTTTCCATTACACTTCCATATTGATTAGTCACACTAATATCTATCCACACCATGTTTCCTCTACTTAACGCTTTAATATAGGCATGTGCCAGAAGAGGCTCATTAATTTGAATTATATCATAAAATGAACTATACTCCTGTTCCACTCCAATAGTGATAGAGGATGCACCACGATAGGATACATTAAAACTATAATCATACAAAGTCTCATAACGTTCAAAATGGAAAGCTTGGTCGGTTATAGAAAGAATTTTAGGAGCGCAGTCAAGCTTAAAACTCAAGGAAGATGTCTTCTCTTGATTATTAACCCTATATGTTAAACGTACAACAGCATCGATAATACCTGAAGAATTAACATATGATACAGAAAGATAATCCGATGGGGTTATGGAAAACGTTTGACTGCCAGACTGCTGACAAACTGTTTGATACTCACCGTTCGCTAATTTTATCTGATATTCCCAACGAAGAGAAGAAATATTAGCCCCATCATTGTCAATCTCAAAGAGATAAGGATTGTATATAGAAGCCACATCCATTGAAGAAATGCTCTGGCAATATATCTCAACAGACGAAGGTGCATTAATATTCCATCCTATTGCTTTTAATATTTTTATGGTCTTCGAATCTATATCCAAATAGTTACTTCCTGTTGGCATCTCGTAATGCATTAAACTAGTGGGATCGTCAAAGAAATTAAGAGACTTATCCTTTTCAAATGAACTAGAACCATATAATTTGTATTGATTTGTATTCAACTTTAGCCAAAAACCATTCGATGATACATAATAGTTCTTTAATTGTATGTTTTCGTTTTTTTTGCTTGCCTGTTTCGGGATACCTGAAAGCGGTGCATTAAGATTATTAAAAATCATATATTCAAATGGAGTATATCCACTTTGAACTTCTTCAAAGATAAAGTATCCCCTGTTATTCTTTGTTACAGTGGTACCAAATCCCAAAGTCCTTGCTATTGCGCGTAGCATAGCAGTTGAAAGGCATCCGTTGGTTGTATTATTACCCTGTACATCTTGACTGCACCATTCAACAGAATTAGAAAATGTGACATATCCATCATATAACTCACCATAAGGACCCATATACGTTCTATAATATGATATTGCATATAATGTATCTCTTCTTTCTGATATATAAGGCACAACCACACTCATATCACTTTCATTTTGAGCAAACTTAACATCAATAGTTAAATGAGCCTCAACTGGTAGAATATCCTCCCACAATTGCGTAGCAACCTCTATTGCTTGTCTCAAAGAATCTGGTACAACAGAACTATAGTTAATATTTATCTGAGCACCATAATTATTTGATCTATTCACGCCTCTTGAATGCATAGGAAAATTCCCTGTAGATATTTGCTCTGCAGAGAAGTTTTCATTATATGTAACAAACTCTACATCCTGCGCATATAGCATTATACTTATAAGCAGACATGCTATAAAAGAAAAAAAACGATTATTCATTGTATTCTTTTTATCTACATTCATAATTATAGTTCAATTTCGCTGTAGAATATCCAATTACCTCGTATAATCTGTAATTCATAGTATCCCTCGAGTTCAAAAGGTAATGATAGTGTACTCACTTCTGAAGGAATTACAATAGAATATATAACTTCATCCTCCTCATTTAGCAGTTGGAGTATACAACTATCACATGAAGAAACGAAGTATAATGTGTGTCCATCCATATATACGACCGGCGGATTAACCGGTGTTTTGTGACCGCCATGGCCAGGGGTTGATGGATTAACGCGATATGTCATAAATGGAATTTTATGACCTTGATTATCATCACTCTGTGCATAAATAACAAACGGCATTGACAAAATGCATAGTAATGTCAGTAATCTTTTCTTCATATACATAATTTTAAGTTAGAAAAATCGAATACAAAATTATAAAGAATGTCATCTTATGCAGAAAACATTTGCATACATTCTTCATATATCATATCCAGAAATATGAGAAAAGATATTGAAAATCAACAAGTTTAAAGTTTTCTTTAAAATTGGAGACGCCCCGTTACGATGGCTGTTTTCAGATTGATTTGGAAGGTTATCAGGCCATCTATACCAAAAAGCTTCTTACTAAGTGCGCGCTTAATATAAGTAATACTGTTCCCGCTCATGCGCATGGCAGAACACATGTCGGCTGTTTGGAAACCAAGTTCGGTAAGGATGATAATCCTCCATTCTTTATCCTTAAGTCCAAGCCCGGCTACTGCCATTGTGAACTTGGGGAATGTTGTCTGGAAATTGGTGATTAACTGTTCCCATTCTATCCTGGAAGCATATACCTTATTATTCGGGTCAGCCATCATACGGAACTTTTGCACAAGTTCATTCTCATAAAAGATGTGAAGTGTGGAATCTGTCTCGATAAGCTGTTTCTCCAATGCATTCTTTTGGGATAATAAATCGTGCATCTGGTGCTGAAAGTTCTCTTCCTGTTTTGTACTCTCGTGCTGTAATGTTCGGAGTGACTCTGTTACTGTCATGAGCTGCAGATGCAAATTCAACAATCTGTTCTCTTTCTCGTGAATCGTATTCTTAGTTGTACGATAATGAAGAAAGAAAACCAATATACATATCACAAGTACTGTAAGAATGATTATAATGAGGCGTAAACGGTTGCTTGACTGTTGTTCGTAATGACGGGCTATTCGTTGATGACGTCCGTATTTGTATTGGGCATTAGTTCTATGTACCATCTCTGATTTCATCTCGCTATATGCTTTATCATTGGCATCAGTGAACTGGAAAGCGAATTTGGAGATAGAATCCGCATTGTTACGCTTAGTATAAACAGAAAGAAGCCCCTTATAACCTGCTTCTTTATACCCAAATGGGAGTACTTTACGATAATAATATTCAGCAGAATCCAGTTGATTGGTAGCATCATAATAATAGCCTATTGTATAATAGTACATCTCATGCCCTGGTTTCAGCATGCCATTATTATCAAAGATTCCGGCATACTTACGTACAATATCAATCTCTTCTTTGGCTTGCTTGTAATTGCCTCTTTCAATATTTATATATGATGATGTGATTAAAGCTCCTGACGCATGTAATGTGTCACCATGTGCTAACAAGTTCTTTCTCGCCGTATAGTCAATGTGTAAAACACTGTCATTTTTCCACATAAGATAATAAGGTTGTTCTAACATTCTATATCCGTCTATTGCCCCCAAAGTATCACCCATTGCCAAGGTATAGCGGATATAATTTTTTCGTGCCTCTAATTCATCTTCGGGTAAATATTGTTCGTTAAATACAACAGCCATCTGACCATAGATGGCGCTTAGGATATAATAGTCACAATCATCATCTGTCGTGTCGGCCAACTCAACGGCAGTATGATAGTCCTCAATCGCTTGTGTTGCTTCTCCCATGTCAGCATGCGCACGGCCTAAAAGGTAATATGCCAGCATACGGTTATTACTGCTATGCCATGGATGATTGAAGTAACTTACTAACCTACTGGCTGCACTGTCATTAGTGAAAATGCTATCGGCCTGATTATCTACTTCTAACTCCTGAAGGGAACGGCACATGAACTGGTGATGATTATATATATGTATACCAATACAATATAAAATAATGAGCGTAACTATTGAAAGGGTGCTGTATATAATTCGTTTGTTTGTTATCCTTTTGTGTTCCATACTGCAAAATTATTAAATTTCCATTAACAACTTATATAAAATTACATTTTTTAAGTAAAAATAATATATTTCCCGCAAAATGTTTTAGACATTAATTCAACTTTCGGAAGTTAAAAAAAGGAGAACGGTTTTACACGAGCAGAACAAACGTCCAGCCAGCTAAGCTGGCTTTAACTTCCTGCACAAAGTGCTTAACTCCCTATCTAACTTCATTCTATAACTTCCGAAACTTAAACTGTGTTATAAAAAGAGAACAAGAAGAGAAAAAAATCCGCTTTAGCCTTCGTCTTTTTGGCGAAAAAGAATTAACTTTGCGCCCTGTTTTAAGATAAAAAGATATAAGCACATATGGGAGGTTTCTTCGGAACAGTATCAATGCAGCCTTGTAAGGCAGACCTTTTTTACGGGACAGACTATCAGTCGCACATGGGTACCAAGCGCGGCGGTATGGTTACAGTAAGTGAAGAAGGTGAGTTTTTCCGCAGTATTCATAATTTGGAAAGTACCTATTTCAGGACTCGCTTTGAAGACGAGCTGGACAAGTTTAAAGGCAATGCCGGAATAGGTGTAATCAGCGATACAGACGCACAGCCTATGCTGATGAACAGCCACTTGGGACGCTTTGCCCTGGTTACTGTGGCAAAAATTAACAACTTGGAGGAACTCTGCCAGAAACTGCTCTCCGAGGGACAACATTTCAGCGAATTCTCTTCCGGCAAGATTAACCCCACCGAATTGGTGGCTCTCTTAATTATAAAAGGTAAGGACTTCGTTAACGGCATCGAAAATGTCTTTAACAACATCAAGGGTTCTTGCTCAATGCTCCTGCTGACAGAGAACGGAATCATTGCCGCTCGCGACTCATGGGGCCGTACCCCAATCGTTGTAGGTAAGAAAGAGGGTGCCATGGCTGTTACCAGCGAAAGCACAGCCTTCCCCAATCTGGATTACGAGATATCCTACTTTGTAGGCCCTGGCGAGATTATCCGCATCACCGCAGATAAGATGGAACAGTTGCGCAAGCCAAACAAACGCATGCAGATCTGCTCATTCCTGTGGGTATATTACGGATTCCCCACCAGCTGCTACGAAGGCAAGAACGTAGAATGGGTACGTAACGAGTGCGGCCGCCGTATGGGCGAGGAGGACAAGACAGAAGTGGATTGTGCCTGCGGTATCCCCGACAGCGGTATAGGTATGGCCGTTGGTTATGCCGAGGGTCACAAGTGCCCTTATATGCGTGCCATCAACAAATATACTCCCACATGGCCCCGTAGCTTCACCCCCAGCAATCAGGAGATGCGTAACCTTGTAGCTAAGATGAAGATTATCCCCAATGCCGATAAGCTGCGTGACAAGCGTGTACTCTTCTGTGACGATAGCATTGTACGCGGTACTCAGTTGCACGACAACACTAAGGTGCTGCACGAACTGGGTGCTAAGGAGGTTCACATGCGTATTGCCTGCCCCCCATTGGTATACGGTTGTAAGTTCATCAACTTCAGCGCCAGCAAGAGCGACTTGGAGCTTATCACACGTCGTATCATCAAGGACTTCGAGGGTGACGAGAACAAGAATCTGGATGCCTACACACGTACAGACAGTCCCGAGTACAAGAGAATGGTGAATGAGATTGCCAAACGTCTGAACTTGGATTCACTGAAATTCAGTAAGCTGGAGACACTTATTGAGGCTATCGGTCTTCCCAAGGATCAGATTTGTACTCACTGCTTCGACGGCTCTTCTGCCTTCACGCTGGAAGAGGTCAATTCGCAGGAATCACTATTCTAGATAAAAGAGAAAAATTAAAAGAGAAAAGATATAAATTCAAAATTATTTCTTAACATCAAAATAAACAAAAACCGCGAAAACCTTTTTGAGGACTTTCGCGGTTTTTTCGTATCTCTCGATATTTTCTTTATAAAGTTGAAAGTTGAAAATTATTCGCTAACCGCTAACCGCTCAACGGGACTCCGCCTGCGCCTGAGTACCTACGGAGCGCAAGAAACAGTAAACGGTAAACTGTAAACTCTAAACTAATGAACTGACTCTAAACTCTAAACACTAAACTCTAAACTGCAAAAAACTACAGCACCCTTGCTATTGCCTGCTTTACCTTATCTGCCAATTGCTGATAGGAGATATCTGCTGTCGGCAATATGGGAGGAAGGTAATGTACCTCGATATGTCGAGGGAAAAGGAATTTTCTGTGTCTTGGCAATGCATCATAAGCACCTCTAATACAGACTGGTACGATAGGAACGTTCAACTCCTTGCTTAGGATAGCAAAAGAGAGTTTGAAGTCACCTAAATCACCGTCGTGCGTACGACTTCCCTCGGGGAAAATAACAATATTCTTGCCACTCTTCAGTACCTCTGCCAACTTCTGGATACTCTCCTTCAGATGAGCCTGCTCCATAATGATGGTGTTGTTCTTATCAGCTAAGGCTCGACGGAACTTACTCCTGACATGCTGCTCCGTTGCGAAGAAATAGCAGGTCTTAATCTGACGACAGGTAAGACCGCTCAGCACAACGGGACCATCGACAAAGCTCTGGTGGTTGGGAGCCAAGATATACGGACCCTTGGCAGGTATCTGTATGCGTCCGTGAATGCCCAGTGAATTGTAAATACGGAAGAATAACTTGAAGCATTTGTTGGCAAAGGCGAAGAAACAGGAAGCCTGTGGGATACGCAGATCCGTAACCGACTCGTTGAGCAGACTGTGCCAATCCACTTCCTCCACCTCGACCTTAGTCTTGCAGGATGCCACATGTTCGGCCATTGCCTTGATATTGGGGAAGGCAGCCATCTCCTCTACCAGAAGCTTCATGCCAAAGGTATGCTCTATGAAACCCTGCAAGCCTACCTTATCGAGAGAGTCCATTGCCAAATCCGTCTCGACATGCGAAGAGGGTTTCACAGGCAACTTCTTCTCCTGTTCTATATACTGCTTGATAATGCGGTACTCTTCCGTATCGGGTTCAGGCTCCTCGTTATGAACAGGCTGTGCGGTACGGCAGGCTTCCAACAAAGCCTGCAACTTGAAGCGCTGCAGTTTATCCAGCTTCGTACGGGGAAGCTCGCCACGATACACCGTCAGCGCCATAACCTTCTTGTAATTGGCCACCGTGCGGTTGTAGGGCTCTATCACCTCATGCTTCAGCGCCACCTCAACCTGCGTATCATTCAGCATGGAAGCCCATATAGTCTGTGGTACGACAATGGCACGCAGAAGGTCGCCATCCTGCATGACAGCCACCTCCTTAACATACTGGTCGTACTGCTCCAGTTTATATTCTATCTCGCTGGGTTCTATGTTCTTACCGTTGGAGAGAACGATAATCTCCTTGGTACGTCCGGTAATGGTGACACGTCCCTTCTTATCGATAGTCGCCAAATCGCCCGTATGGATAAATCCATCCTTGTCTAACACCTGAGCGGTCTCCTCGGGACGATTGTAATAGCCCATCATAACATTAGGACCCTTGGCACACAACTCGCCATTCACCAACTTACACTCGATACCAGGCAGTGGAAGTCCGACGCACCCCGGACGAATATCTGAGGGACGGGTGAAACAAATGATAGGAGCAGTCTCGGTCATACCATAACCCTCCAGCACATCCAGTCCCAAGGTCTTGAGACCTTCTCCTATGTCCTTGCTGAGCGCTGCACCGCCACTGACAAAGTACTTAATGTTTCCGCCCATCTTACGACGGATGCTTCCGAAGACCAGACGCGAGAGCGTTCTGCTGCGGAAGAAAGCACACATATTGAAAAGGAATGCCGTTATGATATTAGAGTCTATCTTCTTCTTGATACCACCATAGAGCATCTGCCACAAGCGAGGCACACCAATAACGATGGCCACCTTGCCACGGCAAAGGGTATCCATAAGGTCGGGAGCCGTCAGGCTGGGACAGATGGCAACACCACCACCCTTCCAAAAAGGAGCAATAAGGCTACCCATCAGCGGCAATACGTGGTGCAAGGGAAGGAGAATCATCACACGGCTCTTGCTGGTGTAGATTCTAACATCCTGAGATACGCCTTTGATGTTCGCCATCAGATTCTGGTAGCTGAGCATGACACCCTTGGGACTGCCAGTGGTGCCAGATGTATAGATGATAAGAGCCAACTTCTGGTTATAGGGCACATCCAACCCTGCCCATGGCAGACGTTCGGGCAACTCGCGCGTAAGCTCAGGCTCACACTTCATTCTCTCTTCTATAACATAGTAAGGGATGCTAAGTCCCGTCTGCAACAGCGCCTGCTCGACAACAGGAACATTGTGCTGGGAAGTCCAGATGCCATGCGGCGTACAGTCGCGCAGAATATAAGAGAAATCAGAAACGGTGCTGCTGGCATCTACAGGAACAGCCACAGCACCCTTCTGCCAGATGCTGAAGAATGCATAAACCCACCCCTCACTGTTCTCGCTGAATACGACAATTCGCTTGTCGTTACCCGAAGGCATCTGCTCGGCAAAAACATCGATATACTGCAAGGCTCTGGCAAACGAAATATTGCGTTCCCCTGCGATAATGGCAGTCTTCTCAAGATTAACTGATGTTGCTCCTTTCCCCATGCTTTACAATCTGTATTAAATGATACGGAAGACAAAATTACAACAAAAACGCAAACACGCAAGAAAAAGATGGTATAATGTAGGTATTTTGTCCAATTTATAAAAAAATAACTAATTATAGAATATGTATTAGAAGAAAAAGATGTAATTTTGTACTATGAATTCAAAACCTTATATTCATTTTATGAAGAAGTTATTCATTTTATTGTTTGCATGTCTGTTCATCGTAGCATGTGGAGGTAAGAAGAAAGAAGTCGCCAAGGACGACACCCCACAGAATACAGTATTGATTCTTTACTACTCACAGACTGGCGCAACAGCCTCTGTTGCCAACCAGTTGAAATCTTTCATGGAGGCTGATATTGAGGAGATTATATGCGAGAATCCGTATTCAGGAGACTTCGAAGCTACGATAGAACGTTGTAAAAAAGAACGTGAGATGGGTGAAATACCCGCCATTAAACCCCTCAAGTCAAATGTTCAGAAATACGACATCATCTTCCTGGGCTACCCCATCTGGTTCGGCACTTATGCACCTCCTATCGCGTCTTTGATTGAGAATGCCCACTTCGAGGGCAAGATGATTGTTCCATTCTGCACCTTCGGAAGCGGCGGTCTGGAAAGCAGTGTGGAAGAGTTGAAAACCCAGCTGCCCAAGTCCGTCATCATGGAAGGCTTCGGCATACGTAACGCACGTTTGCAGTATATGCAGGAAGAGCTTGAAGACTTCCTCGTTCGCAACGGATATATGCAGGGCGAGGCTGAGGAGTTAACTGATTTCAAAGTACAGGAAGAATTGTCTGAAGCCGACAAGAAGGTCTTCCACGAGGCTTGCGACAGCTACCCCTACCCCATGGGAATACCCACTTCCGTTTCTAAACGATATAGAAAAAACGGCACGGAATACCGCTTTACTACTCGCGGTAGCGACGATGTCAATTCAAGGATGACCGTCTATATCAAGCTGCGCAACGAGAAGAACGCAAAAGCAGAATTCACAAAGGTTGTAAGATAATATAATTAGGATAACATTTTATTTGAAGGTAACAAGATGAAATACGGATTTGACAACGAGAAATATATTCGCATCCAGAGCGAGCATATCAAGGAGCGAATAGCTAAGTTCAAGGGTAAACTTTACTTGGAACTGGGTGGCAAGCTCTTCGACGACCACCACGCCAGCCGTGTACTGCCCGGTTTTCAGCCCGACTCTAAGTTGCGCATGTTGCAGCAGTTGGCTGATTCTGCCGAGATAGTAATCGTAATCAGCGCCATAGATATTGAGAAGAACAAAATACGTCAGGACCTGGGTATCACATACGACGAGGATGTGCTACGTCTCCGAAACGAGTTTCAGAACCGCGGCTTCCGTGTAGATAACGTCGTTATCACACATTATAACGGCCAGAGCTCTGCCGACCAGTATCGTCACCGTCTGGAGAGTATGGGCATCAAGGCCTACTACCACTACACCATTGAGGGCTATCCCCACAACGTGGATTTGATAGACAGCGACGAGGGTTTCGGAAAGGACGATTACGTAGAGACCACTCAACCATTGGTTATTGTAACGGCTCCCGGTCCTGGTAGCGGCAAGATGGCTGTCTGCCTGTCTCAACTTTACAACGAACACAAGCGCGGCGTAGAGGCTGGATATGCCAAGTTCGAGACTTTCCCCGTATGGAACCTTCCCCTGAAGCACCCCATAAACATTGCATACGAGGCTGCCACGGCCGATCTCAACGACGTGAACATGATCGACCCCTTCCACATGGAAGCATACGAGAAGGTGGCCATCAACTATAACCGCGACGTTGAAATCTTCCCCGTGCTGAATGCCATCTTCGAAGGTATCTACGGCAAATGCCCCTATAAGAGCCCCACAGACATGGGCGTTAACATGGTGGGCTTCTGCATCTCGGACGACAAGATTTGCCAGGAAGCATCACTTCAGGAAATCGTACGCCGATACTATACAGCCCTCGGCAAGCTGGCCCTGGGTGCATGCAACGAAAGCGAAGTTACGAAGCTGAAACTGCTCTTCAAGCAAGCTAAGATTGATACCGACTACCGCAAGTGTACGGTAGCTGCAAAGGAACGTCTGAAGGAGACCGGTGTACCATGCAGCGCCATCGAACTGGAAGACGGCAACATCATCACTGCCAGCAGCTCTCCATTGCTGGGCACCTGTGCCTCACTGCTGCTGAATGCCACCAAGCACTTGGCAGGTATCGACCACAGCGTCAAACTCATCTCGCAGGAGCTGATAGAGCCTATTCAGAAGACAAAGACCGAATATCTGGGCGGACACAACCCACGTCTGCATACCGACGAGGTGCTGGTAGCCCTCTCCGTTCTTAGTCAGAACGATGCCAACTGCCGTAGAGCATTAGCTATGCTGCCCCTGCTCAGAGGTTGTCAGGCACACTCAACCGTTATGCTTAGCGAGGTAGATCAGAAGATCTTTAAGAAGCTGGGTATCGGATTGACCTGCGACCCCGTTCAGAAAGATTCGATGTAATGTCATTGGAATAAAATAATATCGGAATAACGAAACTATAATAGTATGAAAAAGATTACACTACTGCTTCTCCCCCTTCTGATGGGAGGAAGCGTTTATGCACAGTGTGTTGTTAAGGCTGATTTGAAAGATGTGACTGGCGACACAGCTATTGTGCAGCTTTGGAAGCCTGACTTCACAGGTCTTGAAAAGACAGATACACTGAAGGTTAAGAAAGGTAAGTTCACCATCCAGAACAACGATAGCAAGATGCGTCTGGCTACCTGTTTGGTTAAGACCGAGGAAGGCCAACAGCGTATGAGCATATATCTGGTTCCCGGAGAGAACGCTACCGTTACCGGAACAACAGAAAAGAATATCTGGGACGGTTCACAGTTCTATAAGGAATATCAGGAACTGGAGAACGCAACAAATCCTATTCAGGAGAAGATGTACGAGGTTGGTTACTCTTATCACAGCCAAGTAGAAGCCGGTGCCAATGCCGACTCACTTCAGAAGATTATCGACCCCATCTATAACGACCTGAAGAAGCAACTGAACGAGAAGAGAATGGAGTTCATCACCACACATCCCAACAGCGGTGCTGGCGTGACAATTCTTATGGGCTTTGAAGATGCAGAGAAGGCACTGGAGAAGATGAGCAGCGTAGTAGCCGACGGCAAGTACTCTTACTTCATTGACTTCGTAAAAGCAAATATCGAGCGCAAGAAGATTCACGAGGAAGCACTCAAGAAGGTAGCAGAGGGCAATATGGCCCCCGACTTCACCCTTAAGGACATTAACGGCAATGACCTTACCCTCTCTTCTCTGCGTGGTAAATACCTGATTCTGGATTTCTGGGGCTCATGGTGCATCTGGTGTATCAAGGGATTCCCCGAACTGAAGAAATACTACGAGAAGTACAGCGACCGTCTGGAAGTTCTAGGCGTTGACTGCGGCGACACAGAAGAGAAGTGGAAGGCAGCTGTAGAAAAGCATGAACTGAAGTGGAAGCATGTCTTTAACACCAAGGAATCTAAGGTTGAGGAAATGTATGCCATCTCAGGCTTCCCCACCAAGATTATCATTGATCCCGAGGGTAAAATCGTGAAGACCGTAGTTGGCGAGAATCCTTCCTTCTACGAGTTCCTCGAAGAGCTGTTCAAGTAATTTCAATAAAAAGATAAAGAAAATGGGAAGAAGCGTTTTGCCTCTTCCCATTAATTATATCAGAATATTCTAAAAGAATCTCTCAACTCTACACTCTACACTCTACACTCTACACTTTACACTCTACACTTTACTTAGTACGTCCCGTGTAAGCATTGATGCCAGAAGTATCAATAGTCTGTGAGAAGAACTTCTCTGCAGCCTTATCAACATCCTTGCTCCAGGGCTGACGACCATTGAGCTGAACAACCCAAAGCTTCAGTTGCTTCTTGTGCCAATTGACCATACAGTTGGTACCCCATGCACCACCGTGACCAAACCACTCGTTCTCGCCATCCTTCTTAGGAGCATTCAATCCAAGAGAATAGCCACCCATATTTTCGGGGCGTGTTGTCTGAGCAAGAATGCTCTTGACAGTCTCCTCCTTCAGGATACGAACACCATTATCACCTACACCCAGGTTCATCAGCATCTTGTAGAACTTCAGCTGATCGTTTGCTGTTGTCCAAAGACCTGCACCTGCAGAAGCAAAGACATGGCCATCATTATATGGACGCTGCTCCCAACCGTTCTCCAAACGGTATGTAGCAGGTTGCCCCTCCTTTACATCGTACATCTCAATCTGATTCTTCAATTGCTTGTCGGTGGGCCAGAACCATGTGCTCTTCATACCCAGAGGATCCAGTACTTCCTTCTTCAGGTACTCCTCCCACTTCATGCCAGTAACAACCTCAACAATAGCACCACCTATATCAATACCTGTATTGGAATACATATCCCTTGTACCAGGCTCGAACATAATAGGTGAACCGGCAGCAATGCTGGCAACCTGACGCAGAGGAGCGCCTCCTGACCAACCACCACCACGTACATCACTACGCTTGGCACTGCACTCGAAGGGGAAACCTCCCGTGTGGTTCAGCACCATACGTACTGTCAACACATTCTTTGCCTTGTGAAGGGTCTTAATACCATCCTTATCGCTATCCTGTACCCACAATTCCTTAAACTCGGGCAGGTACTTGGAAACAGGGTCATCCAGAGAAATCTTACCCTCCTCTACCAACTTGGCTATGGTAACGCCGCAGAAGCCCTTTGTCTGGGAACACTGCATAAAAACATTATCCAACTTTATGGGGCGCTTCTTCTCTACATCTGCATAACCAATGCAGCATGTCTCCTGAACGCCATCCTTATAGAAGATGCTGATAGCTCCAGGCAGTTCACCACGATCTACATAGGGTTGTAATGCCTCGCGTGCATAGTTGGTTTTGGAATCTTTTACCTCAGTCTTGGCGGTTCCATATAAGCAGAAAGCCACCGCCAAAAATAAAAACATTTGTCTCATAGTGTTTGATAATTATGTTTGTTTTATGTTTTTTCCGCACAAAGATAAATATATTTTTTGTAACTTGGGCCTTGCCGAACTTACTTGCACTCGGAATAGGAAAGAAAATTAAACTTTTTCTTCCTATTCTCTCGTTTTTGCGTAACTTTGCATGCGCTTTAAAAGAAAACACATGATATCAAACGAAGAAAAGCAAGAAATACTGGCTCTCCTACATCAGGAAGTCGTTCCCGCCATCGGTTGTACTGAGCCAATGGCAGTTGCCCTTTGTGTAGCCAAAGCAGTTGAAGAGTTAAGAAAAAAATTAGGTAAAGGTCTCGGCTTCTTGCCCGAGAAAATCTCCTTGCACCTTAGTGCCAACATCCTAAAGAATGCAATGGGTGTGGGCATCCCGGGTACAGGTGGTATGATAGGACTACCCATTGCCATTGCCTTGGGTGCCGTTGGCGGTAAGTCATGCCTGGAGTTGGAGGTGCTGCGAGACTGTTCCGAGAAGGAGCTCGAGATAGCCAAGCGCTATATCACAGAGAACCGCATAGATATCAAGTTGGAGGAGAACGACCCCGACAAACTTTATATCCATGTCTGTGCAGAAGGCGAAGGCCAAACCTCAGAAGCTACCATCAAGGGAACACATACGAACTTTGTTGAGCAAGCTTCCTCAGATTCTTCCGTAACAAAGGCAGTAGAAGCCAAAGAGGAGAGCATCCTTAAATTACATAAAGTATATGAGTTTGCCACAACAATGCCCCTTGACGAAATACGCTTTATCCTGGAAGCCAAGCGTCTGAACGAGGCAGCTGCTCAGGAAGGCCTACGCGAGAACTACGGTCATCAGTTAGGCAAGACCATGTGCAGCCCTCTGGGTCGTGGCATCATGGGCGAGAGTATCTTTGCCAAGGTCCTCTCCGTAACATCCTGTGCCTGCGATGCCCGTATGGCAGGAGCCAAGATACCCGTCATGAGTAATAGCGGCAGCGGCAACCAGGGTATCTGCGCTACCATGCCCGTAGTGGTCTTCGCACACGAGAACCATAACACAGAGGAGGAGCTGATTCGTGCCCTCACCCTATCGCACCTCACCGCCATCTATATCAAACAGTCACTGGGAAGCCTCTCTGCCCTCTGCGGCTGTGTGGTTGCCAGCACGGGCAGCAGCGTAGGCATTACCTATCTGATGGGTGGTAACTACGACCAGATATGTTACTCTGTGAAGAATATGATAGCCAACCTTACCGGTATGATCTGCGATGGAGCCAAGCCATCCTGTGCCCTGAAGTTGACAACAGGTGTCAGCACAGCCGTTATGAGTGCCATGCTTGCCATCCAGAACAACCACGTAACTTCTGCCGAAGGTATCATAGACGATGACGTGGACCGTAGCATCCATAACCTGACAAGTATCGGCTCACGAGGCATGGACGAGACAGACCGATTTGTCCTGGATATCATGACGCATAAGTAACGGGAACCGTTACACTAAAATCAAAATTTATAAATTCAAAATCTTTTTAGGAACAAGGGGCAAGAGAACACTTGAAACTTGGAACATGAAACTTGAAACTTTAATATATATAAATAATAAGGTATCAAGGGGCTATATTTGAGGAAAATTTTGTAACTTTGCAGTCCACAAAAAAGACATCATTTATAATAAGGTTATATGGAAAAGAGAAAGATTCAATTTAGCCTCGTATATAGAGACATGTTTCAGTCGAGCGGCAAGTTCCAGCCTCGCAAAGATCAATTAGAGCGCATAGCACCTGTTATCATCAAGATGGGATGTTTTGCCCGTGTTGAGACCAACGGTGGAGCATTTGAGCAGGTGAACCTGCTTTACGGCGAGAACCCCAACAAGGCAGTACGTGCCTTTACAAAACCCTTTAATGAAGCAGGTATCAAGACCCACATGTTGGACCGTGGTCTGAACGCTTTGCGTATGTTCCCCGTTCCTGCCGATGTACGCCGTCTGATGTACAAAGTTAAGCATGCTCAGGGCGTAGATATCACCCGAATCTTCTGCGGTCTGAACGACGTTCGCAATATCATCCCTTCTATCAAATATGCATTGGAGGCTGGCATGACACCTCAGGCTACCCTATGTATCACCAACAGCCCCATCCATACTGCCGAGTACTATGCTAATATCGCTGACCAGCTGATTGAGGCCGGTGCTCCTGAAATCTGTCTGAAGGATATGGCTGGTATCGGTCAGCCCGCTATGTTGGGTAAACTGGTTAAGATGATTAAGGATAAGCATCCCGAGATTATCATCCAGTACCACGGCCACAGCGGTCCCGGTCTGTCTATGGCCAGCATCCTGGAGGTCTGCAAGAACGGTGCCGATGTTATCGATACTGCCATCGAGCCACTCTCCTGGGGTAAGGTTCATCCGGATATCATCTCTGTTCAGAGCATGCTGAAGAACTACGGCTTTGATGTACCCGAAATCAACATGGAGGCCTATATGGAGGCTCGTAAGTTGACTCAGGAGTTCATCGACGACTTCTTGGGCTACTTCATGAACCCTGCCAACAAGTTGATGTCTTCACTCTTGTTGGGTTGCGGTCTGCCCGGTGGTATGATGGGTAGCATGATGGCTGACCTGAAGGGCGTAATGGATGCTATCAATAACAATCGTAAGAATAAGGGTGAGGAGCCTTACAGCGAGGATGCTCTGCTGGTTCGCCTCTTCAACGAGGTGGCATACGTATGGCCACGCGTAGGTTATCCTCCATTGGTAACTCCTTTCTCTCAGTATGTCAAGAATATCGCCTTGATGAACTTGCTTACAGAGTCTATGGGTAAGCCCCGCTATAGCATGATGGACCCCTCAATCTGGGGAATGATCCTGGGTAAGAGCGGTAAGTTGCCAGGCGAGGTTGCTCCCGAAATCATCGAACTGGCCAAGGAGAAGGGCTTTGAGTTCACAACAGCTGATCCTCAGAGCAACTACCCCGACGACCTGCCACGCTTCATCGAGGAGATGAAGAAGAATGGCTGGGACCGTGGCCAGGACGACGAAGAGCTCTTCGAGTTTGCTATGCACGAGAGTCAGTATCGCGACTACAAGAGTGGCGTAGCAAAGGAGCGCTTCCTGAAGGATCTGCAGGCTGCCAAGGACAAGGAGATGCAGAAGAACGGCATGTCACTGGAGGAGGTTGCTGCCTACAAGCATGCCGAGGCTGATGCCATCACAGCACCCGAGAACGGTACCGTTATGTGGGAGGTTAACGGTGATGCTGAGTGCGTTAAGAGCATCAATCCTATGGTAGGCAAGGAATACAAGGAGGGCGACCGCTTCTGCTACCTGCAGAACCAGTTTGGCCAGGTTATCGAGATTCCAGCTGCCCTGGGTGGTAAGTTGGTAGAGATCTGCGCTAATCAGGGAAGCAAGGTTGGCAAGGGCGACACCATTGCCTACATCCGCAGAAAGTAAAAAAACTTATTATCTTCGATGGAATAAAAGTGTGCATTATCATGCCTGAAATGCAACGTACATATATTGCCATCGATCTGAAATCATTCTATGCTTCGGTGGAATGTGTCGACAGGGGATTGAATCCGCTGACGACAAATCTTGTTGTAGCCGATGAATCTAGAACAGACAAGACCATCTGCCTGGCCGTAACTCCTTCGCTAAAGGAATACGGCATAGGCGGAAGGGCACGTTTGTTTGAAGTAAGACAAAAGGCACGTGGCGTGGACTTTATCATCGCCAAGCCACAGATGGCCCACTACATGGAGGTCAGCTCCAAGATATACAGTATTTACCTGAAATACATTGCCCCCGAGGATATTCATGTTTATAGCATCGACGAAGTCTTCATGGATGTAACGGCCTACTTAGGCACTTACAAGACAACAGCTCACGAGCTGGCCATGAAGATGATTCGCGATGTACTCTCGCAAACAGGCATCACGGCAACGGCAGGCATTGGTACCAATATGTACCTTTGCAAGGTGGCTATGGATATCGTAGCCAAGAAGATGCCAGCCGACAAGGACGGCGTGCGCATAGCAGAACTGGATGAGATGTCATACCGACGCCAATTGTGGGACTACCGCCCTATCACCAAGTTTTGGCGCGTGGGTCAGGGCATCGCACAGAAACTGGCCTGCTACGGCATAGACACCATGGGCAAGCTGGCAAGGATGTCAGTGCAGAACGAGGACCTGCTATATGACCTCTTCGGAGTGAATGCGGAATTGCTGATAGACCATGCCTGGGGTTGGGAACCTTGTACCATGGACGCCGTTAAAGCTTATAGGCCAGAGACGAACTCCTTCAGCAGCGGACAGGTACTACAAGAGCCTTACGACTTCGAGAAAGGACGGGTTGTAATACGCGAGATGGCTGAAGGTATGGCATTGGACTTGGTATCGAAGCAGTTAGTGACCGACCAACTGGTACTAACCATAGGCTACGATGCAGAGAGTCTGACTCGTCCTGAGATACGCGCTAAATATAACGGCCCCATTACCATCAACCACTATGGGAAGCCCGTACCCAAGCATGCCCATGGTACTTTCAACTTTAAGAAACCTACCTCTTCTTCGCGCCTTATCATGGATGGCGCAGCAGAACTCTTTGACCGTCATGTAAATCCCGACCTACTGATTCGCCGTTTGAATCTGACCACCAATCACGTAAAAGACGAGGCAACTGTCAACGCTCAGGTGTCAGCTGTCAAATATGAACAACTGGATTTGTTCACTGACTACGAAGCTCTGGATAAACAACGCAAGGAGGAGAAAGCACGCCTTGAAAAGGAACGGAGAATGCAGGAGGCGCAACTGAAGATTAAACAGCGTTTTGGCAAGAATGCCATCCTACGAGGTCTCAACTTTAAAGAAGGTGCCACCGCAAAGGAACGCAACAAACAGATAGGAGGACATAAAGCCTAAAAGCCTCCCTCAACCCCTCTCAATGAGGGGAGAACGGAAACGGGAGATTTAGCTATTGGCTGTTGGCAACTATTAACGACAACCAATAATCCCTAAAAATAATTTTAGAATTTTGAATTTAGAATTTTGAATTTTGAAATATGGATTACTCTGATATAATAGACATGCCACATCACGTTTCCGAGAAACATTCGCAGATGTCAATGTGGAACCGTGCAGCTCAGTTCGCCCCCTTCGCTGCCCTGACAGGTTATGATAATGTCATTACGGAGACAGCGAAGGAGAACGAAATCAGCTATAATAGAAAAGAATCAGACGAGGATTCTTATTAGAACTGGACGGGCACAACCACCTTGAAAGTTATGTTACGCCCCATGTTATAAACACCACGACGATTTGTGGCATTGTTCATGTCGGCATACTTCAGACGGCTCAGATGATTCTGATAGGCTGTATTCAACACATTATCAGCCGTTACATATAACTCAGCTACCTTCTTACCCTTTACCTGCACGTCCGTACCTGCCGAGAAGCTCAGCAACGCATAACCCGGAGTTACAGTCTCTGTTTCATCAGCACTATAAATGTGATTCTGCTTGAAGTAATAGTTCAAGCCTGCAGCAACGTACAGATTATTCAACAGAGAATGACGGCTCTCGTATTCTGAATGATGGTGATTGATGGTGCTGTGTGAATGATGAAGAAGTTCCCACTTCAGTTCTGCATTCCAACGGGGAGCAGGTGTGAAGGGCAGATACTTGGTCTCTGCAGGTTGGTTCAGCAACTGCGCATCTACATAAGAGAAACTGTTAGAGAAGTGAACCGAATGTATGGGATGAAAATCTTCTCCCGCCTCGAAGCCCAACAGACGGGCATCACCCTGTGTATAGGCATAAGTCAGGTAACCCTCCTCTATCTCTTCGGGCAAACGGTGTGTGAAGATGTAGTTGTTTATGCGGTTGGCAAAGAGTGCCACCTGGGCAGAAACATAACGTGAAGTAAAGTCCAGTCCCAAGTCAGCCTGCAAGCTATATTCAGCCTTCAAATTCTGAGAACCCAGCTCATAACGGATAGAACCCTCATGAACACCATTAGAGGCCAACTCACTCATGTTAGGTGTACGAAAACCTCGAGCCAGATTGGCACGAACATTAAAGTGCTCGTTGATATTGCATACAGCACCGAGGCTAGCGGATACACCATTGAAGTAACGGGTAAAGTCAGTAAAGCGCATCGCACCATCCTCCTCCAGTTCATCACCGTGCATGTGGCGATGGTCGTAACGTACACCACCGCTGAATGTCCAGCGATCACCCAATGTCTTGGTAGCAGTAGCATAGATACCACCATCGAAGAGCTTGTAATCAGGAATCAGGAACTCTTCACCCAGATTACCAGAATGCTGGTACATACCGCCAATACCGGCTGACAACTTCCATCCGTTGAACTCCTGCGTCACATAACGCACATCATAGGTCATGGTATGCAACTTGAAGTAGAGTTCATATTCATCCTCGCTCTCCTCAAACTCCTGACGTTGGTTCTGCTGATAGCCTAAGATAACCTTCAGGAAACCCTTGGGAAGATTAAAGAAGTTATCCCAAACCAACTTGTAGTGGTTCACATGCTGGAAAGGAAGCGCCTTGCCGTAAGTCTTTATATTATCAGTGGTACACTCCAACTCGCCTGTTACCTCGTCACGCTCACCTTCAACAATGCTGGGAGTCAGATGATAGAGCGTACCGGTCAAGCGGGAATGCCCCCAAGGCTTGTACAGACCTAACATCAGACGGCCGGCTTTCTCACCAAACTGAGAGCCAGGCACATAACCGTCGTACTTGTTCTTATAAGCATGGGCCATCTTATGACTGAAAAGACCATCCCATACAAATCCCTTCTTGTTACCTGCCATAGAGAGGTTGTACCCGAAAAGACCGTTGTTGGTTTGATACTCTGAACTGAAGTTAGCACGCATATCTCCCTCGGGCAATATGGGCTGAGGATGCAGGATGACAACGCCTGCCATAGCATCAGAACCATACATCAACGAGGCAGGTCCTTTCAGGATCTCCACTGAACCTACACTGTTACCATCAACCTCTACACCGTGCTCATCGCCCCACTGCTGACCTTCCTGACGGACGCCCTCGCTCATTACAACTACGCGATTATATCCCAAACCACGGATAATGGGTTTAGAAATACTGCCGCCTGTAGTAAGCTGACTAACACCTGGCTGACGACTGATGGCATCTATAATATTGGTGGATGCCGTAGAACGTAGCACCTTAGGACTGACAATGCTGATGGGAGCCGTTGAATGCTTCAGCTTTGTATCACCCGTTACACCTGTTACTGTAATCTCGTTTAATTGAAGATGGCGGTAGAAAACATCGGTAGAGTCCTCTGCATGATGATGTTTATCATCATTCTGTGCTGCCAATGCTGTACATATACACAGCAATGGCAGAACGAAAATATATCTATTATTCATTCTGATTTCAGATTGTATATTTATAATAATGTATAAGAGTAATAAACACTGGGGGATAAAACTGCTTATCCCCTATCCTATTATCCTAGACTAGCAGGAGGACCACGGGTAACGATGATGCCGCACCTGTCTGAACAATGGGCACACAGGGGACGGGCATGAAGTATTCTGCTTACATGAAAAAGGAAAACAACTGCGCATACAGAGCCTGCTACAAAGGTCAGCGTCAGGAACTGACAAAGCACACAATGGTGCATAGAATCAGACAACTGGGAGAAATGTCCATGACAATGATGCTGCACACAAGCGGTACATGAAATCTCATCAGCTTCTGATTCGTGGTGGATGTGCAGAGACGATAACAGCAGCGTTGGCAGGAAGACTGCCAACAACACCCAACTGGCTATATATCTCTTTCTCTCCAAACTCATATATGCAAAGTTGCAGGCGCAAAATTACAAAAAAATCCCGAGGCATTGTGCATTTGCCTCGGGATTTAAATATATTTAAATATATATATTCCTTTTACTTAGGAGTTTAGTCTTTCTCAACAGGAATGATAACCTTCTCGCCGGGTTTCAGCGCACTGGTAATCTGACCGTTTACAATGCAGGGCTTGCCTGTCCTTACACGGCTTTCCTTCAATTCCTCCCATACATCCTTTGTGCAGTAGCTGTGAACCTCGATGGTGATACCGTCGCCGTAGTCAGCTCTGAGCTGCTCAATCAGAGAAGCAGGAATGTCTGTAATCTCGATGGTGATACCGTTAGCATCGTGAGTAATATTATGCTTAACAACATACTCCTTATAGTAGAAGTCGAAGATACGAATATCGAAGTCATCCTGCTCCAGAATATCCTCTTCCTTCAAGGGGATGTTAACCTTTACAGACTCCACATCAGTTCTTACATGGATTGAAGTCTTAATCTCGTACCAATCCTTGTGCTCCTGCTGGTGAACGTCTACCTCTACATTATCGGGAATGGGATCAATTACGTACTCAGGTGTCTCATTATCGCGGATAACGCCATTTACGTGCCAACGATACTGTCCGCCAACTTCCTTAACAACGTACCACAGAACGTGAGAATCCAAGTAATCAGCGCCCTTAGCCAGCAAAGCATTGACATTAGCCAAAGCAGCGGTGTTCTTAGCAACATTCTTATTAGCTGCAATCTCAGCCTCCAAGTCTTCAACCTCGTCAGCCAGAATATCTACAACAGAGGGAGCCTCGAGAATTACAGGCTGAGTCTTCAGACCTTCCTGATCGTATACATAACGGAACAAGCCAATGTTGTTGCCAGTCTTCTTGTCTATCTTATAGTAATCGAAGTCACGGTCGTTATAATGGGGATAGTTGAATACGTTTGAAACCTTACCTACGTTGTGGCTGGTTACACCAGACTTACCAGCGGGACGTCCATAATAGAGAGCAGAGCTCTTGTCGTAGAAATCAGGAATTGTACCGTCGGCACGGATAGAGAAACGAGCGCTCTCCCAACCCTCGTCGGTATGCTTGGGCCATGCAAGACCACCAGCAGGATCCATAATTTTAATTTTTGACTTAATACCTACAAGGGGCATCTGACCCTCGTAAGACAACTTTTGACCCTGGAAGAAAACCTCTGTCTGAGGAATCACATCCTCCTGATCATCATTAATACCTTCGGTACCTTCAATTTTGTTACAGCTTGCAAAACCTATTGCAACAGCCACAACAGATAACAGAATAAAAGACTTTTTCATAAATTTTTTGTATAGTGTAGTTTTCGTCGTCATAGTCTTGTTACTTGTTAATTATGTTTCGTTTTCACAATGCAAAATTATGTAAAAATATATATATGCGGAAATATATTGCAGAAAAAAAACAACAGATAATGCCGAATTGTTGATATATGTCAATAGCCCCAGGAGTTTGGGCCTCAAATTCGAAGGAGATTCAGCGTGCAAACGCATCGGATTCACGCTGAATTCACCCCGTATTCAATATCAATTCCTGATTGCGTCTCGAACCTTATCTGAGAGTTGTTCGTATGTTTGTTCCTGCTCTGGTTTAATGACGGGCAGGTATGTTACCGTTATCTTATGCTTGCTCAGATGCTTGGTGCCACGGGGCATGGCCTCGAAAGCACCTTCTATGCGGACGGGAACGATAGGAACATTCAGTTCTTTAGACAGAATGGCGAAGGTCTTCTTGAAGGCTTGCATCTTGCCATCATGCGTACGGGCTCCTTCAGGGAAAATGACCAGGTTCTTGCCCTGCCTCAGCACCTTGGCCATACGCAGGATTGAATCCTTAAGGTTCTGGTGCTGCATCAGGATGACATTGTTATGTCGGGCCATCAACTGAAGGGGATATCCCTTGATATGTTCCTCGGTTGCATAATAGTAGGTGTTACGCAGCGTTTCCTTGCTCAGCCCGGCAACGCAAATATTGCCGTCGATGGCACTCTGATGGTTAGGAGCAATGATAAACTGGCCCTCTAGAGGAATATTCTCAATCCCGTTGACTTCCAAGTTGTTATGCTTGCGAAGAAATTTGTGCATCAGGTGTACGACCTTAGTATGTATTGCCCATGTAGAGGCAATGTTCAGATAAGAGGTATCTGAAGAGAGAATGGACTTCCAGTCGGTATTCTCCACTTCGGAGCGTGTCTTGTATTGCGCTATGTAATCGGCCATTTCCTGTACGTTGGCATATTGCGCAAAAGTACTGGATTTCATCTGAACGCCAAAGGTACGTTCTATGAAACCTTCCAAGCTAACACAATCGAGGGAGTCGAAGGCAAGATCAGTCTCAATATGGCTTGTAGGCTTGACGGTCACCTTCTTCTCCTCCTCGATGTACTCCCTAAGAATCTTCATCTCGGGAGTTTCTCTAACATTAAACTTATCTTTGGGTTGTACTTCACTCTTACCGGCATCCTTTATCAGGTCCTTCAGCTTAAAGCGCTGCAGCTTATCTAGTTTAGTTCGTGGAAGGCTTCCTCTATAAACAAAGAGGCTCATTAGTTTCTTGTAGTTCACAACGGTCAGGTTGTAGGGCTCTATCACAAGACGCTTCAGTTGTTCCTCTACTTCCTGATCAGAAAGGTTCTTGGCCCACTCTTCCTGGGGCACGATGATGGCTCGTAGCATATCACCGTCCTGAGTTACAGCAACCTCCTTCACATACTGATCGTATTTTTCCAACTTGAACTCCAGCTCAGCAGGCTGGATGTTCTTACCATTTGAGAGAACAATGATTTCCTTGGAACGACCTGTGATATGGATACGTCCCAATTCATCCAGATAACCCAGGTCGCCAGTGTGTACGTATCCGTCTTTATCTATCACCTGAGCTGTTTCTTCGGGGCGGTTGTAATAGCCTAACATCACGTTGGGACCCTTCACGCAAATCTCACCGTTTACAATCTTCACATCAACAGTTGACATGGGCAGGCCCACGCAGCCAGGAATAACATCGCCTGGGTGAGTGAAGGAGATGATAGGCGCTGTCTCCGTCATGCCGTAGCCCTCCAACATAGTAATACCAAGGGTACGCAGTCCGTTGCCTACCTCGGTATCCAAAGAGGCGCCACCGCTGACGCAGTAGGTAAGGTTGCCACCTAACTTCTGATGCACGGCCTTGAAGACAATACGTGACAGCTTGGGACTATTGACCCACTCGCAAATCTGAAAGAGGGCACGGGCTACTGGGCTGGCATCAATCTTTTTCTTGATGCCCAGATAGATGGTGGTCCACAGACGGGGCACACCCACGAAGATGGCAATTTTGCCCCTTACCAGCGTATCCATAATGTCCGGACCGGAGAGTGAAGGGCAGATAGCTACACCGCCGCCGGCCAGAATAGGCATAATAACCGTTCCCACCAGGGGCAGCACGTGATGCAGGGGTAACAGAATAAGGGTGCGGTGGGTACTGTCAAAGATATGCACATCTACCGTCACACTATGGCAATTAGCATACAGGTTGGCGTATGATATCATAACACCCTTGGGCGAACCGGTGGTTCCTGAGGTGTAGATAATAAGGGCCATATTATTGTTCTCAGCTGTAAAGATATCATCCTCTTGTATGTGCATCCTTCCCTCTCTCTTTGGACAACTTATCTGCTCGTAGTCGTCTATCAGCAGAATCTGTACGGGCAGACCGGACTCTTTTACGGCCTCCTCGGCAACGTTGCGGCATTGTCGGGAAGTCCAGATACACTGCGGCTGGCAGTCCTTCAGGATATAAACCACATCTGATACCGTAGAAGAGGCATCAACGGGTACCGCTACGCCCTTGTTCTGCCAAACAGAGAAGAAAGCATAGATCCAGCCCTCGCGATTCTCTGAGAAGATGAGCGTTTTGTCGCCCTCGTGTTGAGGGGTATATTTAGAAAAGAGGTTGATATAATCCAGCAGTTGAGTGTAAGAGATGTTACGCTCGCCAGCCATGATGGCTGTGTTCTGAAATTCCTTTATCATGCGTATAAAATAATATATTGTATCCTTAAACGTCGCAAAGGTATGCTATTTTACTGCTATGTATAAAGAAAATCCTATTTAATGATATGTTTTCACTTAATATTGCGCGTTTTGTCCTATAATAGAGGGGTAATGTACTATCTTAGCTTCTGTCTGTAATCCTGAGGGGTGAAACCTATCTTCTGGCGGAAGATGCGGATGAAGTACGAGGTATCCGCGAAGCCCACTTCGTTTGCAATGACATTGATACTATAGTTGGTTGTCATCAGTAAGCGTTGGGCACATTGTATCTTGGTACGCAGAATGTATTGCAAGGGCGTGGTGCCCAGCTTCTCGCGGAAGAGACGTTCCAGATGCGACTTTGTGACGCAGGCTATGTCTGCCAGCGCCTCTATATCCGTCTCCTTGCTGACGTTTTCCTTGATGAAGGCAATTACTTTCAGAAGTCGCTCGTCGATCTGCTCTATTTTCTGTGCCTTTGCCATAAAGAACGAAGCTACTATCCACACAAACCCTTGTAACTGCATCTTCTGTGAGCGGTCCATCTGAGCATATCGGATGGCATATTCGCGGTACGAAGGATGGGCGTAGAAATCCTCGGCACTGGCGTAGGGTAATGTCAACTGGGGATAGTAGTTGCAATAGTTCTCGAAGAGCAGGTCTATGGCCTGATTGGCTTCTACCTCGTAGGGGAAGGAATAGAGGTCGAAGATATCCGACTGCTTGCCGTATCGTTCATATACAAACAGGTAATAAAAAGAAAGCCCGCTCTGACACGTCATACTGTGCGGCATAAAACTTGGAACCAGATACATGTGTCCGGGCTTCATCTTCAGCTCTGCCTCGGGGGTGCTGACGGTTCCTTCGCCCTCCTTTACATAATACAGGCGAGCGAAGGGGGAGGAAAGTCCTTTCCCCTCCCACCGCTGACCAACTTGGGCGTACCCCGCATTCAGCACACAGATATTAACCAGTTCCAGATCTGTTTTCATCTGATCTTCTTTTTACTTGATGTATTTTACCTTAGATGCATCGCGGGGTTTGGCATCGGGTTTCTCGTCAGGATAGCCGATAGCGATGATATACAATAATTTGTAATCTGCAGGGATGTCGAGGCTCTCGCGGAAGGCTTTGGCTTTCTCGTCAGTAGTCAGGAAGCGAACGGGCCCCGTCTGAATGCAAGTTCCAAGTCCCAGAGACTGAGCAGCCAGCATCATATTCTGACCCAGAAGACCTGCATCAAGGTCGAAGTTGCCGCTTGTCGGAGCGCAGACGCAGATAAGGTTCGGTGCATTGCGGCACTTGTCTTTCACGTCGGCCATCAGTTTCTGGTCCTCAACAATTCTAATAGCCCAGTTCTGCCAGTTCCTCGCACTTGGAGCGTTAATACCGGCAAGTGCCACGATCTCCAACTTCTCATGCTCAACAGGCTTGTCCAGATACTTGCGGACAGAACGACGGGCCATGATGCTACTTAGCACGGGATTAACCTCCACACAGATGTCACCCTCGATGGTATTTATCTTATCTGTTGGCTCATAGCGCTTTATCACACGTCCGTCGCGACTGACGAGGAACTTGGTGAAGTTCCACTTGATGTCTGACTTTTTGTCGTAGTCTGCATCCTGCTTGCGAAGCATTTCATCCATCATCTTTCCACGTTGGTCGTTCACGTCAAAGCCGTTAAATCCTTTTTGAGCCTTTAGCCATGTGTAGAGTGGATGTTCACTGGAACCGTTCACCTCAATCTTATCGAACTGCGGGAACTGAATGTTGAAGTTGGCAGAGCAGAATTGGTGAATCTCTTGAATGGTGCCAGGAGCCTGCTGTCCAAACTGGTTGCAGGGGAAATCAAGAATTTCCAACCCTTCGCTATGGTACTTCTCATACAATGCTTCCAGCTCCTTATACTGGAGTGTGAATCCACATCGGGTAGCTGTGTTCACTATTAGAAGCACTTTTCCCTTGTAGTCGGAGAGTGATACGTCCTTGCCTGCATCATCCTTTACCTTGAAATCATAGATACTCTGTGCCGAAAGAGTCATGGCACATACAATTGCCATTAGGTTTAATAACATCCGTCTCATAACTGGTCGATTCTTTATGTTGTTTTCACTTTAGTCTATTTCTCTCAGGGGCTGCCTTAACAAAAATAGTCTTTTACAGACTCGATTCTAATTGCAAAGTTAAGAGTTATTTTGTGGATACGCAAATACTATAACGGGAAACTTCGGCACGAAGTAGAAGTACCGAACATAAGATTGTGTAAAGTTGTGAATTGTGAATTAAAAAGCGACGGATACTCACGTATGCGTCGCTTTATTATGAGTCAAAAAATATTCAACTCCGCAGATAGTAGTTATTTTAGGTTATTTTATCGAACCAAGAAAAGGGTAAGCCATCCCAGAATCAAGCCCGTGACACCGACACAAAGGCCGAGTTTCACCATGTCACGCTGTTCCACCAGACCGGTAGAATGGGCTATTGCATTGGGTGGAGTACTGATAGGCAGACACATGGACACAGAAGCGGCAATGGCAATACCAATCAATACGGTTTTTACACCACCAATGGAATCAATGGAGTCTCCCATACCCTTGCAGACAACAGCCAAGATGGGCACCAACAGAGCCGCTGTAGCTGTGTTGGAGATGAAGTTCGACAAACCGTAGCACACTAGCAGCGCAACAACCAGAATGACCACTGGCGACCAGGTTCCGAATGGTATGCTATTGATAGCATTCTCTGCCAAACCAGATTCATTAAGTCCTACACCAAGGGCAAAGCCACCGGCTACCATCCAGATAACACTCCAGTTGATTTGCTGCAGATCCTTGCTCGTAATAACACCTGTAGCAGCAAAAACAGCAATAGGAAGCATAGCCACCGTGTTAGCATTAACACCCGTTTGTTTGTCAGTAAGCCACAGCAGCAGGGTAACAATAAAGGTTAGAGCAACAACCACTGTACGCCAGTTATGATCCACCTCGCCCTCGATATTCAGTTCTATGCGCTTTTGTTTAAAGGGGAACATCTTTAGAAGCAACCACCAGCCAAGTAACAATAATAAAAACGTGAGCGGTATCATAAACATCATCCAATCACCAAAGCCTATATTCATATTCAGGCCATCCGGATCGTTCAGGTACTTCAGGGCAATCATATTGGGAGGAGTACCTATAGGCGTGCCCATACCACCGATATTCGCTCCTAAGGGGATGGCCAGCGTAAGGGCAATACGACCTTTACCGTCAGGTGGAAGCGATTTGAATACTGGTGTCAGAAAAGTAAGCATCATGGCTGCTGTAGCCGTGTTGGAGATGAACATCGAGAAGATGCCCGTTATGAGGATAAAGCCTAACAGCACCACCTCGGAACGTGTGCCGAAAGGTTTAAGCAGACAACGGGCCAGTACAACATCCAAGCCACTCTTTGTGGCTGCTATTGCCAAAACAAAACCACCCAGGAAAAGAATGATGATAGGATCAGCAAAGGTAGCCATCAATACTTTATGACTGAGCATTTCGGACTTTTCCAGTCCCGACGTGTAAAAGTTCAGCGCGCTATCAGACGTGGCAAAAAGCAGTAACGCAATAAGCACCACCGACGTAGCCCAGGAGGGTATGCACTCCGTGACCCACATAATGATGGCAAATACAAAGATGGCTATGATACGTCGCTGTATAATGTTAAGACCTTCTATGCCAAAGCATTCCAAAGGCAAGTTCCATACAACAGCGGTAGCTATAATAGCCAACAAGAAATAAAGCATCAGCCTAAGGCTAAAATGATGCGACAGATGGTTCCTGAACCAGTCCGTACGCAGATGACTCTTTCCGTACCTATCCAGGAAAAAGAGTCTTCGATTAAAAAACGAAACCATTTGACATATAATTTAATTACCTATATACATACAACACAGCACACCTCCACTACAGGCACACCTTCTGGCAGTATCTGCCAACTTCTTGTTTGCAGTATTCGCATCCTGCCCTTACATCGAGAGCATTCAGCAGGTTTTATGAGCCGGAGGCTGGTCTTCTGACTTTGCTCCACCCCGAAGCGCCTTCTCACCTTATAATAGGCAATGGCATTACCGCTTCAGAGTTTAAAGGGAGCTCACAGCTGCGGGACAGTCGGGGATTTTCACCCCATTCCCAATTAATTGCGGTTAAGCAAACCTCTTACTCAGTTCCCCATTCCGGATGGCGTCAGTATATTGTGGCACGGCCCATCCATTGGAAAACGGCAGTAAAGTTAGTATTTATTTCTAATATGTCCAAAGAAATCGTAGAAAAAACTTATTATTTTTCTTATTAGAATGTCACAAATGCAGTAACACTCCCCCATCGCTCTTTATGTTTATCCGGAGATAATGTAATCATAGGTGCCGTTGATGGGAATCCGACAGTACCGGCATATGCAACATCTTCTTTCCGATTGCCGTTAGCGATATAGAGCTTAGCATTAAGTCCTACAGCCATTCTTTTCAGCCGATGCTGCCACGTAACACATACTGTCATTTTATCCAGATTGGCAGTACGGAAAGCATAAGGCAATACCCAAAACAAGGTGTTTGTCAATAGTATTCGCGATGGAAAAATACAAAAATAAGGTGATAATTTTACTTTACGCTCACTTAATTGTGCTTTGAGACTTCGTCTCGAAGCTACTTCCGCTCAGATAAAGAAATAAAAAAGAACTTTTCTTTCTTTATCTCTCGCTTATTCGTACCTTTGAGAATGCGTCTCGAAGTTACTTCCGCTCGGATAAAGAAATAAAAACGAACTTTTCTTTCTTTATCTCTCGCTTATTCGTACCTTTGTCATTACGATGAAGAAGAAACACCATTTTATGCGGTTATTGGCGGGATTACCATTGGGTATCCTCTACCTGATTAGCGATGCGGCATTCCCTATTATATATTATATAATAAGGTATAGGCGACGTCTGGTCAGAGAAAACCTGAGCCGTTCCTTCCCGGAAAAGAGCCTGGAGGAGATTATCTGCATAGAGAAGGCCTTTTACCATAACCTGTGCGACGTCTTCATAGAAGCCTTTAAGTGTCTGAACATATCAGACCAGGAGATGCGTAGACGCGTGGAGGTTGTGAACAGCGAACTGCCTGAACGGATAGCTGCCCAAGGCAAGAACATCTTTATGCTAATGGGGCACTGCGGGTGTTGGGAATGGGCTCAGGAAGTGAGTATGCACTACAAAGCCCCCAAGAAGACCTGCGAGATATACAAGTATATCAAGAACAAGTACTTCTCGTCGCTGATGAACGAGATACGTAGTCGTTGGAACACAGAACAGATAGAGACCATGCAGACCGTCCGCACACTGCTGAGATGGAATGCCATGGGCGAGCCGTTCCTATGCGGATTCATTACCGACCAGCGCCCGTTTACAAAAGTAAAGGATACACTTACCTTCATGAACCAGAAAACGCGGTATGTTCCCAGTGCCGAAGAGATTGCCAAGAAGGTGAACGCAGAGTTAGTATATCTGGATGTAGAGAAACCACGTCGTGGGCACTACAGACTGACATTTTACGAGATGGAGGTTCCCGAGGACCTGAAACAACAACCCTACCCTCTTACCGCACTATTCTTCCGCATGCTGGAGGAGACTATAAAGCGACAGCCTGAGATATGGCTGTGGTCGCATAACCGTTGGCTTAGCAAAATCAGACAGAGATGAATGCACTACAGCACTTCGACATAGACGTTGTCGTCACTTGGGTAGATGGCAACGATGCCGTCCTGAATGCCAAGAGGGCTGCCTATATCCGACCAGAGGAAGCACAAGAGAAGGATATTGCAGCACCCACCCGTTATGCCGACAGGGGCGAGATACATTGGTGCATACGTTCTATCAATAAATTCATGCCTTGGGTAAACCGCATCTTCATTGTTACAGACCAACAGGATCCTAAGGTGGAGAGCAGGATTCCCGTTGAGATAGTGGATCATAAAATTATCTTTAGCGGATACGAACAATACCTGCCCACCTTCAATTCCCTAAGCATAGAAGCTCTGCTATGGAGGATTCCTAACCTGAGCGAGCACTTCATATACTTCAATGACGACCTGCTGGTATGCCGTAGCGTAGAACCTGAGGTTTTCTTTCCCTGCGAAGGACATATCAATTGCTATGGAAACAGATCCTCACTCTTCTGGACGAAAGCATGGTTCTCCCTGAAACACTTTATTGGGCATTCTTGCCAAGTGAACCATATACAGCAGATGATGGATGCAGCCGAGATAGCTGGTGAGGGACGGACGTTTATCCGTCTGGCACACACGCCTCGCCCATTGCTACGCAGCACCCTGCAACAGTTTTACGAGACGCATCCCGACCGCCTTATACAGAATATCCAGAACCGCTTCCGCAGTCGTCAGCACTTCCGTACGGATGAAATCTGTTATATTATATTATGGAAGAAAGGAAGGCTGCACTTCCAGTCTGTTCGCCCCATACTGATGCGTTATTATTCTAAAAAGGGAATGATGCAGTTGGAATGGACGCTGCGACGCGTAACCAAACCAGGTAGCCACGTTTGCTTTGGCTGCTTCTATGCTTTGGATCAAGTAAGCGATGAGGTCTTTGCTCGCATCAAAAAGTTTGTAGAGGATTTGCTGAGAGAATAAAGCCTTATAATACCTCTTCAAACCTATCAGGTATCCTAACCACAATTCTTAATTCCAGCATCGCAGGCTTATTGAGCGCATAAAAAGGACGACACAACGTCTGGCAGATACGTGCATAACGAGTCCAGCAATCAAAGTCGCGTGCCTTCTTCTCCGTAGCATATCGGATGGTACGACTACGCTTATAGATATGCTTCTCCCATCCCTGCGCTATACGGTCAGTATCCCCCAACCTTTCTTGCAGAATTTTCTTGTCGGCATAGCCGAAGTGCATCAGGTACAAGTCTTTAGCGATATGGAAGTTATGGCCCTTTACACGATGGAAACCACTACCCCACAGACAAGGCTCTGCAATAATAGAGGGTTTCGTATAACGGGTACCTATCTGGGCATAACGACGCTGACGAAGGAAAGCATCCTCCACAGATAAATCACCCTCCTCACCTAACTTCTGACCAAAGTCGAGCCCTAAGGGAGAAAGGCTTATATCAATATCCTGGGCAGAAAGATACTCCCTAAGGCTGACGCCCAACTTAGGGTCAACCACAATATACTCGTCGGCATCCACTCCAATGACCAGATCATACCCTTTAGAGAAGAGCTCTGCTGCTTTATCTGAGAGGAATCTCAGACGACCTTTCTCTGCGCTCACTACCTGCGTACCAATCTTAGGATGCACATAGGCATTGGTGCCTTGGCAGAAGTCGGCAACGACCTGATCCTCACCGTCGTAATATATATATAGGTTCTCCTTGCCCAATTCACGTCCGTAATACTCTACCCACTTACGCAGGAAGAAGTCATCGTTACGGACCATTGTGAGTACTGCTATCTTTTTCAAATTCGTCTTATTTGTTGCACAAAGGTAGGCAAAAAAAATAACAATATCACAAATATTTACATTCATTAAATGAATTGTCCATAAATTTCATTACCTTTGCATATGCTATCATCATAAATGAGTAAAGCGTAAAACCTATGAAACAGAACGAACAAGATATTTGCAACAAACTGCAAATGGAAATCAGGGAGCAGCTGACGTCGCTGATAGACTCGGACTACTGCTATTTGGACGTTCCCTATCATAGCAACATAGGTGATACGCTAATATGGTTGGGGACAGTTCATTTCTTAAAGGATATACCACATCAGTGTCTGGGACAACACAGCATAGGAACCTTCAACTTCCGCCCATTACCTAAGAATGCCATTATTTTATTGCATGGAGGCGGGAATTTTGGTGACATGTGGCGCAAGCATCAGAACTTCAGGCTAAAGGTGATAGATTCATACCCCGAAAACCGCATCATCATACTGCCGCAGACGATACATTACGAGTCGGACGATGTCTTCAACGAGGATATCCGAAGGATGAACCAGCACAAGAACCTGATTATCTGTGCCCGCGACGACAATTCGGCAGAACAGCTGACGAAACATGGATATACCGGTCAGATGCTAACACTGCCGGATATGGCATTCTGCATAGACAGAGAACAGCTATACGCCCAAAAGAGCAAAATCACCAAAGAGGCACTGCTATTACTGAGGAAAGACAAGGAGTCGCCCGTAGGTTCCCTGAATGCAGATATCGCCTCCGCTCGTATTGAGATAAAAGACTGGCCCAACCAGAAGGAGGCCTATAAGATAGCTAAGAGATATACCCGCAAGCATTCGGCCGAGGAGACAGATACTTTCTTCCAGACTTCGTTCCTGCCCGACCGTATCAGCGAAGGCGTAAGGTTTGTATCGGAATATAAGATGGTCTATTCTACACGACTGCATGTGGCCATCCTGCGACTGTTGTTAGGATTGCCCGTAAAGATGATGGACAACTCCTACGGAAAGAACCTAACCTTCTATAACACATGGCTGAAGGATTCCGAACTGGCAGGCGTGCCCAACGAAGAAGAGCAGGAACTCCTGGACATGACCATCTACGTACACCGTCAGGAACAGATACAGAAGAAGAGAGAAAAGAGAATACGCCTCCTCACATGGGCCCTTTTCCTTACCATCTTCATTCTAGCCTTGGAAATGTTAATCGCCTATCTCTCCACAAAATAATCTATTACGATATGCCAGAGACAATCATCTCCATTATCATCCCCATCTATAATGTGCAGGACTACATCATAGAATGCCTGGACTCTATTGCCTCACAGACCTATACTGCTGGTGTGGAATGTATCTTGGTAGATGACTGCGGAAATGACAACAGCATGAAGATGGTGAATGACTATCTGGACAGTTACAAGGGAGAGATAGACTTCAGGATTGTCAAGCACGAACACAACCGAGGACTATCGGCAGCCCGTAATACAGGTATCATGGATGCCAAGGGCAAGTATGTACTCTTTGTGGACAGCGACGACAGCATCTCCGACCAGTGCCTCATGTACTTCATGCAGGTTGCACAGCAATACCCCGAGGCACAGATGATAGCCGCGGGTGCCAAGACTACAAAAAGGAAAAGCTACACCATGGAGAAGCCCTTCCCCGACTATGCCGACAATCCAAAATGGATTGCCACAATGATGCTGAGCAGAGGAGGACGGAGAGGAATTCCCGTAACGGCATGGAACCGACTGGTCAGAAGAGACTTCCTGATAGAAAACCAACTCTTCTTCCGCGAAGGAGCAGTACACGAGGATGAGTTGTGGAACTTCACGTTGGCACCTAAGATTACGCGCATTGCCTTCTGCAAGCACGACACTTACTTCTACCGCATACGTCCGCAGAGTATCATGACCCGTTTCAAAAACAATGACGAGAGAGCGCTGGCCTGTCTGCCCGTATGGAAGGATATGCTAAACATGTTCATCCCCGAGTTGAAGAGAGAGCAGACAGAGTGTCTGTGGAATTTCATCAACGACATCAGGCCAACCTGCATTGACCCGGTGGTAAGAAAAGAAACATGGGGAATCCTATGGCAGCTGGTAAAGAAAGGCATCTGGCCTACTTCATACCTTATTATTCTTTACCTGATGCCGTTTATCTTCTATATCAAATTCATCCGTAATCTGATACCCAAGATTTCCAGACTGAACGCCAACCGCTACAGCTGCTGCATATCGTAAAGACGCTTGTAGTAGCCGTTCTTGGCAATGAGCTCGTCGTGCTGACCGCTCTCTACAATCTCTCCCTCATACAAGACGTGTATGATGTCGGCATTCCTGATGGTAGAAAGTCGATGGGCAATGGCTATGGTGGTACGACTCTTCATCAACCTTTCCAAAGCCTCCTGCACCAGACGTTCGCTCTCTGTATCAAGGGCTGAAGTTGCCTCGTCCAGAATAAGGATGGGCGGGTTCTTTAGTATGGCACGAGCAATAGATACACGCTGACGCTGACCACCTGACAGACGTCCGCCTCGGTCACCAATCATGGTATCGTATCCGTTTTCTGATTCCATAATAAACTCATGCGCATTGGCTATCTTGGCAGCTTCTATCACCTGCTCCATGGTGGCATTCTCCACTCCGAAGGTGATATTGTTATAGAATGTATCGTTAAAGAGGATAGCCTCCTGATTGACATTACCAATTAGTGAACGCAAGTCGCTGATACGCAATCCTTTGATATTGGTTCCATCAATAAGTACTTCACCCGTCTGCACATCGTGGTAGCGGGGAATCAGATCCACCAGCGTGGACTTGCCGGAACCCGACTGACCCACCAATGCTACCGTCTTGCCTTTGGGAACGGTTAGGTTGATATGCTTCAGCACCTCTCGTCCCTCTGTATAGCTGAACGAAACGTCACGCAACTCTATCTCCTTCTCGAAAGAGGGCATGGGTTGTGGATGTTCAGGTTCCTTGATGGGATTCTCTGCCTGCAGGATGAAATCAATGCGATCCATGGATGCCAAGCCCTGAGGTATCTGATAGGTAGCGCGGGAGAACTCCTTCAGCGGATTGATAACACTATATAGGATAACCATATAGAAGATAAAGGTAGAGGCATCTATCAGGTTCGAATCGTTCAGAATCAGCGAACCGCCAAACCATAGCACTACAGTCAATATGATAGTGCCCAGAAACTCACTCATAGGGTGAGCGGCGCTCTGACGGATAACCATGGCACTCATATCCTTACGATAGGCATCGTTAATCTGCAGGAAGCGCTTCTCCATCTTCTTCTCGGCTATGAAAGCCTTGATGATGCGCAGGCCTCCCAGTGTCTCGTCCAACTGGGCAATGATACCGCCCCACTGACGCTGCACGGTTGCCGACTGACGTTTCAGCTTCCTGCCAACCACACCCATCACCCATCCGGCAACGGGCGCTACCACCAGGACAAAGAGTGTCATCTGCCAACTAACGGCAAACAAGGTGACAAAGCATACCAGAATGGCTATGGGCTGACGTATCAGCATATCCACTGAATTGGTGATGGAGGTTTCTACCGTCTGCACATCGGCACTCATACGGGCAATGATGTCGCCCTTACGCTCCTCAGAGAAGAAACTGAGGGGCAACTTCAATACCTTATTATATACGGCAGTTCTGATATCACGAACCACACCCGTACGCAAGGGAACCATGATAGCAGAGGAGGCAAAGTATCCGGCTGTCTTCAGTCCCGTCATCACTATCAGGGCAATACCCATAAAGACAAGCGTAAGGAAGGCACCGTGAACATCTATCAGATCCTGCACCCAAGCGTAGGCATTGTTCACTATCAAGTCTTTGCTAAGCGTATCCCACGTCCACTCCTTGTATTCATATACGGTAGTGTCTATCTTGAACAGGATATTCAGGATAGGAATGAGCACCACAAAGGAGAAAACGTTGAGCCATTGTGATACAAAATTCAGCACCACCGACCATGCCAGATACTTTCTGTAGGGCTTCAGGAAGCGCGACATTATGGATAGAAATTGCTTCAGCATACTATTTACCTTTTCTTTCAGAATGCGAAGGTACGAAAAAAAGAGGGATAAACGAAAGAATAAACATTTTTTAAATCCCTATCCTAATGCAAGAAGGGGCTGTGCTATAATAAAGATACACCTTAGGTAAGTATCGTTCGCACGGGACGGACTCCGAGTCCGCACGTGACGGACAAAAAGTTCGCACGTGACGGACAAATACTTTCCACGCAGTCTCTTTATTATGACACAGCCTCTATCGTATGAATGAAAAGGCTAACGCCTATTAACGGATGATACCGTCATTCTGCAAGCGAGTCTTCAGCTGAGAACGTAGTACACGTACTGTCATCTCGTAAGCAGCACCAATCTTGTTCTTACTCTTGTTCTTAGAACCCCATCTGGTGTCCTTCAGAGAGACATAATTACGATATTCGCCGTCGTCAGCAAAGAAACGGTCAAAGTATCCCTCGTACTTCTCTCTTGCACCTGTCTCCTCTATCAGAGGACGCATGTTACAACCCTTATTGCCATCCTTAACACCCTGGAAGAGTACCACATATACAGAGTTTTTCATTGCCTGCTCCTTGGCATCCCTGCGGTTGCGGCCAAAGCCTGTAATGCGCAATGTCTCCGAACCGTCCTGCTCAACGTTCAGGCACCTCACGGTCTCCTTGTACAGAACCTTGTCCTGCGCCTTGGCTGTACCGGAAACAGCAATAAAGGTCAGCATTAAAAGAAAAAGCTTTTTCATATCTTCTGATTGATTTAATGATTCTATTTCTTATCCACATCCTTCAGCATCAGACAATAACATGTTTTCTCTGATGCGGGATCTTCTTTCTGGTTGGCATAATAGATCATCCCTATCTTGGCATCACGGTTCTCCCCCGTCCCTCTGGCAACCAGCAGACAGGCATTGTACTTGTTCATGAAATACTTCTCGAGTACGAATGTCTGATGGTCTTTATCCAGTTGAATATCAAGGATACGTCCTTGGTAACGCTGCTCTCCGTTATACATGATGCTGCATACCGGGGACTTCTGCGTTACATCGTATCTGACTTCGAGTCTGGCCAGATTAGAGGATGCTATGGTATCCATGTATTCCGACGTGTATTCAATCTCGTACGTGAACTTGTACGGATTCTGGAAGCTATCCTGTGCATACACGCTATATGCACAGGATAATAACAGTAATACTATAGTTAATGACCTATTCATTTGCATGGCAGGCAATTACCACCAAGAACGGTAATAGTTACGAACAACCACTGTACGGCGGGCATATGCCTTGGCCACATCACGACAAGCTTGAAGGCGAGCCTTCTCCAACGCGGCTTGTGTATTGATACGAGCCTTCTCGAGTGTTACGGCATCCTTGTAACGCTGATCTGTAACGTTCTGAACACGACTCTCTATCTTCTTCATCAGAGCCTGAGCCTGAGGATAGCATTTAGCGCTGGGATCAATAGTCGCCAGGATGGCCATTGCCTGATCGGCAGCAGGACCCGGATTAGGATCGGCACTCCATACAGCCTGAGCCTCGGCCAGTACCTGTGCAGCATCGTGGTTGATGTGGGCAACATAGGTACTCTCCATCATAGCCACTGCATCGCGGTAACATACACACTCTTGAGGAATGGCAGACAACTCGCACAGCGCCTCTTCCCACTTCTGAGCTGTTATCAGAGCCTTTGCTCGCTGCAGGATGGCAGCCCCATTCTTGTTGTAGTAGTCGATGATACGTTGCTTGCTGGATGCAACCAAGTCCTTCAACTGCTTGCTGGCCTTGATATTCCTGAGAGCGCTGGTCATAGCCTGTTCCTCAGTATTACCGATACCGATACATTCTGTAGTGGTAGAGCCAAAGCAGATATTACTCTCGTTATCACCCACAGCAAACGACACTTGCAGATGCTGTATCAATTTGGAATTGCTAACCTCGCGCTGCAATGCTGCTACCTTGCAGGCCAGTACGAAACGTCCGCCATAACCGCTCTCCATACCCATAGAGGAAATCAGGCTCTGTAGTCTGCCCTCCAGGATAGAGACATTATTCTCGTTCAGGCCATCAATAGCAGAATCAAATACAGGCGAAAGCATAATCTGTGCCGAGGTACTTGCCGAGCCCAGCAACAGAGATACTCCTATAAGGAAATGTTTGATTTTCATGATTCTTGATTTTTAGGTTAAATTACTCACCTACAATGAAATTAACACGGCCAAGGGTATTGCCCTGTCCTTTGCTGACCTTTATGCCAGTTTCGTCCTTAAAGGCTTTTCTTACCTTCTTTGCCCAGTCTTCTGCCTCGATAGGCTCATCCTCTTCGTTGAAGAATGGGATACGAACAGACTTGAACTCGACCATGTTTGCAGTCTTACGACCTTTCTTGCAAGCACTCTTCACAGCATGTTTCTTGACCCAGTCATACAGGAATTCGTCATAGGTGTCACCTTCGTCACCTATTTCATCCTTAATAAAATTGATGCCTGCACCCTTGGCAGCACGGAAGATTACGTTAATCTTTCTGCCGTTGTCGCGCAGATCCAGGAAGTAATCTATAATCTGCTGGCAGAAATCGTCGCAGTTACCAGCCACAGCCTTGCGGATAGCCAGGTCTATGGGATCCATTGTCATCTCGATAGTTCCTTCTATCGAAGCGCACTGCTCGGATGTATAGGCATCAACAGCCTTAATCTTGTAGCTGATATTCTTTCTAGGGCCAACGGCAGTTACACCATAGTCCAGGTCAACACGGATGTCAGGACGGGCCTGCTGCATCAGGTCATCCATAGCACCCTTCTCTGTAGCATCACCATCGGCAGCATTAGCCAGTTCCTCGGCACGCTCACGCTTCATGTCCTTCAGAAGGCTCTGCAAGTCCTCATGTTCAAACTTACGCTCCTCGAAAACCTTCTGCAACGCCTGAATGGCAGCACCCATGTCGCGCGTCTGTACAAAGGCATCATTATACCTGGGGATGTACTCTGTCTCTCCATCGTTATCGATTGTTTTCATGTAGCCATGTTCATTCATCCACTCGTCAGAGGGGAATACAATGATGGTAGGCATGGCAGCTTGCTGAGCATAAGCGGTAAGACTGATGAAGAAAGCAGTCAATATACTGAATAAATATGTCTTTTTCATCTTCTGTAGTGTTTGTTAGTTTTATGTGTAACTCCTTAGCGTGAGAAAATTCCTCTGGCTCCCTGGATGATGCCATCCTGCTCCAGACGCTTGCGCAGAGCATTCACGTTAACCTGAACCAGCAGGCCAACCTTCCACTCCTTGCTTGCAGTCTTTATGACATCGCCAGCCTGCTGAGCACCTTTGCTGGTAAGCTGGATGAACTGTCTGTAGTCTCCAGACTCGAAGAATCCGTCGAAGTACTCCTGATGTGCGTCATAGCCTTCGGGGCAGAGAGCGGGGAAATTTCCCTGAGTACCTACATCACTGGATGCCAAGCCCTTGAAGAGTAAGCCGTGTATGGCATTACGCATACAGATGTCCTGCGTAAGCAGCTCCTTCTTCTTGCCATAGCTCCATACCTTGAAGATCTTGAAGCCTGAGGTGGCTGCAACATTTTCCTTAGATAGGCTTAGCTCATAGTTATATCCTACAACAGCCTTCTTCTGTGCATGGGCAACTGTTGTGAAGGCTAGTAGCATTATACATGCGAACAAAAACTTTTTCATATTCCTATGTGTTTTTAATGGTTATTTACTTAGCCAGGCGAATCATACAGCCCTCGCCAATCTTCTTGCTTGGCTTATCAGAGAATACGGTGTATGTAAGAGCAGTGTTTGCTTCCTCTTCCTCACCATCCTCGGCAGCACCTTCAATCTTTACACCGGCACCTTCGCTATTATCCCAGACACCGTTCTTATCAACCTTGATACTACCAACCTGCTTCCATGTGACATTACCATCCTTATCCTCCTCAGGAATGAATACATTGAACTTGTCACCACCCTTGATGCTTTCCTTCTTGCCAATGTAAGCACCCAGCTTGCCGTCGATTACATGCAGAGAGCACATAGGACGGAACTCCTCGTAGTCGCGCTGCAGGGCTGCAAAGGCAGCATCCGTTGCACGCAGGGCACCACGAGCGGTCAGTGCATCCACCTTCTCGGCATCCATGGTCATACCTGCACCAGCAGCCTTGGAGGACTTGCCAACGTACTTCAACTGATAGTCGGCCTTCTCCAGGAACGTAGCGGGCTCTCCCCAGAAGTCTTTGTAGAAGGAGTCAAACTTGGTCTGATCCCAATCCAACTTAAAGAGGTAAGCATTTGTCTTAACGAAGTAGCCCTTTGTCTTCTCGGCTGCTTTCTTGGCAATTGATACGGCAGCAGAACCAGCCAACTGAGCAATGCTGGGCAGGAACTGCAAGGTAATCTCTGCCACTGCAATGGGCACAGCACTCTTCTCCTTGGCAGTAATCAGACGATAGTCATTCACGCACACATAGGTGGTGCTTATCAGTTTATTCTCTGAATTGCCACACATCTGAATCAGGTTCTCTGAAGCCTTGGCATTGGCACGTGCCTCCTCGCTCAGACCCTTCATACCCAGATCCATGATAACAGAAAGCTTATCGTCCCAGGCTGCAATATTCTTGGTGTCAGCTCCTGCTGCCACATGCCACTTAGCAACCAGCTGGTTACCGAACTTATTCTCGTTGAAGTATTTCAGGATACGTGCTGCATATTCGCGCTCAGAGATGGGGTCAACCTTTACGCCCATGTTCCGCAGCTGCTGCTTAATCATCAGATCCTTCTGTGTTTCCTTGCCAATGGCATCCATCTCTTCCTTGGTAACAGTGGGGATGGTAGCCCAGTCGATATGACGCTCGCCCAGTGAGAAATCATTGTAACGCTCGTAGCGCTTAGCAAAGTCAATTTCGTTAAAGGTGTTGTTCATCACCTCAAAGGCATGGGCATAATCCGCATTATCCGGAACCATGTCCAACTTCATCATATATAGCGAATTACGGATATACTTAGAGTCCGAATCCTCCTGTGCCTTAACTGTTGTACCCAGACACATCACAGCAATTGATAATAATAAAGCTTTTTTCATAATGGTATATGTTTAATGGGTTAATAAATAATCATTCCTGAATAATCAGATATGGAGAGGCCCCCCAGAACTTTTCCTTATCCGTGATTGTCAGCACACTCTTACCGTCAGCACCTGTTGTAATGGTATATGAGCTGGCAGGATTGTTGGTAAGGATGATTGCCTTCTTTTTGTTCAGAGGGATAGTCTTCAAGCCTCGCTTGTCAGCACGTTTAAACTTGCTCTTGTCCAGATTCTCTGTTAGAATCTTCTTGCTTGCAGTGCTCTTCAGTAGTCCCATATTCTTCAGCTCCTTCTTCGTGCCGACCACATAGTAAACGGCATTCAGCTGGCGGTCCTGCTGGTAGTTCTGCTCCTTCAGGTATTCAGTCTCTTTTCTCAGCTGGGTGATACCATAGCGCAACTCGTCTATCTTGGTATCTTTGTTCTGAAGTGCTTCCTCCAGCATTCCCATCTTCTCCGTTTTCTCCGTCAACTGATTGTTAATGAAGTCAACCATCTTCTGCAGATTCTGTGCCGACTCCTTTTCCGAGTCAGAGAACTTACCGTTCAGCGCATTTATCTGAGCCTGCTTACGTGCCAGCAGGTCCTTCAGACTACGCACCTGAATCAGGATTTTTTCATTATCGGTAACACCCTCCTTATTCTCAAAGATCATCTTCTCCTGAATCTGAATAGAATCCAGGCACGAAGAAACCTCATTGATTAGCGTCACCATCTTGTCAACATCCTGTTGCTCAAGCACTTCCTGCACTGCGCCCTCCTCGGCAGACGGGGCAGAATACTGTGTCTGTTTATTACAAGAGAACAACATTGTTATCGAGAAAAACGATAACAGAATAACAGATTTTTTCATGGGTAATTTCGATTAGGTTTATAATTAGTTTGGTTTAGATTCTCAATTACATAGTTAATGGTAAATGCAAAGATAGGTAAAAAACACACTCCATTCTTGCTTTTCTTGTTAAAGTATGTTAATTTGTATGAGAATTTTGCTCAGGCTGAATGGAAGTAATGATACAAAAAAAACAGGAGCACCCCTGAGGATGCTCCCGAAAAAAGCGTATGATTGTTATTATTTAATAGCAGAGAGCAGAGATGAGAGCACCTACGGCTACTGCACCTATGGCACCTGCTACTGCGGCTGCAGGAGAAACATGGCAATGGTGGAAGTGTGCTACGGGATGATCGAAGTAGTAGTCGGGCTCGTAGTATCTGTCGTACCAGTACCAGTCAGAACCACGGAGGTAACCCCATCGACCGCTCTCGTAACGGATACGGCCTTCCCAACGAGGATCGAAGTAACGACCACCGATGTAGATGTGGCGGGCAGGACGATGCTCTACCACTACATGCGGACGGGCTGCTACTACGTGTGGGCGCCCCACCTCGTGATAGCGACCGCCGCGCATCTCCATGCGACCATCGCGATGCATTACCATCTCACGATTGTGACCGCCAGGATTGAAACCGTCTCTACCACCACGGTAATCACCACCTCTACGGCCCTGAGCATTTACGTTAACACTTGCCATGCACATCATGGCTGCCATTATCATCATCATGTAGAAATTGTTGCGCTTCATAACAGTATAATTTTAAATGTTTGTAAAACCGTTTTCTTTATCTTTCGACATTGCAAAGGTAAGGCATTTACAAAAGGGGATTATACTGATTATCCCTAAACGCATAGGGGAATTCCCCTAAAGCGAATAGGGATTAGAGAGAAACTATTCTCTGCGAGCATCAGCCCACGGCAGGGATGATGAGGGGCAGGTCGTCAGGGTCGGTGGGCTGAAAGAAGATCTGCCAGCCACCATCGTCATATTTATTGAGTGTGACTTCCGTATTGCCGTCGGGAGAGAAGAAGATGGAGTAATGCACATTCGGCTGGTCAGGATAGATGATACCTCCCCTATAATCGTAGCCCTGCTTAATCAGGCTGGTAAAGGGCACTTCGAGTGGCACATTGGGGTCGAAACAAATGCAGATGGAACATAGCAGGTTGTTTCCGCTTTCGTTATCGAAACAATAATATTCATAGAGATTTTTTGCGATGTAATACCATTGGCACCAGCCATGTCCTTCTTCCAGATCCAGTTCCTCGTTCAGGCATTTCCACCATAAATGATGACTGGCAACGTGGTTACGAACGGTCTGCATGTCGGCTCCCCACTGGATGCAGAGGTCGTTAACGAGAATACCGGCATCGCGCTGAGCCTTCCATGCAGCGAAGTCTGCCGTCGGACCGAAATATGGCGGCTGGTAACCGATCTTGTCGAGGTCGCAGTAGAAGGTGGAAACGGTGCCAGGCATCAGTGTAAGCGCGGCATTGATAATGCTATCTTTCTCACTGGTATTCTTATTGATTCCGAACAACCAGAACTCCTTGTTCTCGCCGTGGCTGAGGGTGAATACCTTATTGCTGGACAATGAGGGGGTAACTCCGGCAATAGAACGGGAGCTTTCCTTCCTGCTGGCAGAGAATACCCAACGGTCTTCCCCACTGCGGGCGGGATTAAGATAGAAGCCATCAACGCCAGGCTCCTCGCCACCGGCAACCAGACTTGTATATGTGTAATCACCCTCTGACGCAGAACCGTCAATCATGAGGTCCACGATACTGCCCATAGGCTCTATCTCAGCATTGATGGTGGCTGTCTCGCTGCCTATGGTGACGGTTGTGGTGTACATGCCGATGGCGCGAAGCCAGCTGATGGTCGACGGATAGTTTTGTATGATTCGGGCTGTGGCAAGCTGGTCAGCACCTGTCAGCCACCAGAACGAATCGGCCCAAGGCCCGTCGCTACTCGTCTGCCATGCCACAACGGTATATGTTCCATGGGGAAGGTCACTAAGGCTGATGGTAACGTTCTGCAGACTGGTGGATTCTGCCCCCAGACGGGCCACGAGCAGTCCCTGTTGGTCGTACACGACTACGGAGTCGGTCACTGTCTTGCTACCGCCTGCCAGCAATTCGGCCATGAGATCAGTGATGCCCAACTTGTCGTAGAGCGTAGCGGTATTGATGCTGACAATGGCACTACCGCCGTTTGGGTTATCTGGATTGTCGTCGTTGTCGCACGACGTCATACAAAGCGGCAGGCACATCACAAGGGCGGCTACCATCACCCATTGGAACAAACTTTTCGTTTTCATCTTTGCGATAAATTATGTTGAGCTATGTTTTTACCTACTCCGGGCACAAATGTGTTATATTTTCTTATCTCTTATCTATCATCTATAATCTATCATCTATAATCTATCATCTATCACTCCGTCGCAAATGTGTATGGTGCGGTCGGCCATGGCAGCAAGTCCCTCGTCGTGTGTAACGATAACGAAGGTCTGTCCCATCTGGTCGCGCAGTTCGAAGAAGAGGCGGTGCAGCTCCTCCTTGTTCTGCGTATCGAGCGAGCCACTGGGCTCGTCGGCAAATATCACATCGGGCTTGTTGACGAGGGCACGGGCGACAGCCACGCGCTGCTTCTCGCCACCTGACAGTTCGTTGGGCTTATGCTCGGCACGGTCTGTAAGTTTCATAAAGCCAAGCAGTTCCATGGCACGTTTGCGAGCTTCGGCCTTGCCCATCCCACCTATCATGGCAGGAATCATAATATTCTCTAAGGCTGTGAACTCGGGCAGCAGCTGATGAAACTGGAACACAAAGCCGATATGACGGTTACGGAACTTGCTGAGCTTGGAGCCACTGAGGCGGAAGACATCCTGCCCATCGATAAGTACCTGACCGCCATCTGGCTTATCCAGTGTACCCATAATCTGCAACAATGTGGTCTTACCTGCACCGCTGGGACCAACAATGGCCACCACCTCGCCTTGGTTAATCTGCAGGCTGATACCACGCAGCACCTGCAATGTTCCGAAACTCTTGGTTATATCTTGAAGTTGAATCATTCTTTTAGATGATAGATTATAGATGGTTTCAGGTTTGAAGCTGCGCTTCGAGCCTGCTCATACTCGGGATAGCTGATGCGAGCATCGCTCTCCTCTCGCTCAATCGCAGCCTTCATGTTTGACCTTCGGTCGAGCCTGCTCACGCTGCCTTGAATTTTGAATTGAAAAAAAATTTTTATCTTTTCTCTTTTAATTTTTATCTCTTAATAGATCACCTTTCTGCCGTCACGGATATATATACCACTTGGCAATTGTGAATTATGAATTATGAATTGTGAATTAAGTTTCCGCCCCGCAAGGTCATAAACCTCTCCCTCCCATTTGGGGGAGGGCTGGGGAGAGGGGCCTCTCATTCCATCCGTTTCCCCAAACTTATCAAATAGGTACTGCAGTCCTGCCTGAGCATTTATCTCGCCATATCCGTAGAAGTTGTTGGGATAGGAAAGTTCAGGGTCGGGCTGACGAGATGTGGCAGCTATGGCCTCCATTACATCTTGATAGGTAAGGTATGGGAAGGCCTGCAACCAACAGGCTATGATACCACCGACGATGGGCGAAGCCATGCTCGTTCCCGACTGGGCACTCCACGAGTACTGACGATCGCGGAACTGGAAGCGCTCCACGTCCCACTCGCGCTGGTCGGCATAGGGATTTGCCTCGGAATAGTAACTGTTGTAGGAAGCAATGATATTCTGCCCTGGTGCCATAACATTGGGTTTGATAAGACCAGCCATGGTAGGGCCGATGCTGGTATTGGTGCCACGCATACCATCAGAACCATAATCCAGAGACAGCCAGTCGCCAGAGTAGTTATGAACCCCTGTGCGATAGGCTGTGCTGCCCACGCAGATGATATTGGGCGAGCAGGAAGGGAAGTTGATGCTATGCGACGAGACAGCCTCGGAGAAATCGGGATAGTTGGCAGGATTCTCGAAGAAAGCAGAATAGGTAAAGGCCTCTGCCTCTATATCCTCGCCCATCAGTGTAAGGCCTATGCGATAGTTGGGGCCCGACGTCTTCGTAACATCCTTGACGTACAGTTCCGTAGCCACCTGATCGCTGTTATAGCACGAAGGATAGGAAGCCAGCATAATCATATATTCCTTAACCCCCACGCTGAGGGTATCTATGAGAATGCTGTCGGGCTGACCGTAGATTTGATCCGTGGTATATTCCTTCATACCTTTCTTATTATTAGGCGTAGCATAGAAATGCAACTGGAAGCTATGCTTGGCACTGCTGCGCAGATGATATCCTGCCTGCTTGGTACTGCCGCTACTAAGCACCAGCATGGCACTGGCGGTGGCTTTGCCTACAGGCTTGTGAAGGTAAGTAAGGTTGCAACCATCGTTACCAGCAGAGGAACAAAGAATGTGTCCGGGCGTAAGCAGGGAATCCAGTATCTGGAATGCCAGCATGTCATCGCCGTACAGCTCCTGCTTACGCCCCTCGCTAAAAGAGATAACGCAGGGCTGTTTGTGGCGGTCTGCATAATCAAAGATATACTTGAAGCCCAGCAGGTCGCTGGCTGTATTGTAGAGGTTCTTAAGCGAGTCGGGAATCAGGACGTAGTCGCTGCCTACGGCATTGGACACGAGGCAGATGTCAGCCTCGGGGGCTGCCCCCACGTATGGACTTATATAGCCGCTGCCGGCAGCCGTGCCAGCCGTATGAGTACCATGATGCTGAATCAAACCGTCTGCTGAATGTGCCTTGCGCAGCAATGTGCTGGTGGTGGTGTACTCGCACCCTATGTACATACTGTCCTTATTGTCTCCCTGGCCTGAATAGTCCAGCTGGTCCCAAAAGGAACGTATGCGATACTCCTCTCCGTCGGGAGAGAAAAATGTGGGATGTGTAAGGTCGAATCCGATATCCATGATGCCCATCACAACTCCCCTACCCGTCCAGCGTGTATTGCCCATGAATCCGTTGTGCAAGGCATCCGTATGTGTGACGAAGCGCGAGGTATCCATATTGGCTACGCAAGGTTCGCCTGCCTCGATGCGTTGCACCTGAGGGTCGCACGACAGTTCTGCCAGACGATTGGTTCGCAGGGTTACGATATAGAGGTCGCCCCAATGGGCCTGAATCTTGCATCCGTGTTGTTGCAGGGTCTCTTCGGACGAAGCTTTGACGATGGCACACATACGGGGTGCCTGGCTGCGAAAGGAAGGCGCTTTGCGTCGCTCGGCCTTCTGTTGGATAACCGCCCTGCGGACATAGGAAGACATCTTGCTGAGGTCGGCATGCTGGGCCATACAGGGCAGGGCAAGGAAGGCTGCCACCATGACGGCTGTGCGCTTCTGGAAGAAGAACAGACGGCGTAGGAGGCTACCCAATGTGCGCTGCTGGCGGGTAACGGCCGTTCCGTTAGGCGAGAAGACAGAGACGCTGTCCAATGGGTCGCCCCACTGGTCGGGATAGAGCAGCATCACGCTGGTATCGCCAAAGTAGCGATAGATCTGCAGAGGCAGATTGTCGAACTGAGGCTGGTACGAGATAAAGCCCGGACGTGCCGTCACCACTATCAGCATGGCGTTGGCATCCGTCTGGTGCTGCAGGCTCATGAACTGCGTCCAGATGTTCATCTCCGTATATTTGCTGCGCACGTTGCCGTGCTTCTGCTGCATATACCCTTTTATATAAGGTAAGGTATCCGCGTGCGCGTGGAACTCCAGGTGGCAGTCCAGCTGCTCGCCTATACGGCAGATATGCTCTAACCACTTATAGAAGCCCACCTCGTATTCGGCTTTCTGGGGAACAGCCACCAACACCCTGCGTACGGTGCCAGGGGGGACGATGCTGCGCACAATCATCACCTCGCGGTGCGAGCCGCCTACTACGCTGTCAATGATAGGTCCGAGCGAGGATTTCAGCATACCTGTGGTACGGTCGGCCAAGCACATGACAACCTCACCACAGTCATATTCCCTCATGGTACGCAGGATACCACCAGCGATATTGGTGCTCATACGGTTCAGGGTCGCCATGGGAACATCTGCCGAGGCAGCAATCACCTGGGCACGTTCCAACATCTCCTTACCCAGCCTATAGTTACCCACCACCTCCTTGCTATTGTCCTGCGAGTCATACGAGACACACAGACCCATCAGCGAATCGGGGATATAGGGATTGCGGATAAGGATGGCCAGCTGGGTCATCACATCCACATTGTCGTGCTGACTATAGGTGATAAGGCACTTTCCGTGATACGAACCGCGGTTCTCTTCGAACGTGGTGTCGCTCAATGCCAGACGCTTGGCACCCGTATTGGTGGCAAAGCCGCTGATAACACAACTAAAGAGGATAAGCATGACCGTACCGTTCAGCACCTGATCGTTCATCAGGTTGACGGCAGGATGGGTTCCAATCATTACGATGGCCAGGGCTCCAGCAGCATGGGCGTTCGTCAGACCGAACATCAGCCACATGGCATTCCTGTCTTCACCACTCCACCATGCCATGGCGGCGGCGGCCAGCAGCTTTGAGAGTGCTCCTGTCACCACCATAACCAGTATGATCCACAGGGTGTTGGGGTCGCCCAGCATGATGCGCACATCAATAAGCATGCCCACGCCTATCAGGAAGTAAGGGATAAAGAGGGCGTTGCCCACGAACTCCAGTCGCGACATCAGCGGACTGGTCTTGGGGATAAGGCGGTTCACTACCAATCCTGCCAGGAAAGCACCTAACAAGCCCTCCAGGCCTACCATCTTGGCAAAGGAGGCACTTAGGAACACCAGTGCCATGATGAAGATGTACTGAGTGACGTTGTCGCTGTAACGACGCAGGAACCATCTGCCCAGACGTGGGAAGACGAACAGAACAAAGGCTACATATATCAGGCACTTTACGCCAAAGGCTACCCACGTAAAGAAATTGGTGTCAGGCTTCAGGCTGCCGATGACGAAGGCCAGCACCAGCAGACTCACAAGGAGCGCAAAGGCCGTTGCCACCACACTCTTCACTACCACTCTGTGCCTGCCAAGGCCGTATCTGCCTACCGTAGGGTACGTTACTAACGTATGGCTACTGTAGATACAGGCCATAAGGATGCTGGTAAAGACGCTGAAACCCAACAGATAGTAGCTGGTAAGAAGTCCCAGAACAAAGGGGACCAGGAAGGTGAGCAGACCGAATTTCAGTCCGTCACGCCCATAATGTTGCACACTGCCCATGTCCAACTCCAATCCTGCCAGGAACATGATGTAGTAGATACCCACCTGACCGAAAAGTTGGAAGGAGCTGTCCCTGTCCAGGATGTTAAGGCCGTACTTGCCCACCAGCACACCAGCCAGAATCAGGCCGATGACGTGGGGAATGCGCAGGCTGCGTAACAACAAGGGAGCAAGGAGGATGATACAGAGCACCACACAGAAAATCCGTGTCGGGTCGGTGACCAGTGCCGTAGCAACGGGCAGAAAATGAAGCAACTGTATCATCTTAATGTACGATTTTCATATATATGTCGTTGCAAAGATATCAAATTTTAATTGAAATAGTATGATATGTATGCGAGAATTAAGAGAAAATGTGTAATTTTGTGCCGAATTTTTAGCATTGAAATCAAATCAGTTTACATATGAAAGTTGCAATTGTTGGTGCCAGCGGTGCCGTAGGTCAGGAATTCCTGAGAGTTTTGGATGAGAGAAATTTCCCCATTGACGAGTTGCTTCTCTTTGGAAGCCAGCGCAGTGCAGGAACTAAGTACACTTTCCGTGGTAAGGAAATCGAGGTTAAGCTCCTGCAGCATAACGACGACTTCAAGGGTGTAGATATTGCCTTCACCAGTGCAGGTGGTGGCACCAGCAAGGAGTTTGCCGAGACTATCACCAAGTATGGTGCCGTGATGATTGACAACAGTAGCGCCTTCCGTATGGACGAGGATGTGCCCCTGGTAGTACCCGAGTGTAATGCCGAGGATGCCCTGAACCGTCCCCGCAATATCATTGCCAACCCCAACTGCACCACCATCATGATGGTTGTTGCCCTGCAGGCATTGGAGAACATCAGCCACATCAAGCGCATCCACGTTGCCAGCTATCAGGCTGCCAGCGGTGCCGGTGCTGCTGCCATGGCCGAGCTCTACGAGCAGTATCGTCAGGTATTGGCAGGCGAGAAGCCAACAGTCGAGAAGTTCGCTTATCAGTTGGCCTTCAACGTAATCCCCCAAATTGACGTTTTCACAGAGAACGGCTACACCAAGGAGGAGATGAAGATGTACAACGAGACAAAGAAAATCATGCACACCGATGCCGACTGCTCAGCGATGTGCGTACGTGTGCCCTCTCTGCGTTGCCACAGCGAAAGCATCTGGGCAGAGACAGAGCGCCCCGTTAGTGTCGAGGAGTTCAAGGAGGCTATCAAGAATGGTAATGGCCTGCAGCTCGAGGACGATCCTCAGAACAAGGTTTACCCCATGCCTCTCTTCCACGAGAACTGCGACGACGTATATGTTGGTCGTATCCGCAAGGATTTGGCTAACCCCAACGGCATCACCTTCTGGTTGGTATCAGACCAGATCAAGAAGGGTGCAGCCCTCAATGCCGTTCAGATTGCGGAGTACCTCATCAAGGTAGGCAACGTGAAGTAAGACACCCTACCCTATTACATACAAAAACCCAGCACTTGATGCTGGGTTTTTTATTTAGAATTGGGTTAACGGTTATCGGCAATTTTTAGTTTAGAGTTTAGTGTTTAGAGTTTAGAGCCAGTTCATTAGTTTAGAGTTTACTGTTTACAGTTAGCGACTTGAAACTTGAAACCTGAAGGCTGCGATTGAGCGAGAGAAGAGTGAAGCTCGCTTCAACTCTTCCGAGCGTGAGCAGTCTCGACCGAAGGTCAAACCTGAATCTTGAAACCTGAAACTTGAAACTTGAATCTTGAAACCCAATCTTGAAACTTGAAACCTGAAACCAGGTTTACCGGTTATCAGACACCAGACCTCAGACCAGTACCTTGTCACATTTAATTTTAAAATTATTTGGCAGTTATGTATGAAAAGTGTATTTTTGCGGTATGAAACGTACAGAAGTTGTTGAAAGAATAAAAAAGGTAGCTCACAAAATGAGACCAATGGTTCAGACAATCCTATATGGCTCTGAGGCACGTGGTGATGCTCGTCCTGATTCAGACATCGACCTTCTCGTGTTGGTAGACAAAGATAAGCTGACCTATTCTGACAAGGACAAGATTATAGCACCTTTCTATGATATAGAACTTGAAACAGGTGTTATAATCAGCACCCTTATTATGCCACGTAAAGAATGGGAGAACCGCCCGTTCCTTACACCCTTCCAAAATAACATTAACAAAGAAGGCATAACACTATGAACACAGAACTGACAGAAGAAAACTATCAGGCATTGTCCCGTTATCGTCAGGAACGTGCTCATGAGACCATCTCAGAGATTCCCTTTCTTTGTGAGCAAGGTTACTACAATACAGCCATCAATCGCCTGTACTATGCCTGTTATTACGCTGCAGTTGCGCTGTTGACAAAACATCACATATCAGCCAACACACATGCAGGTGTTAAAACAATGCTTGGTATGCACTTTGTATCAAAGGATCTCATTACCAAGGAAAGTGGCCGTGCTTTCTCCAATCTTTTTGATAGTCGCCAACGTGGTGATTATGACGAGTTTGTTTACTCAACTCGCGAGGAAGTAGACGAACTTTATCCCAAGGCACAACGTTTTATAGAGGAAGTAGATGCTTTATTAGCAGAATAAGCACTGCCCTCAGCCATCAGATATCGGTTAGCGATTAGCGAACATCAGCCATCAGCCTGACATCCACTCAGTCAGCAGGCCCAGGAGGAAAAGTAGGACGAAAGCGATGAGGAGCTTGATTAGGCATCCACATCCCGGGTTACCATTCCCTCCTCCCGAGGCCCCACCCCCGAAGAAGGAATCAAATACTATGAAATCAGATACGTCGCTCATTTAGTTAGTTCAATGCCCTAACGGACGGTTCAACGGCCTTGCGGCCAGTTCAAGACAGCAGAGTTGCAGAGCTCAAGAGTTTGAATTTTGAATCTTGAAACTTGAAACCTGAAACCAGGTTTACCGGTTATCAGCCCTCAGCCCTCAGACATCTTACATCTTACATCTTACATCTTACTTCTTACATCTTCCCTCTTACTTCTTGATACAGCAGCTGGCCTTTCGTCGTCAGCAGATATTTCTGGCGAGGATGATTGGGGCGATCGGGATATTTCATGCGCACTAACCGCTCTTTCAAGGCAGGATTAAGATAAAGTTTCAGAAAATTATCACGCCCTTTAAGCTCCACACCATTCATCATCTCTTTAACTGACAATTCTTGCTCACCTATCACCTTTATAAGTGTAAGAATATTAATGTCTTCTGCATGCAGCTTGTCCTGTACTTGTCCTGTACTTGTCCTGCGCTTGCTCGAATCTGCCAGATTAGGTTGTACCTTCCATTCTTCCGTAGGATTGATATGCAGATAGCGGTTACGTAGATCCCATTGTTCACCCAGCAGCAGGTTACGGAAGAAACGCTCCAGATAGACGGGCGAATAGTCTATTCCCTTTGCAACGTTACGATAGTTGGCACGTACCAGCGCATTGCGGAAATACCAGGAATGACGAGCAAACTGGTCATTATCCACATCATACCCCAGAGAGCGCAGATATTGGATGGTAAAGACGGCAGTAGTGCGGGTGTTACCTTCCGCAAAAGCATGAATCTGCCACAAGCCCGACACGAATCGCGTCAGATGGCTTATCATTTCGTCATGGCTCTTTCCGTTGTAAGTGTATGCACGTTCCTGCTCCAGGTCATAGTCAATAGCTCGACGCAGGTCTTCCCAGTTCAGATAGAGCACCGTATCACCTTCCAGCACCCATTCCTTTTTAGTGATGTCGTAAGTGCGGAACTCGCCAGCATGTTTCATCACGTCCTCGAAAACACGACGATGCACCGATTGGTAGCCACCTGTGGTGAAGTCAAAGGTAGGACTCGACAGAACCTTGACGATGTTCGACGAGACACGGTCGGCCTCTTCCTTGTCGTCATCGTTGGCATCGTGGGCAGTCTTGGTGACATAGTACTGGTTTACCAGCTCGCGAGCCTCGTCGATGGTGATATCACCCTCGATGTGCTTACGAGCCGTATCTTGCAGGTAGTCAGATACTTTCAATCCATCCACAGCCTGCAGGCCGATAGCCGTCTGCCAATAACTGGCCTTTTCCTTCTTGCCGGGTTCTCCTTGGCGAATGTACTCGTCAAAGTCCAGATATTGTTGCTTTATTTTCTTATCTTCCATACGCTCTTACAACGTTTTCGTCGCGTTCTGTTTGCAAAGATACAAAAAAAGAATTTGAGATAAAAATTATGAATTAGACTTTAGACCTTAGACTTTAGACTTTAGGCTCTAGTCAATTCATAATTCACAATTCATAATTACTTGAAACTTGGAACCTGAAACTTGAAACCTGAAACTAATAGCGGTTAGCGGTTAGCGAACATCTTACATCTTCCCTCTTACTTCTTACATCTATTATCTATCAAAAAGTAATGTTATAACTTCGATACTGGCACTACGGCTATCGTATAGCCATCCTTCTCTATGGTGCGCTCTTCGTCGTAGGTTACGATGGTCAGGTTGTTGCACTTCAGCTCACTTGCACATTCAACAATGCTATCAACCTCGCGTTTCTCGGTCTTGGGGCTACTCATGTCGTAGCATACCTGCACCAGACGCTCTATATGTGTCCCCTTGCGCAGCACAAAATCCACCTCCTTGTCGTTGCGCGAACGATAATAGAACAGGCTCTTGTCGGTATCGTATCCTCGACGTATCAGCTCGATAAACACCTGATTTTCGAGCAAGCGTCCCAGGTTCTCACTCACAGCAAAGGCCTTGGCCATGACAAAACCGTTATCGACCACATAAACCTTGCGCGGAGCCTTGTTCATCAGCTTCAGCTTATTGTTGTAGCGCGACAGATAGTAGAACAGGTATGGTTCGTGCAGATAATCCATGAACTTCTTGGTGGTGTTGACACTCGAGAAGCCCAACTCTTCTGCCAGTTCGTTGGCACTCAATGGATTACAGAAATTCGACACCAGATACATGGCCAGGTTGTTAAGATCGGTGATGTTACGCACATTATATCGTTTGGCCACATC
>CAMOMP010000010.1:0-64665 GCA_946619915.1 uncultured Prevotellaceae bacterium | reverse complement strand
GAGAATTATGAATTAATCTTTGGCAAAGGTAATTAAAAATGGTGATTCCTGCACTATGTTAGTATTCTTTTTTTTTACTTTATCATCAAAAATAGTGATTTATGCAATAAAGTGATGTGTTTTTACGTTATTTTCATGATGAAAATACGTATTAGAGTTTTGGTTTTGGCGTTGATGGCGCTCTGCTGTGTTTGCGGAGCGGTGGCTCAACCGCGTAAGGTAATGAACCGTCCTTACCTGGATCAGCGCAAGTTGCATTATGGTTTCCTACTTGGATTCCATCTGCAGGATCTGGAATTAAGTAACAATGGCTATATAACTCCGGAAGGGGAGGAATGGTATGCCGATGTCAATAACTATAATCCCGGCTTTACCGTTGGTGTGCTGGGCGAACTGCGTCTAAATAACCATTTTGCCCTGCGATTCTCTCCCACGATACACTTTGGTCAGAAGCACCTGGTGTTTCACGAGCAGGTAAGCAGCAGGGATACTACGCAGAACATCAAGAGCTGTTACCTGTCCTTGCCCATTGACATAAAGTTTGCCGCTCCGCGTTACAACAATTTCCGACCTTATCTGATAGCCGGTCTTAATCCTACTGTGGATCTGACGGCGCGTAAGCATGGGGCACTTAGGCTGAAACCCTTTGACTGTTATATTGAGGTGGGAATGGGATGCGACATCTATCTGCCTTTCTTCAAACTGAATCCTGAGCTGAAGTTCTGCTTCGGCTTGATGGACATTATCCAGAAGGATCGCTCAGACCTGATAGACACCACCTTGCATAAGTTCACACAAAGCATAGATGGCGGTCACTCCAAGATGATTGTCCTCACCTTCTACTTCGAGTAGAAGCGTGGAACCTCTTTATTGCTGCTTGAAGCCGTAGCCGTTGCTGAATCCTCCGTTGCTCAGCACATTAGGTGTAAAGGGCCAGTAGTGGATGGGAGCCGACACGTAGTCGTAATCGTAGAACAGGTACTTGAGGTATTCGTCGGCAAAGTCCAGGAGTGTCTGCCCCCAGTTCTCTGCCTTGTATCCATCCGCAAGCAGGGCCGTCACTTCTTCATCGCTGAGTCTCTTAAAGAGCCCCCTGATAGCCAGGTTAGTCCTGGTATTGCCTTCGTAGTTCAGGCCGTATGATGTCCAGTCGTCATTAACACCTCGCCATGAGGGGTACAGGATAGGGTCATCCTCGCTATCAGGAGGGCATTGAGCGGTAAGGCGATGTCCCCTGGCAGCTTTGGCATCCGCAATCTTGGTGTAAACCTTCGTGGAGATCACGTTACCGTTGTCGAACTGATAGTAGCCGTTGGTCTGCAGGCCGTCCAGCATTTCCTTGGTCAACTCCTTTATAGCCTTTATCTTTTCGCCGATAAGTCCCGTACGGATAAGCACCGTGCGACGGTCGCCCTCGCCAGCAAACTCAAAACCGCGTTCATCTATAATAGCCTTCAGCAACGAGCCCTCCCGGGCGATAAACCCGTCCACGTCAGCCTTTCCTGCGGGGAAAGCACGTTCGCGGATAAGGGAGAGATATTTCTTTGCCTCCGGCTCGTCCCCTAAGACTGCGCATGCCTCGGCATAGCCCAGGAAAATCTCGGAAATGCGCATATACGGACCGTTTATGCCTGATTTGCGACTGTTGGCTGTCCACACTCTCTTCTGGCGGCTCTCGTCCCACTTGTTGCACGAGATACCTCCTCCGTTTCCTTGTGAGCCGGGTGTGAAGGGAATCAGGATCTCCGTGCCGTAAGAGCCGTTCGTTGCCGTTACTGTGCAGGAAACATCCCGACGCATATCCTGCGGATCAAACATGCCATAGTAGAAGGCGGGATTGATGCGGCACTGACCATAGTTCTTGCAGGGATAGTTATTGGAAAGGGCAGCTGTTGTGGGGCGCCCGAATGAGTACGGACGCGGATCATTCCCCTCACCCTGTGGTATGGGCACCTCGTAGATGGATTCGTCGGCAAAGTCGTTGTCGCTATCGTGCATCTGCTGGAAGAAGTACTGGTAGGCATTGCCATAGATCCGCCCGTTTTCCGGCAAACGCGGGTCTGTGGTGTGGAAAACGGCAGAGCCGGGGTTGTCTATTACAGCCTTAAAGTACGCTCGGGCCATTGCGTAGAACTTGAGGTAGTCGGACCTGCGGCCATAGGCGGCACCGTTATTCTCCCTGCCCGTCACCTCGAAGGTGAGCGGATTTCCCTTTCCGTCAGTTCTGACAATATCTCCGCGCCGTGTTTGATATCCGCCTGCCTCCAGTGCAATACGGCCTATGAGTCCCTCTACGTAAGTACGCGAGAAGTAGTTTTTTCCTTTTCTTCCCATTGTATCCCCCACGCGGTACATAAGCGGTGCTGCCTGCTGTAGTTCTTCAAGTATGACATCATAGATGGAGTCTCTGCTACAGAGTTTACCCGAGTCTGTATCCTTTCCGCTGATGTATGGTACATCGCCAAAGTATTTCAGCAGTTCGCGATAGGCGGTTGCCTTAAGGGCCACGGCTTCGCCATAGAGTTGTCCCTTGGTACATGCCTTTCCCTCTGCCACCATCTCGGGGAACACCTCAGAACGCTGAATCACCGATATTATGGTATTGGCCTTGGTAATGATGGAGTAGAGCAGGGCATAGGTCTCGTTTTCTTTCTGGTAGCTCAACAGAGCATAGCTACCCGCGAATTTCCCGTTCTGGTAGAAACACTCCGGGTAATGTCTTCCTGTCTGTGACTCAAACCTCTCCGGGTGGCGTTCGATGTCAGAGCCGGCCATGTCGGATGCGTAGAACAGCCCATCGCCAAAGACTTTGTTCCGGGCAACATCAATCCAGTTGGCATAAGCGCTTTCCAGTGCGGCGCGTGTTGTCTCGTCATTGGAGAAGACAAACTCGGCATCTGTTTTCGATGATGATGACGTATCCAGGAAATCACCGCATGAGAGGGTCAGGGGTATTATGGCTGCTCCGCAGAGTATAGTGTATATTTTCTTCCTCATATCTTTAAAAAACAACATTAAGTCCGAAGGTAAAGGTACGGGCGCGCGGATACGCGTTCCAGTCGTAGTTGGGTAGGGGGAATCCGTTTATACCCTCTGGCCGGGTATTCACATCGGGGTCGCTGCCGCTGTAGCCTGTCAGACAGAACAGGTTGCCGCCCGTAAAGTAAACACGCAACTTGCTGATACCGGCTTTCCGGGTAAGTGTCTGCGGCAGCGTATAGCCGATGGTCAGGGTGTTGAGGCGCAGATAAGAGGCGTCCTCTACAAACTGGGACGATACCACGCCGTACTCGCAGTAGGGCAGGGCGTACCTGGCATTTGCGTTCAGGGCGGCCAGGGCCGACGGGTCTGTTACGGGTACCAGGTTGCCCCGGGCATCGGTATCGTAGATTCTCCAGCAGTTGCTGATATATCCAAGGCGGTTCCATCCGTAGCTGGCATTCTTGTTTCCCATCATCGAGTACATGGCATTGGCGTTGTAAACGTCTCCGCCTATCTGGTAGGTAAAGCCTACGGATGCGTCAAAGCCCTTGTAGCTGGCATTGATGTTAAAGCCTCCTGTGTGCTGGGGCTGGGTATGACCTATAATGCATACATCCTCTTCGTTAACCACACCGTCGTGGTTCATGTCCTCATATTTTGTAACCCCGGGGAATGCTGTCTGTCCCTGTGGGCGGTTATAGTATTGCCCGCCGGAATAGTTGCCGATTCCGCTGATGTCCGGTATGCCGGGTTTTAATGTCCACACACCGTCTGAGACCGTGAAGTCGTCCACCGTATAGAATCCGTTTGCCTTGTATCCGCAGATGGTTCCTACGGGTTCGCCTTCGCGGATGATATAATCGTTGTGCGGCAGCTTTACTGAGGGTGCCCAGTCTGTGTTGGTGTCTGCGTTTACGCCGTCAGTCACTTTCTCCACCTTATTCTTATTATAGTTATAGGTAGCGCTCAGGCTAAGATTAACCTTTCTTGTGCGTATTATGTCATAGAAGACAGAGAACTCCACACCCTTGTTGGATGTCCTGCCTACGTTCTGGTACTGGAAACTGTGCCCCGTTGTCTCATCTACGGGAACACGCATCAGGATGTCCTTTGTGGTATTCCAGTACAGTTCTATCCCTCCGTGTACTTTCCCCCTCCACAGGCTATAGTCTATACCTAGGTTGCGCGAGATGGTGGTTTCCCATTTCAGACCGGGGTTGGCCAGAATGTCACCCGGTTTGAATGTGATGGCACGTTCGTTCCCGTTCCATGTTATCTCGGGTATCCAGTATTCCTTCCACAGGCTGGCATCGATGTCGTCATTACCGGATGTTCCGTAGGAAAGTCTCAGCTTCAGGTTGTCAAGCCACTTACGTGTTCCTGCCATGAAAGGCTCCTCCGAGAGGCGCCATCCCGCGGCTACAGACGGGAAGAAGCCCCAGTGGTTCTGTGGAGCGAAATTCGAGCTGCCGTCGGCGCGGAAGGTGGCAGTTAACAGGTATCTCTCCATGAATGTGTAGTTTGCCCTGCCGAACCACGAGAGGGTATGCCTGGGCTCTCCCACGTTGTTGAAGATGTCGGACAGTTTCTTTGTCTGTTCAATGTATTCGTCGTTCATGTTATACATCTGTATGAGTCCGAAGGCTCTGTCCATGTCGAAATTCCTCGGGAACCCGGCTCCTGTCATATAGTTTGTTTCCTTATTGCTTGCCAATACCTCGTTGCCCGCTAACAGTGTCAGGCGGTGATTATCCCCCAACCCCTGCACCTCATAGTTCAGGGTTGTGGCCCATCGTATATTGTAGCCGCTGCCCTGTGTCAGCTGAGCCTGGTTATAGGGGTTGATGGCGTTGCCGGCATCCCAGTATCTTGTTTTGTCCCAGTAACGTCCCAGTGTAAGCTCGGTTTTGGCAACCAGGCCCTTCAGAATGTTCCATGTCAGTACGCCTGTTCCGCGCAGCCGCTGTCGTTTTGTCTCGTTTGTATAGTTATCAATGATGGCAAGCGGACTGAATATCTGCTCTACACTGGGGCTCCCCATAGACAGCAGCGATGGGTCGTCATTTCCCAGCGGCTTGTCTATGGGCCTGTAGCCGTATACAAAGTTTCCCGCCGCATAGTCGAAGTTGGCGCCGTTATGCATTGTCTCCACATATCGGAGGTCGGCGTCAAAGGTCAGTCTTCGGGTAATCTGCTGCGAAATCTTGAAGTTGGCATTCCATCGGCGGAAGTCCGACTTGATGCGTATTCCGTCATCGCTCATGTAGTTCGCCGCGGCATAGTATCTGGTCTTCTGGTTGCCTCCCGAAAGCGAAAGGTCGTGCGACCACGAGCTGGCACTTCGCAGTACATCGTCAACATAGTTGTGTACCTTCATGTTACGGTAGTCGTTCAGGTGGTTGCCATACTCCGGGCCCAGACCGAAGTACTCCTCAATGCCCTTCTGCTCATTGTTGCCGTAGGCTGTGGCATAGCTCCAGTTGTTCAGCACATAGCTGTAGGCATCCATAACGTCGGGCGTTCTGGCGGCTTTCTTCAGCTGATAGTACATATTATACTTCACCTTGACAGGTCCTTTGCCGTCAGCGCCTTTTGTTGTCACCAGAATGACACCGTTGGCACCTCTTGCTCCGTATATGGCTGTAGAGGCTCCGTCTTTGAGCACGTCAATGGTCTCAATATTGTCAACCGGTATGTCACTGATATCGTTTACCTGTACACCGTCAACGATGTAAAGTGGATCATTAGACTGTGTGATAGAACCGCCGCCGCGAACATGCAAGGATATTGTGGCCCCTGGCCTGCCGTCCTGTGACATTACGTTTACGCCGGGCAGTTGTCCCTCCAGGGCCTGCATGACATTAGGCACCGGGTTGGCTGCCAGCTTATCGCCGCTGACGGATGCCACAGCACCTGTCAGGTCTTTCCTGCGCATGGTGCCGTATCCTATCACAACCACCTCGTCCAGAAAGGTGTTCTCCTCTTCCAATACGATATTGACTATCGAATCGTTCGGCGTTGTTCCCACCGTTTTTGTCTGAAAGCCTATATAGGAGAAAGTAAGGTCGGCAGTGTAGGGGACATTTGACAAGCAGAACTTTCCGTCTATATCTGTGATGGCGCCGTTGGAGGTTCCCTTTATGGTTACGTTAGCGCCAATCAGCGGTTCGCCGGAAGAATCCTCCACAGTGCCCGAGACTGTCTTTTGTGCCGTGGCGGTAAGCCAGAGCATACAGCATGCTATGATTACTGAGACTTGCTTTATCCTCTGTATTATAGATGATACAAACAGATTCTTTGGGTTCATGATATCAGTCTTCTGAATATGTTTCTGCCTACAAAGTTACCTTTTTTTTCCTAATTTCAAGTTATTATCGAATTATTTTTGTCCCTATGGTATTTATGTGCCGAGGACTTTCAGGGTCACCAATCGGCATCTTGTTGGTAAAATCGGGTTTATTCATAGTGAGGAATAATCAACTTGAATAATTTTTTTTTCAAGTTACTTTTGCAGTAAAATCAAGTTAAAAGTGATTTGTAATTAAGCTATCAGTAACATGCCGTTTTGCTGTCAATGAAACGGCCTTTCTCTGATAGCGATACGCCGTTTCTCTTCTTTCCCCTTAGGCAAGCAGCATTTGCAGCCTCCAGAGGCTGCACGTGTAACCCCGAGGGGGCTGAAATTGCAGATGTACCACTTATTTGTCTTAAAATAATAAAGGGGAGCCAAACGCTCCCCTTTATTATATATAAGGTATATAGAATTTACTTCAGGCGGGCAAGGGTTTCCTTGATACGCTTCATAGCCTCTACTATGTTCTCGTCGCTGGTAGCATAGCTCATGCGGAAGCACTCGGGGCTACCAAAGGCATCACCACCTACGGTTGCAACATGACCAACCTCCAGGAGGTACATGGCCAAGTCGGTGCTGTTGTTGATGACACGGTCGCCATCCTTCTTGCCGAAGAAACTGCTGCACTTGGGGAACAGGTAGAAGGCACCCTGAGGATCATTCACCTCCAGGCCGGGAATCTCCTTTGCCAACTTTACAATCAGGTTCTTACGACGCTCGAAAGCCTGACGCATATCCTCTACACACTGCTGGTCGCCAGCGAAAGCAGCCTCGGCAGCTTTCTGGCTAACTGAACAGGGACCACTGGTGTACTGACCCTGCAGCTTGTTACAGCCCTTTACAATCCAATCGGGGGCAGCAATGAAACCGATACGCCAACCAGTCATGGCATAAGCCTTAGAGACACCGTTGATGATTACAACGCGGTCCTTGATGTCGGCGAACTGAGCCATGCTGGCATGCTCGCCAACGTAGTTGATGTGCTCGTAAATCTCGTCAGCAACCACAATCACGTTGGGGTACTTCAGCAGAACGTTCTTCAGGGCCTCCAACTCAGCCTTGCTATATACAGAACCTGTGGGGTTGCTGGGAGAGCAAAGGATAAGAGCCTTTGTCTTAGGAGTGATAGCTGCCTCCAACTGAGCGGGTGTAATCTTGAAGTCCTGCTCGATGGTAGCCTCTACGAAGACGGGAGTTCCCTCTGCCAGCAATACCATCTGAGGATAGCTTACCCAGTAGGGAGCGGGGATGATAACCTCGTCACCAGCATTTACCAATGCCATGATGGTGTTGCAGACACTCTGCTTGGCACCGTTGCTACAGAGAATCTGGCTGGGAGCATAGTCCAGACCATTCTCGTTCTTCAGCTTGTTAACGATGGCCTTCTTCAGTTCGGGGTAACCAGGAACGGGAGAGTAACGACTCCAGTTGTCCTCTACAGCCTTAATGGCGGCAGCCTTAATGTGGTCGGGTGTATTGAAGTCGGGTTCGCCCACGCTCATGTTAATAACATCAACGCCCTGAGCCTTCAGCTCGCTGCTGCGCTGACTCATTGCCAGAGTGGCACTGGGTGCCAATCGGTTCAATCTGTCGGATAATGTATTCATATTTATTTAGGTTTATTGTTTGCTGTTTTTTGTTTACCGTTTTCCGTTTACTGTTTACAGTTTATGGTTGGCAATTTTGATTTTTGAATTTTATAATTTTGAATTGCTATAGCTTGTGTCCCATCCTTATTCTCTTGGTTTCCAGGTAGCGGCGGTTGTACTTGTTGGGTTCGATAATGATGGGGATGTTCTCTACAATCTCCAGACCATAGCTCTCCAGTCCAACACGCTTCACAGGATTGTTAGTGATAAGGCGTATCTTGCTGACACCCATCTCCTGCAGAATCTGTGCACCTACACCATACTCACGTTCGTCGGGCTGGAAGCCAAGGTGGATGTTGGCATCAACGGTGTCGTCACCTTCCTCCTGCAACTTATAGGCAGCAATCTTGTTCATCAGACCGATGCCTCGGCCTTCCTGATTCAGATAGACTACCATCCCCTTGCCTTCCTTCTCTATCATCTGCATGGCACGGTGAAGTTGCTCGCCGCAGTCGCAACGGCAACTGCCGAAGATGTCGCCAGTCGCACAACTGCTATGCATACGTACTAGAATAGGTTCGTTAGGATTCCACTTGCCTTTGTACAGTACCACATGTTCCAAGCCGTTGCTCTTCTGGCGGAAGGGGATGATGTGGAAGTTGCCATATGCTGTGGGCAGCTCTGCTTCTACACCTTTCTCTACAAGGGATTCCTGCTGAAGGCGATAAGCTATCAGGTCGCGGATAGAGATAATCTTCAGTCCGTGTTCCTTGGCAACCTCTTGCAACTGAGGCATACGGGCCATGGTGCCGTCCTCGTTAAGGATCTCTATCAATGCTGCTGCAGGCTGAAGTCCTGAAAGACGAGCCAGATCAACGGCAGCCTCGGTATGTCCGGCACGACGCAACACGCCTTTGTCCTGAGCATAAAGAGGATTGATATGTCCTGGACGACCGAAGTCAGAAGGCTTGCGGTTCGGGTCGGCCAAGGCACGGATGGTTGCAGCACGATCGTGAGTGCTGACACCAGTGGTGCAACCCTCTAATAAATCTACTGTTACGGTAAAGGGCGTACCCAGCATGCTGGTGTTGTCCTGTACCTGATGGTCCAGTTCCAATTCTTTGGCGCGGCTTATCGTAATAGGTGCGCATAGCACGCCGCGTCCGTTACGTAGCATAAAGTTCACCTTCTCAGGTGTAATCATCTCGGCAGCTGTGATGAAGTCGCCTTCGTTTTCGCGATCCTCATCATCAACTACTATCACGAATTTACCCTGACGGAAATCCTCCAAAGCTTCCTCTATGGTGCTTAATTTAAATTCACAATTCATAATTCATAATTCATAATTGCCACTTCGTTCTCGTTTTAGATCGAGCCCCCTTTGGCGTTCATAATTCATATTTTTTAGGGGCCGCCCTCGTTATTACGATTTATCGATATTGCGAAATTTCGACAACCTTTGCGGCCCTTGATCTCACTTTTATCTTTTATCTTTTCTCTCTTATTCGATCTCTTTTATCTTTTTTATTATCACCTCTCCTACCTCTTGTACTTTATCCAGGTCACGGCTTAGGCGCAGGCGATATCTCCATATTCTTAGCCAGAGGAGTATTCCTACTGGGAGGAAGATGCCTGCCCACTTGTTGCGTCTGGGATTCCTGAAGGGGCGGGTATGTGCATCTGGGATGATAAATGGCAGCATGTTCAGCAGGCCAATGATGAGATTGCTCTTGCTGTTGTGCAGCTCATCTATCAATGCTTCCAGTCTCTCGCTGATTCCTATGACCGTTGTATCTTCCTGATATTGGAAGAAGATGTGCCAATAGGATGGCATCATCAGCAGGAAGTGACTATCGGAATATGCCTTGCAGTCATCCATCAGCTGCTGCATCTCTTTCTGGCATTTAGGGTAATCGGGGTCGTAGATGATAACCTCCTTGCGGTTGAGCTTCCTCGAGATGCGGAGTCCTAACAACTTCATGAAGAATTTCTTGTATCCTTCCATATCGAATACAACGCTGTCCGAGTTGGCCTTATAGGTGAGCCATCCGCCAATGGGCAGCAGCACCATACTGCTAAGCCACTCTCCGAAGTATGCATCCCATGCACCAATCTTAGCATTATTCTCACCGGCGACATTGATGATGTAGTAGAAGATGAAGAATACTACACTTACTACTACAGGGATGCCCAAGCCTCCCTTCCTGATAATGGCTCCCAATGGTGCTCCTATGAAGAAGAAGAGCAGGCAGGAGAGGCTTAGCGTATATTTCTTCTGTGCCTCCATCAGATGGCGGCGCAGTTGGGTGTTCATCTCTGTGGTATAGCAGGTGGCACGGAATTCACATTCTGCTTTCATCGCCTCTGTGCGGTTGAGGGCATATTTCCATGCCGAGGACTTCTGATCGTCCCTCAGTTGGTTGAACAGGGTATCGAAGGGAGCGGTGTCTGCTATCTCCTTGACAATCTTGGCAGAGTCTTTCCTGCCTGACGATAGTTCACGTGCCAGATAGGAGTTCTTGGCATTCTCGTATATGCTGTGTCCGATGCTGTCGGTGCGCGAGCGTAAAGAATCGATGCCTCGGTAGATTTCCCTCAGGTTTTTGGCTTGGGCGTTGCCAGCAAAGAGGCTTGCATCAAAAAGGTTGAACTGGTTATCGAAGGCAATGTAGTCAATCTCCTCGATGAAGGACTCCCTCATATAAGGGATGTTGGCTCGCAACATGGCTCCTGACTGGTTGCTCATGTTCTTGAAGCGCTCTCCATCATATAGCGTTAGCTTCAGATGCGTCTTGTCTGCTGTGCTCTGCAGACGGCCGCTATCAGCAATGACTATCTGGGTATCCTCATAGTTGTCTGTGTTGGTGTAAATCATAACACCATACAGCATGCCCGTTTCGGCATCCTTGCGTTCAACAAACAGGTTATACCCCGGAATATCGCTATAGAAGATACCCTCGGGGATATCCAGCTCGGGTGATTTCTGTCTCATACTCCAGAGTAGGGAGTAGAGTTGTTTGTTAGCTTCGGGACTGACATTGTTCTGAAAGAAGAAGCTTCCCGTGCATATCAGCAGGGCCGCTATAAATACTGGTGCCAGGATGCGTATCAAGGGGATTCCGGATGCCTTCATGGCCAGTAATTCGAAGCGTTCTCCGAAGTTTCCGAAGGTGATAAGACTGGCCAATAAGACCGCCAGAGGAACGGATAAAGGTATCAGTGTAAGGGCGCAATACCAAAAGAATTTGGCAAGGATGTCCCATGTGAGACCCTTGCCAACTAAGTCATCTACGTACTTCCAGACGAACTGCATTAAGAATATAAAAAGACAGATGAAGAACGTACCCGCAAAAAGTTGCAGGTACCCCTTAAGTATAAAGATGTCAAGCTTCTTTATTATTCTCATCGGCCTTTTTTATCCGTCAGTTTATCATTGAATACGGAATCTTATTGTATTCTTCACTTACTCCACGTAGCTCTCCAACAGTTTTGCCTGCTCGTCTGGAACGATAGTTACAGAAGGTGTAGAGGCAGGAACCACCAGAGACTCGCCTGCGTGCAGGAAAATACCCTGACCTTCGGGAGAGAGGAATGCGCATTCGCCGCTCAAACACATGTAAACACGGAATGAGTCGATGCCAGTGTAGTCTCTTACAAAACTCTTTGTGAGCTTCAGCTCGTTGGTGGTAAAGAAAGGACTTGTTACCAGAGGAATTACCGTGTCTCTCTCTTCTTTGTAGCTTACCTTGGGGTTGTCTGTAATATCATTGAAGTTAATGGCATCCAGTGCTTGCTCTGTGTGAAGCTCACGCAGATTGCCATCACGGTCACGACGCATATAGTCATAGATACGATAGGTAACATCGCTGGTCTGCTGAATCTCGGCAATAACCATACCGGCACCAATACCATGAACTCTGCCTGCGGGGATATAGAAGCAGTCGCCCTCTACAACATTAACCTTGTTCAGGTCGTTCTCTATGCTACCGTCAGCCACTTTCTTGGCATAGTCGGCAACATCTGTTCTCTTAGAGAAGCCTGCAATCAGTTGGCTACCGCGGTCTGCATCTACTACGTACCACATCTCGTTCTTTCCCATCTTGTTGTGACGCTTCTTGCTCAGCTCGTCATCGGGGTGTACCTGAATAGAGAGGTCCTGACGGGCATCAATGAACTTGATGAGCAGGGGGAAGTCCTTTCCAAACTTATCGGTATTCTTCTTGCCCAGGAAGGCTGCGCCATAGCGTTCTACAACCTCAGGCAATGTAAGACCTTTGTTTTCGCCATTCAACACTATTGATTCAGATCCTTTTACAGCAGAGACTACCCAAGTCTCAGAACCCCATAATGTGGGCTTGAAGATAGGATTAAACTTTAAGATTTCCATGCGCGTATGTATTTATATAATGTTATTTCGATTGTTGAATAAGATATACTATGTATGCCAGGCGGATCTCCTCCTCTTTATATACATCTCCGTACTCCTGAAGGGCTTTCTCCATGCTGAACTTCTTCTGGCTTGAGATATAATCCACAAGTTCCTCAACACATTCCTCGCCCAGAACTTCGTTGGTGAAGTATGTGATATCCACGTTCAGTCCTTGACGGATCAGTTTCTCCAGCTCTTCCAGCACCTCGTCGAACGACATGCTTTCGCTCTCGGCGAAATCATCCAATGCAATCTTCCTGTCGATGGCATGAATCAGCTTTATCTGCTGTTTTGTCTTGGTAGATGCTTTCTGCTCGGGGCTGTTTGCATCACCGGTTGGGATATCTACTATCAAGTCCTCCAGATCTCTCAATCCGCTGAGGTTCTCGTCTGTAGCTTCCTCTTCTTCATCAACTATGAAGGGAGTAGGTTTCTTGGCAAATTTCTTTCCTTCCTTTGATACTGTGAGCTTGTCACTCTTGGAGGGTTTTGCTTTCAGGTATCCGCTTTCAAATGCTTTATCTATAATTGTTGTCCAATAATCCTCTTCGTGAGCATCGCCAATACCGTATGTTTCATTGTCGTCTAATCCCAACTCCTCTATTTCGCGGCTTTCCTTGCCTGTCAGGTAATCGGTCAGAACTTGGCGTGATACGGGCTGGCCTATTTCAATGAGAGATCTTATTATCTTTATGAGTGATTCTTTTGCATCCATAATTTGCTATCCTTAGTTTTCGGGGTGCAAATATAAGGCAATTATCATTTGTGGCAAAAGTTTTTAACCATTTTTTTCAAAGATTTATATAAGGAAATTTTGCACAATTTTTTCCGTTTCATTCCACAGCATCTGCATGTGTTTGTGATGCACGTATTTATCCCCCAATTTTACTATCTTGTTAGACCTGCAGAAGGTCCCCGTCTGCCCCTCTTTCTCCGCATCGAACATCAGATGGATGGCGGTGTCTGCCCCTTGTCTTGGAGAACGGATAAAGGGACGGAAGAAGATATCTGCCAGCGGATCCAGCAATTTGTTCTGCAAGTGTATAATCTTGGTGTTCACCACGCCAGGGTCGGCGATATTTACGGTAATGCCCTGTCCTTTTATTCGCTTTGCCAGTTCCAGCGAGAAAAGTGTAAAGGCCAGTTTGCTGTTACTGTAAACCAAAATGCGCTGCCAGAAGCCCTTTCGTCCTTGAGTAAAGAACTCGGGGAATGTCAGCTTGCCTAATATGTATGAACAAGAGGACATATTGACAATCCTGCTGCCCTTATTCATCATGGGTATGAGTAAGCGGGTCAGCAGATAGGGACCTACATAGTTTACGGCAACGGTACGTTCCAAGCCGTCAACAGTTGTGTGAAGTCCCGTTTCCAAAGTGCCTGCATTGTTCATAAGGATGTCTATGTGGTCGAACTTGGCCTTTACCTGATCTACGAAGTCGCGGACGGATTGCAGATTGGAGAGGTCAAGCCCCATAATCTCAACATCCGAGCAACCAGTCTCCTCAATCATCTGCTGTCGTCTGGCTTCCGACCTGGCGGGGCAGTAGCAGGCCATAACAACATGGTAGCCTTGCAACAAGGCTTCCTTTGCTTCCTCATAGCCCATGCCTCCATTGGCACCGGTTATAATGGCAACCTTCTTCATGCGTTCTGTTCTTTTTCTATTCTTGCAATTTCCTTCTGTAGTTTCTCTGGAATCTCCTCCTGCAGGTTCTGATGGCAAGCCATCTCCAGCGTGTACATACGTCCTATGCAGTAGTTGCTGTGTTTACAGCCACAACGATGGTGGGGATCTTCCTTCAGTTTGTTTACGAAGTCGGGCTCGTTGAGCAAGCTACGTGCCATCTGAACAGCCTCGAATCCATGACCCAGCACCTCGTTGATCTTGTCGCCGGCTACCAGTCCGCCCACATAGATGAACTTCATATCGGGCATTGCCTCGCGGAACTTCAGCGCGTCCTCCAGGAAGTAAGCCTCCTGGTAGTTGACAGTAGGAATCATCCATTTACCGCAGGCACGAACACTGTACTTCAGCCAAGGCTTATCCATATAATGTGTCAGTGTCTGGATGGGCATCTCGCCACGCATTACATACATAGGTGTGCAACTTACCAGTCCTCCGCTGAGCACGATGGCATGAACGCCCAGTTCCTGCATACGCTTAGCGATGGGGATACTGTGTTCCTCCAACGAGATACCATTCTTACGACCGTCGCGCATATTCATTTTGCAGACAACAGCCATATCGTCCTTGGCAGCCTTCATCACTTCTTCAATACACATGGTCATAAAGCGCATACGGTTCTCCAGTGATCCACCGTATTGGTCATGACGGTGATTGAAGTACGGGTTCAGGAACTGATCTATCAGATAGCCGTGTCCACAGTGAATCTCTACGCTGTCGAATCCAGCCTCACGTGCCAAGTTTACTGCGGCACCGAATTTCCTGGCCATGGGAGCCATTTCCTCAACTCGCAAGCCGCGGACCAGGGTGGGGCTGTAGAGGTTGAAGCCTGTGCTGGCGCTGACGGGAACACATCCGCAGATATCCTTGTGGCTCATGTTACCGCAGTGTCCCAACTGGATGCCTGCAGCGGCACCTGCCGCATGGATGCCGTCTGTCAGATGACGCAGGTCGGGAACAATCTCAGGGCGCATCACCAACTGGCGGTCAAAGCTCAGTCCGCTCTCTGTAACAGCAGCATAGGCAACAGTGGTCATTCCCACACCGCCCTTAGCAACACTTGTGTGGTAGTCATATAGCATCTGGCTGGGTTTGTGGCCAGGACACATACTTTCAAAAGCAGCGCTTCTGATGGTTCTGTTTCTTAAGGTAAGAGGACCAATATGAGCCTCTTCAAAGATCTTGTTTTCCATATCTAATTTATTTTAGTTTAGAGTTTAGGGTTTAGAGTTTAGAGTCAGCACTCAAGTTTGAAGTTTAAAAGGTTTATTATTTCACACATTCAACTATTAACTATCCGCTTATAACTGTCTTTACACTCTCAACTTTATACTTTCAACTTTAATATATAAATGGTATGATTCTTTTTCTGTTTCCTACGGCTTCGTTTCCGAATTCGCTGCGGTATTTCTTGTTGATGGCATGGGCACGAGGCACCAGGTTGGCAGCTGTCCACCATACGAACACCCAGGCGGCAGGTGAACCTGCTACGATGGCAAAACCTGTCCATTCCAGCAGTTCTCCAAAATAGTTTCCGCTGGTGACAAAGTTGTACATACCATCCTTGGGCAAGTAGTGCTTGGTATCGCCTGGCTTGCGTAAATGACGGATAACGTGATCAGAATGCAGGTTGATAGCCATTCCTATAAAGAAGACTACCAAGCCGATGATGGCTATTCCACTGCTGAAGTATTCCCAACCCTGCTGATACGATTGCTGTGGGAACCAATAGAGTCCGCCCCCCTGCATGATGCCGTTGATGATGTTGAAGGTCACACCCGACAGCATGATGGTAACAGGCATTTTGCTATGACCCGACATCAGGAAGGGGAAGATGAAACTGCGCTGGAAGTAGTGCAACAGGAACAAGCCCAACAACACAATCTGCGGAGCTGCTGTCTGACAGCCGCTGGCGTACCAGATGCCTAACATAGTCAGGAAGGCGGGTGCCTCCATCAGCACCCAGCCCACCTTATTGTTGATACTCCAGCCCCACTGCTTGGTATGGAACTGTCCGTAACCGGCAGTTACAAAATAAAGGCTAATAAAGACCATCAGTCCCATTGCCACCATACCTGCAAGCAGGTAGTTGAATACTTCTTCTGTCACGTCCAATGAATCTTAATCCATCTTGTTCATAGCCTGCTCGAGGTCGGCTATGATATCTTCTACGTTCTCGATACCTACTGACAGGCGAACCAAGTCAGGAGCTACACCAGCCTCGCGCAACTGTTCATCGCTGAGCTGACGGTGTGTATGACTGGCAGGATGCAGCACACAGGTACGGGCATCAGCCACATGAGTTACAATGCTGATGAAGTCTAGGTTATCCATGAACTTGATGGCATCCTCGCGTGTACCCTTCAGACCGAAGGCAATCACACCGCATGAGCCATTGGGCAGGTATTTCTGTCCCAGCTCGTAGTATTTGTTGCCAGGCAGGCCGCAGTAGTTTACCCATCCCACCTTGGGGTTCTTCTCCAACCATTCGGCTACCTTCTGAGCGTTGGCGCAATGCTGGCGCATACGCAGGTGAAGGGTTTCCAGACCCAGATTCAAAAGGAATGAGTTCTGGGGACCGGGGATGCTACCCAAGTCGCGCATCAACTGAGCAACGAGCTTGGTCATGTAAGCCATTTTACCAAATGCCTTGGTGTAGGTCAGACCATGATAGCTCTCATCGGGAGTGGTCAAGCCAGGGAACTTGTCAGCGTGAGCATCCCAGTCGAAGTTGCCGCTATCTACTACACAACCACCCACCTGAGTGGCGTGTCCGTCCATGTACTTGGTGGTACTGTGGGTAACAATATCGCAACCCCACTCGAAGGGACGGCAGTTGATGGGTGTAGCAAAGGTGTTGTCCACAATCAGGGGTACACCGTGCTTGTGAGCCATTTTGGCAAAGCGCTCGATATCGAATACGTTACCGCCAGGGTTGCTGATGGTCTCGCCGAAGAAGCACTTCGTGTTGGGACGGAACTCCTTCTCGATGCGCTCGTCATCCCAGTCGGGATCGATGAATGTGCACTCGATGCCCAACTTCTTCATCGTCACGCCAAAAAGGTTATATGTACCGCCATAGATGCTGTTGGAGGTGATGAAGTGATCACCTGCCTCGCAGATGTTGAAGATGGCATAGAAGTTGGCAGCCTGTCCGCTTGAGGTGAGCATAGCACCCACACCACCTTCCAATGCTGCAATCTTCTTGGCTACAGCATCGTTGGTAGGATTGGCCAGACGAGTATAAAAGTAACCGCTGTCCTTCAGGTCGAACAGACGGGCCATCTGCTCGCTGGTATCGTATTTAAATGTTGTACTCTGGTAAATAGGCAACTGCTGAGGTTCGCCCTTTGTCGGCTTCCATCCGCCGTGGATGCAAATTGTCTCTAAGTTTCTTCTCATTTTTCTGTTATTGATACTATTGTGTTATTCTGTTATAGTCTCTGTTGTTTCGCTTCCTCCAATCCAGTGGTGGCCTGTAGAAGGACCTTTCACGCGAAGAACACCGTCCTCGTCGATTTCCAAGGGGTCGATCAGTACCACGCGCTCGTTGGGGTTATTGCTCATACGGCCATGATATACACAGTAGCGTTTGCCGTCGGGCATGAAAGTTACCATACAATGGCCTGTGCCCAGTACATCCCCATGTTTCTGCAGTACCGGGTTGTTGGCTGCTTTCTTGAAGGGACCCAGCGGGTTCTTGCTGGTAGCATAGCCTACGGCATAGTATTCGCCACCATAGTGGTTAGCACTGTACATTATATAATACGTGTCTCCTTCGCGGAAGATATAGCTGCCTTCTGTCCAACGGCGGTTCACTTCCTTGTTTGTGGCGCTACGACTTTCCCATTCTGCCTGAGCATCGTTCAGTTTCTTGGGAGGGCAGAGCAACAACTTAGGTTCGCCAATCACACCGCTGAAGTCGGGCTTCATCTCCACGCCGTAAACCCAGCTCTCTTCTATATTGTCATAAACACCCTCAGCCTTCAGCTTGGCAGCAATCTCACTTTCCACGCTATGCTTGTAGCAACAACGGCTGAAATATAGGTAGCACTTGCCCGTCTCATCATCGAAGTACACATTGGCATCGATAATGGGATAGTCGGGATTAAAGATGGGACGGTCGTAGAGATCCTCGAAAGGTCCTGCCGGTGAGTCGCTCACAGCCACACCGATCTTGAAGTTCTCTCCCTCGTTGGTGGGATTCTCTTTGTAGTTGGCGCTGAAGAACATATAGTATTTGCCGTCGCGCTCATATACCTCGGGTGCCCAGAAGCAGTTTACGTTCCACTGATCCTTGCCACCTCCCTGATAAACCTTGCCGCAAGGTTCCCAGTTGCTCAGGCTGTCGCTTACATAAGCTTCGAAGCCATCCTCCAGTGAGGTGCCGTACATGTAATACTTACCGTCGCTGGCATGCAGCAGGAAGGGATCTCCAAACTTAATGGGTAATGGGTTATCCCACGATGCCCAAGTCCAACTTGTGGTTGTACTATGCCAGGACTTCTTCTCGTATTTGTAACTGCAACCAATGCAACTCTGCATTGCCCAGCATGCCGTCAGGCACAATATCAGGGCGATATTTCTGTAATTCATAATTCTTAATTAGCGGTTAGTGGTTAGTGGTTAGCGTAATCATCTATTATCTATCATCTATTATCTATCATCTCTCATCTAACCCCTCCCCTCGGGGGAGTCGGAGAGGGGGTCATACTCCTCGCTCGTAGTTACTATTTGGGTACTCTTGGGGTTGGAATCTGCTTTACGGAACCAGTCGCTATACTCAATGTAGTGTGCAGCGTAAGTTTTATTCAGCGCTTGCGCCTGAGCGGGATCCACCTTCTTGATGAACTTGGCAGGCACGCCGCCCCACAACTCGCCGTCTCCGATCTGCGTATTGCTCAGCACCAGAGCGCCTGCGGCCACGATGGCGCCTTTGCCTACTACGGCATGATCCAGTACCGTTGCTCCCATTCCTACCAGGGCGCCGTCCTTCACCTCGCATCCATGCAGGGTTACGCTGTGGCCAATAGTCACATCATCGCCCAGGATGCAGGGAGCTTTACCGTTCAGGGTGTGAATACAGGAATTGTCCTGCACATTGGTACGATTACCAATCTTCACAAAGTGAACATCGCCACGAATCACCGCATTGAACCATACGGTGCAGTCGTCGCCCATCTCCACATCGCCTACTATCACGGCTCCTTCGCTAAAATAGCAATGTTTGCCAAAACGGGGAGCAGGCATCCCCTCAAGTCGTTTTATTATAGCCATATTCAGGCCCCCTCCCGTCCTCCCCCGAAGGAGGAGGAGATAGGAGTAGGGATTTATTTATGATTTAACATTCTTCGTTTTCTCTCCCTCGCCTTTGGAGAGGGTTGGGGTGAGGCTTTTTCTCTCTTCCTCATTCAGATAGGGTGAGAGTTCCTCATATACCCGCTTGTGATAGGCATTCAGGTATGCAATCTCATCAGGGAGCATCATTTCCCAGATGATGGGAGTGGTATCTATGGGGCAGAGCGTCAGGGCATCTAACTCAAGGAACTCTCCGAACTCCGTCTTTTTGTATTCCTGCACTATCATTGTATTCTCTATGCGCACACCATGTTCTCCTGCACGGTAGATGCCTGGCTCGTTGGTTACCGTTGTGCCTGGCAGCAGGGGAGCTGGTTTGTAGTTCATACGTATCTGATGCGGGCCTTCGTGCACATTCAGGTAAGAACCTACGCCATGACCTGTTCCGTGCAGGAAGTTGATGCCATGCTGCCACATGGCGTAGCGGGCCAACGCATCTATCTGGGTGCCACAGGCTCCCTTGGGGAACTTTGTCAGTGCCAGACGGATGTGACCTTTCAGCACTAGCGTATAATCCAGCTTTTCTGTTTCGGTAAGCGGACCAAGGGCGATGGTACGTGTGATGTCTGTGGTGCCGTCCTGATATTGGGCACCGCTGTCCAGCAGCAACAACCCTTTGGGCTCCAGCTTTACATCCGTTTCAGGTGTAGCCTCGTAGTGAACAATAGCTCCATGAGGTCCGTATGCTGCAATGGTATCGAAGGATATGTCGCGGAAGAGCGGTTGTTCTGCTCGTAAGGCTGTCAGCTTCTTGTCGATGCTGATTTCCGTTTCATTGCCTGCTGCTACAGCAGGTTTCAGCCAACGCAGGAACTTCACCATTGCCACGCCGTCGCGAATCATGGCGTTGCGGAAGCCTCTGATTTCTGCCTCGTTTTTGATGGCCTTCATGGGGGCAATCAATGAAGCATGCTCCACAACCTTACAACTCTCAGGTAGCGAGGCTTGCAGATTCCAGTTGCTGGTATTGGGATCCAGCAGCAGCGTCTCTGCCTTGTAAGCCTTCAGCGCCTTGGTAATATCAGTGTAGGGTAGGGCGCTTATATTGTTTTCCTTGAGGTAGGCAGCTACCTCGGGTGTTATCTTCTCTGGGTTGGTAAAAAGAGTTATCTCGTTTTGCGTCAACAGCACATAAGCCACAAAGACGGGGTTGCAGTGAACATCCGTGCCGCGCAGGTTCAGCAGCCAGGCAATCTCGTCCAACTGACTGACGACGGTTCCTTCTGCTCCTGTCTGTTGCAGAGCCTCTCGCAGTCGGGCTATTTTGCTTTGGCAAGTCTCGCCTGCATATTCAAGGGGCTGTATCTCTATGGGGTTGGTGGGTATAGAGGGACGATTCTCCCAAAGTTCATCAGCAGGGTCGTCGCCAATGCATAGATGCAGATTAGCTTTTTGCAATTCAGCCATCAGACCTCTTACATCAGCCATCGTATTCACCCAACCGTCAATGCCAACCTTTAGAGATTCCTCTTTTAATTGAAAATTGAAAGTTGAGAATTGAAAATTATTGGTTCCTTGCTCCTCAGATTTTGAATTTATAAATTGAGAATTATGAATTCCCTCCTCCTTAGTTTGGCAATTATGAATTATGAATTGTGAATTATGAATTGTATTCTCAAGCCATTGGCTGATGGAAGGTGTTTCCTCTAATCCGTCTTTCATTAGGCAGAAGGGTGTACCGTCCAATTGGTCGGCAGCAGCCAAGAAGTAACGACTGTCCGTCCATAGGGCAGCATCCTTCAGTGTAACGACTGCTGTTCCTGCACTGCCGTCGAAGCCGCTTATCCACTGGCGGGTCATCCAGTGTTCAGGCACATATTCGCCGCAATGAGGGTCTGTGCTGGGGAAGATAAAAGCCTGTAGCCCTTTCTTCTGCATATATGTGCGCAGAGCGCGCACGCGTTCATTTATTTCTTCTTTTTCTGCCATGTTCGTGTAAAAACGCCCCAAAATTACGAATAAGTGAGAGAAAAAACAAATTTATTTGATTTTTTCCGAACGAGAGTAATTTCGAGGCGTAAGTCTTTTAGTGAGCGGAATACAAAAGAAACCTTAGGTCCTAGACATTTTAATGCTCACACAAATCTCGCAGATTTTTCGAATTGAAAATTGAAAGTTGAAAATTGAGAATTAGTTTTTATTTAACATCGAAAGACACGAAAAACACGAAAACAAAAACCCCGAAAACACTTCTGCTCAGGCTGAGACTACGTCTTTGATGGTGTATCTGTGTTCTTTTCCTTGTATGCAAGCATCCAGATAAAAGCTCACAGACACGCCATCAATCTCTTCGAGATTTCATCCAGAACAGAAGAAAAACATTGAAAACCGAGGGCAGAGTCAAACTTGTTTGAACTATGCTGAGGTGCATCATGTTTTGCAAGAATCGAAAAACAAAGAAAACTTCGTTTAAGATAAAAATTAAAAGAGAAAAGATAAAAATTGACTAAAGTCTAAGGTCTAAAGTCTAGAGTCTATTTTTAAAAATTGTTAAATTCGTTTTTGCTTTGTTACTTTTTTCCTTTTTTGTGCGTTTAGTAAAATAAGAAAGTAGTATATTTGGTGCGTAAAAACCTAAAAAAACGATTTTATAACCTAAAAAGAATGAGAAAAATTATTCTATTCACTATGTCTGCACTTCTGAGCGCAGCAGCATTTGCTCAGTCCTTGTATCCTGAGCGTGGTTTATACAGACTCACGTCGATAGAGTCTCAGGGGCGCACACTCTCTGATTTGCCTACGACTACTTACAGAAGTTGTTCCAGCGACAAGGTCCTTATCCTGTGGCTTCAACCTAGCCAAGATAATACTTTTACCCAGTTTATATGGCGTTATGAGGCTGCTCCGAATCCTGACGATCCTTTCTGTGTTAAGCTGAAGGACGTTGACTCAGAGAGTTTCATTGTGACGTGGTTCAATACCTCCAGAGGTTTCTATGATTTTCCCCCAGGAGTATGGATTAACGAGACTTGGAAGAAAGCTAAAGGAGATGACTTCTTGAGTCGTTACTCTGCAGTTGCCACTAATCATAAGAAGAAAGAGAAATTGTTGGGCTCGTGGAAGCTGGTTGCTATACAGGCACTTGATCTCCAAGGTCAGCCTACTATCCCAGGAAAAGACACTTATAAGATATATGGCGAGAAGGATTGCATCTCCTTCATGGGAAGCCTGTACAATGTAGAGCAGGGCGGACGTTCTTATCTTAGACCCTTCCAGTGGAAGTCCGATAATGAGTTTGTAGAGGCCGGTGTGGAACACAAAGTTGCCTTCGAGAGTCCTTCTAAGATGACATTGGAATACATGGATTCAAAGTCGGGTAGGTTATTGGAAACTTGGATTCGCCATGATATTCCAGAGCCTCTGTCTTCTCTCTTGAGTAACTTCAAGGAGTAGCATAATCATTGAATATATATATTTAAGGTAAGGTAAAAGATAATCTTTTGTGTTATGAAGAAACTGACAGTTATGTGTGCCATAATGTGCACAATGTATGTATTCTCAAGTTGTAGTAATGAGGAACCTACGAATGGTGATGATAATACACCAGTAGAACCCTTTACTGTGCTAACACCTCAGGCAAACTGGCCGCTAACAGAGACACAGTTATTGCAGGGGAGCCAGATGAATGACTTTGCCTTCCAACTCTTCCGTCTATTACAGAAACCAAATGAAAGTTTGGTACTCTCTCCATTGAGTGTGGACTATGCTCTGGCGATGGTGGCGCTGGGTGCCGAAGGTGAAACGCGTGACTCTATTGTTAAGGCTTTGGGGTTTGATACTAAAGAACCGCAGGCCTTGCACAACCTCATGGCCAGCTTGATGGCTTATTTGCCCAGTGTGGACGAAAACGTGAAATTCAACCTTGCCAATGCTTTCTATCTGAATGCCAGCCGTAAGGAATTGAGCATTAATCCAGACTATCGGGAGGTGTTACAGGAAAACTATAAAGCAGATTGCGAGGCAGTTGGAACAGACACGCAGGAGGGTATTGACCAGATAAATGCATGGTGCAGCAGGCAGACAGATGGGTTTATTCCTGAAGTATTTAACAAACCGTTGTCAGAGGATAACGTATGCCTGCTTATCAATGCTATTTATTTTAAGGGAGATTGGTTCTTCCCGTTTGTTCACGATATGACTGAAGAAAGCAACTTCAAATGCGAGAACGGTGAAAACGTGATAGTGCAAAGCATGTATAATGAAACATATCTCGATTACGCTGAGTCTGAACTCTTTCAGGCGGTCCGCCTTCCGTACGGAAAGACCGACGAAAGTGGATTCGGTATAGGAGAACCCTCGTCATTCGGCATGACTATATTGCTACCACGTACGGGCAAGACAACGGCAGACATCCTTTCGTGGTTGACCTCAGAACATATCGCTGACCTCTCAAAGGAGATGACAGCCTCAGACGTAGTAATCCGCTTGCCTCGTTATGAAACTAAAGTAAGGACCAATCTTTTGGATGCTTTTGAACAACTGAAGCTGCCGTTCAAGAGTGGAGACCTTCGTGGAATAGTTCTCAGCAATGGTAAACCACGCGGTCTTAGCTTGGCAGATGCTTTTCAGTGTGCCCGCATCAAGGTGGATGAGAAAGGAACGGAAGCAGGTGCCGTAACAGTGATGGACTTTTCAGACGGTATACCCGCTAATCGAAAATTTTTCATCGCTGACCATCCTTTTGTTTACCTCTTGACTGAAGAGAAGACCGGCACCATCCTTTTTGTTGGCACCTATCACGGGGAATAACGGTAAGATAGCATAAGTAGAACCTGCTAAATAAAGATAACGGTACACAACTTTGTGGTTTACAAGTTTTGTGTACCGTTTTTTGTTTTTTATTTGCAAAGGAAGCCAGAATTGTTTTTATATGATTCGGTAGTTTCTGGCGATGGTTACGGCATCGTGAATTTTCTTCACTGCCAGTTTCTTTAATATGCGTGTTATGTTAGCCTTAACGGCAGAAAGGCTCACGTTATGATAATCTGCAATCTCCTCGTTCGTCATTCTTATCTCTGCTGATTTCAGGATACGCTTCTCGGTATCAGTCAATAGAGTAGCGTAATCACCTTTTTTATATAATCTTGTGCCAGGATTGTAAAGGTAACATTTGCCGGAATCCGTTATGACGGAACTTTCTATATGCTTGCGGGCTGATGGAGTGATGGTAAACAACCCAATCCTGATGATGCTCTTCGAATCTACCACCAACGGTGTAAACTTCTGGCTGATATAGAATTCCCTTCCGTCAACCATAATAGGGAAGTCCGTTATGCAGATGTGCGTCTTGTAATCCTCCAGACTTATCTCGTGGCGCAGTTGCAGAATGCTGCGTTTAATCTGCAGCAGGTATTCCAACAGCTCCTCTGGAATATATGACCAATAGGGATTGGGGCAATCTCTTTTCTTATCCTTGGGTTTTGCATTCTCCAGGAACAACAGCTTCCGACTCATATACAGAATCTGCTGGTTATCGAAGTCCAGTAGCAGACAGCTGGCATTGTTTAGCCTGTCGTATGTTTTCACTCCGCTAACCAAGGATTCAATGTCCATTGGTTCTGTCAGTTCGCCTTTGCTTGAGGAGTTATTAGAGAGAAGATCGTGCGCATTCATCGTGCTAAGCGATTTTTTTTGATTTATATTGCAAATTTAATTATTCAAGCGGAATAAACATGTCCCTCAATGGTTAAAGTTTAATAAAAAGTCCCCATTTGTACACTTGGGTATATAGACCTAAGTATATATTTTTAGAATTTGCCATATTAATACAAAATATTATTTTGAACTAATTTGTATAAACTCCTACCTTAGCGGCCGTTAATCCTAAAAACTTGTATAAAACACACAAAGATTGCGCACAACATCTTAAATTATTATAAAAATGAAGAAAAAAACAAGACTATTGCTTTTGGGGGTTCTGTTCTCTCAAATTGCTTTTGCACAAACAAGTGGTGATCACTACCTGTACACCTACGACGGTGCAGGAAATATCACATCTAGGGTCAGAACGTACATCAGGCGTAATCAGAAAGTCTTGGAAAAAAGCCTGGAAGAGGAAACCCAAATAAACATCAAGGCAAACGCCTCGTGGTCAGATGTACGAGTAGTAATCAACGAAGAAGTGAAGGAGGGCGATATGCTGTATATATACACGGACAGAGGACTTCTGGTTGCGTCACTTCGTTTGGAATCAAATGATGTTTCTTTTAATCTCTCAGACTTTAAGAAGGGTACATACCTGTTCAGATATAGCAGGAACAAGAATGTAACAGAAAGTAAAATCATGAAAACATATTAAGAGCATATGAAACGCATAATAATATATCTTCTAGCGATAACGCTATTACCACAGGTCGTATTTGCAGCCGTACTTGTGGGCAAGACCGAGGGATCATTCTCCGTATCACCTACAGGTGCTGCAACATATACCATTCCCATTAAGGTGCAGAATGGTTTGAGTGATTTCTCCCCCTCCATTTCACTGACCTATAGCAGTCAGGCAGGCAATGGAATAGCCGGTATGGGATTCAGTATATCAGGTCTGTCTGCTATCTCTATTGTTCCACGGAGTGTTTATTTCGACGGTCGTGCTGAAGCCATATATACGGGCGAGGACAATGCCTTTGCCCTTGATGGCCAGCGTCTGCTGTTGATAGAAGGACCGAATGGCCAGACTGATGCCACCTACAGAACGGAGAACGAACAATATAATCTTATCAGTATAACTAACTTCGCCAATGGCACGCCCGCCACATTCCAGGTTAAAGCCACAAACGGTACCACTTATAAGTATGGCAACTCGTCAGGCAGACTTACACTGAGCAACGGAGAGGCCTACCAATGGGCCCTTGACTATGCAGAAGATATTTTGGGTAACTATATCCAATACAATTATTCTCAGGAGGGCGTTCTGTATCCCACCTCCATCACCTATGGCCGTAACACACACGGGCCGGCAGGTGTGGACTGTACGGTTTCTTTTACTTACGAAAGCCGTCCTGATAGCATCCCTGTATATATGTTTGGTGAACAGCGGTTTCTGAAAAAGCGTCTTAAGAGCATCGAATGCAAGTATGACGGTAATGTATATAGGACATATACGCTTAATTATACAGAGGATGTATTCTCGCATCTGACATCCGTTACGGAAACAGGAACCTTATCTGCATCAGTACCTTCCACCACCTTTGAATGGGAAGTGCCATCGGAGTTCCGGTTGGATTGTAGCAGCCGAGACATAGAAGGCTCAGATGATGATGAAGAAGAAGATGATGATAAGGTAGATTATTATTATTTCTCATCGGATCTGGACGGCGATGGATTTTCGGAAATGATAAAAGTCAAAAAGGAAACATTTTCCAATTATGATACAAGGACTGGTTTCTATGTTAATAAATGGGTCCCTGGTACTCAGAGTTATGCATGGGTAAATTCTTATTTTTTAAATACGGGCTTTTTTGATGTTCCTTATGGTAGTTATGCCATTCGCGCATATAAAAAGAAAGGAAACTCTCTGATCCTGCCTTGTTGTACAATATATCCAAATGACTATTTGCGCTCTCAGATGTGCTTTATCTTCCCTGAAAAAAACTGGGTGTTTAATGTTCCTCTGAAAAGTCGTCCGACAGAAAAAAAGATGATTCCTGCCTATATGTTTGTGGATTCAGACGGGGATGGAGTAGACAATATTTTCGTTATAGAAAAGGAGAAGAAAAATAATAAATACCCAGCTTATTTGGCTACAATCGATTTTTCGGAAAACACAATATCAACAACACCACTCAATTTGAATTTGAATGGAGTTCCAGATAAAATTCGGTGTGCAGACTTTAATGCTGATGGTATGCCGGATTTGCTGATTACAACCTATAATACACTCTATATATACTTTAATAAAGCAGGAACTTTCTCCGATGAAGACAAGTTTTGGTGCTATAATCCAAATTTCAAAGGATTTGACGTTATAGAAACTGGTGATTTCAATGGTGACGGTCTTATGGATCTGATTGTAGATGTTGAAGAAGTTCATTGGATGGTCGCTATGAATTCGGGTAATGTAAAAGGTAACCTCTTCCATTGGGATGGAATAAGAGGTCTATTTGTTAATGGAGCCTACGAATCTACAGGAAGAAGGGATGATTTGTTCTGTATAGTACAGGATATTGACGGAGATGGTAAGAGCGATGCAATAGTGGGGCGCCCGCATAAAGAAGAAGGTGGGAGTGTTCATGTTCTTAAATTCAATGGGTATTCATTTGATATAGTATCAGGGTACGGAATGCGTGATTCTAATGAATTCCCGAATCGTAGTCATATAATTCAGGGTGATTTCGAAGGGAAAGGAAGGGCTCAAATCCTATACAAAGGAAAAGGACTGGGTCAGGAAACTACGGGATGGAATCTATTGCAGAATACCACAATGATACCATCTACACAGAAAATTATATCCGTAACAGATGGTCTTGGTGCGAAAGACAGCATTAGCTACGGTTTACTGACAGATAAGGACGTGTATCAGGTAAATGACAATTCTACGCTTCCCCAATCTGTTATATATTTGGCTGGTGGATTACCCGTGGTAAAAACCTGGACGGAAGTGATTCCCACGGATAGCCGTACTACAGATTATTCTTACGCCAACGGTTTGGTTCACTTGCATGGAAAGGGATTCCTGGGATTTAAAGACATAAGAACGGAATCCAGTGCGGGAGTTGTTTCTGAAACCCATAATGAGTTAAATAGCACATACAAAGTTCTGCTTCCTCAGAGAGTTATACAAAGCAACACTTGTGGGGACACCCTCAGTCAGAAAACTATTTCTACGACTTTAGACTACGTAACTACCAGGTCATACAAGACAAAAGAAACTTATAGCATATCCAACAAACCATTTGATGATTTTACAGAGAGAGAGGAAAGTAAGGAATTTATTAACGGTTTCCCCCGCCTTCAAGGGAGTTATAATGATTTAACTCAAACCGAGACTTATACTACATTCTGGGAAAGTCCGCGCCAGGGTGTCTATATAAAAGGACTTCCTGAAGAAATCCAAATCGGCAAGGGGAATTTGACGTTTGATACGGAAGATGATCTTATTCTCGATAATATTCTCTATGAAAGAGATCCCGCTACTGGTCTCGTTCTTAAGGAAACACGTAAAAGAATCTATTATGAAGAAGATATTATAAGCACAGACGGCTATTCCTATAACGAGTACGGCCAGGTGACTCAGCATTATACCGTAGCATACAATTCTACGGACACCCTTGTTACAAGATACGAATATAATGATAAGGGACAACTATTAAAAGAATATGATTCTAGGGGGTTGTATAGAAGATACACCTATAACTCCTCAAATGGAACTTTGTTATCTGCTCGTGATTATGATGCGGTGACAACCCGACACGCATACGATGGGTTCCTTAGGGAAACGAGAAGTTATACTAATGTAGAAACTTGCCAGACTACAAGGGCACTTTCCAACTACGGTGGTGGAATCTATTCCATCAAGGAAGTTGTAACTGGCAAAACACCTATAACCACTTATTATGATGCATGGGAAAGAAAGATTGCAGAGTCTGCACCTCTTGCCAACGGAACGGTTATGTACACTGATTATCACTACCTGCCTAATGGACAACTCGGCTTTGTTTCATTCCCTCATAAGAAGAACGAACAGACTTCCGAAGGTACTACATACACTTATGATGCTTTATTCCGAAAGATAAGTGAAGTGGATTCAAACGGAAAGACAAACACATGGGTATACAGTCCCAAGCAAGTTACAAGTTGTATAGATGGTGTAACGACAACCACAAAATATTTCACGGAAGATAAAATATCCGAGGTGGAGGATGCTGCAGGAAGTGTGAAGTATGACTACAATGCAGACTTAAATGTTTCTTCCATAATCAGTGATGCTGGAACCGCGCAATATCAATATGATACCGTTGGCAGGTTGGTTCAAACAACTGACATGAACGGTGTTGTCAAGCAATATGAGTATGACCAAAATGGTTATTTGTGGAAAACAACTATAGATGGTAGCACAGTAGAAACGAACTATGATAAGTATGGCATACTACGCAGTAAATCATGGGCTGATGCTGGCGAATCTCCTCACACCGTTGCTTATACATACGATAAGAAATTTCGTTTGATTAAAGAGCAGGGTGAAGGATACTATTATAGTTACAGCTATGATTCGTATGGAAGACCAAGTGGAAAGAATTATACCATTCCGAGCAAGATTCCGAACGAAGATAAAATTTTGTATCTCTCTCTTGGTTATGATTCTGACAACCATGTTGGTGGTTTATACAGTCGAATTTGGAAATCCAGCGATGATGATGAAGCTTTTGAGATTTCAGAGCACCTCACCTATGAGAATGGTTACAAAGTCAAGGATGAATTGAATGATACCATTGTATGGGAGATGATTACGCAGGACAAATGGGGAAATGTAACTGAACATGAAGATTTTCTGGGCAATACATTATACTCGTATGATGACTATGGACATATGCTTTCATTTGAGCGATATGATGAAACTTGTGTAAATGGCCTCAAAGAAACATATACATACGACATACATACGGGGAATATGATTAGCAAGAATGGTATTCCAATTACGTATGATAACATGAATCGACTGACAGGATATGGAGACTATACCTATAGTTATGACGAGAGGGGTAACATTACCCATCAACCACTCGTTGGAAATTTATCATACAATGGTTTTAAAGTGGATGACATGACTTCGGAAGGCATCAATTTCCTTGATGGAGATCTTCATGTCAGCTATTATAAAGCTATAGAAAGGCCCAAAAGCATTGAAAATGATAGGTATAAGGCTGAATTCTATTATGATGGGAACGGAGACCGTATCATGATGAAAGTATACGAGAAGATATCAGGAATCCCCACTCTTAGTTTTACAAGATATTATTTAGGGCCAAACGTAGAGATGACTGAAGATGCAAGCGGCCATCAAACCAATCTGTACTATGCAGACGGGGATGTTTATACTGCGCCTGCGGTCATGCTCTTTGATAAGAATAATACCACCAGCATATTTTCTATTACCAGAGACAATCTGGGAAGCGCTTTACTATATGTAAATTATCGAGATGACTATTACCAGAATTCATATTCACCTTGGGGAGTTAGAACATATCAAGTAGGTAATAGTACTTACTTCTATCAGCCAGGAGAGGAACCTGGGTATGGTCCTTTCTACAGAACCTATACAGGGCATGAAGACCTGTGGATGTTTGGCCTGATAAACGCCAACGCCCGTCTGTACAGCCCCTATCTTGGCAGATTTGTTAGCCCTGATCCTTTGCTTAACAGCGAAGGTGGGCCACTTGATTACAATCCATATATCTATGCAAGGAATAACCCGTACAAATACATAGATAGGAACGGAGAGTTCCCATGGCTGCTTTTTGGGGCAGTTCTAGGTGCAGGATTTAATATCTGGCAAAATTCAGACAACATTCATTGTTTTGGTGATGCTCTCTTTTATGGTTTTGCGGGAGCTGGAGCTGGTTCCTTGGGTGGATGGATCGGCCCGTCTGCTGCGGTCTCTCTTGGACTAGGAGCGACAGGTGCTATTGCAGGATCTGTTGCAGGCGCTATAACTGGATATATTTCCAGTACTATCGGGGGAACACTGAACGCTGCATATTCTGGAGACTTTAGTAAATTTAGTCTGGGAAGTATTTTTACACAAACTGCTTTCTCTGCATTTTTAGGAGGAGTGGAGGGCGGTATGGATGCAGTCCGCAAAAATACTAATTTCTTTACGGGAACAAAAAGAGTCAACTTAAGTGGTGCATCCCACTATACAGGTTATTGGCCTTCTGAATTTACTTTGATGGAAGTTGTTGGGAAATATGTTGGAGACTTCCAAGAAGTGCCTGTTTTTGAAAGTGGATTGATTGGGCACATTAAAAACAATTGGAGGGCTTGTACAATTCCGGAAGTTGGAATATTTGCGGTAAAAGGTACGTTAACTAGTAAACTTCCTTTGTTTAAAGAAGCAGGAACAGCTTTGTTACAACATGAATTTGGACATATACTTCAATATCGTCTGGTTGGGAGAAATGCTTTTTGGGGGTTGATAGCAAAAGAAAGCTTTAACAGTGCAAGATATCATTCATCAAACCATTATGAATTCTGGACGGAAACATGGGCAAACTATTTATCTAAAGAATATTTTGGCAAGGAATGGTATGGCCTTCGTCGGCGTTTTAGGGAGGCATACCCTGCGATTAATATCAGTCCCGAGAATTTAAATAGAGTTAACTCTTTTAAGTGAGTAATTTATTGAGAAATGGTAATATATTATGAAAGCGCGCCATTCTATTTTGATAAATTTTGAAAGAAAAAGAGAATAATCTTGTGTTATTTGAAGGGTTTTTCTATTTTTGCAATAGCAAAGTGTATAATATGGGTTATGGTGTTGTCCACAGCATTCCAAAAGTTATGATTGTTAATAAAAGAGAAGGCTAATATTATTGTTGTATAGTAAAGTATTTAGGTGTTATTATGAATACAAATATAAGAATAAAATATTTGTTTAGGATGATCTTGGCTATCGCTTTCTTGTTGTGTACCAGTACCACTTGTATGCGAGTTCCATGTTTCAAGAATTGTACGAATGACACGTTGTTTATTGGTGCGTCTCTTTATAATAATATAGATAGTGTGAAATATGTTGTATGGGGCGAAAGTCCCTTTTCTGACAGCGGGCCTGATACTCTGTTGGGAAATGGCAATTTTTATTTCGGAAGTAGAGATGTCGTTTATCCTGACTCCATATGCATAACACCTGATGCAGGTTTGTTCAGTAGATCAGATACCACTTATTTCTTCCTAATCAAATGGAGTGATGCGAAGCGGTACTCATGGGATGAAATCCGTGAACAGAAGTTGTATCGTAGGTGGATAGTCACAAGGGATAAGGATGGGAACTACGACACGAATATAAGATATTCAGATTCTGATGAGCAAGAATAATCCATATCATATTGTAAAGTAATCTCACAATCTTGATATGAATAGGCTGGCTGAAGAAATATCGGTCAGCCTGTTTTTCCTCCTAGGTTAAGCAGGAAAAATTCTTTAACCTAGGAGTTTGTTTTTCTTGGCTTAATAGGAATAAACATTATTTTCTCCGTCTTTGTTATTTTTTTCGTCTTTTATTAGGAGAATGAAGTAAGAAATAGTAATTTTGAAGCCATAAAAGTGAAATATGAACGAAAAATACACATAATTTGTAGAAAATGAAGCGAAAACTTCTTGTTGTCATGTTTGTTAGTCATATTGATATGTAATCAAACAGCAGCTATTATCTATATGAAACGGTTTAATTCAAAACGTATGTCATGAACAAAACTAATAGTAATATCTGTATAATTGGGGCTTTTTTTTTTCATTATTTGCCTATTCTTTTCTTGCGAAATGAAGAAAGCAAGAAACTCTGTCGCAATGGACAAAGAAAGTGACTCTATCGAAATAGGGGACTCTATCGAAATAGGAGACACTATCGTAATAGACTTAGCAAAAGAACCTGTCGTAATAGACTATGTAAGAAACGAATTATTCGTAAATTGTACAAACGATACCCTATTTATATGTCCGTCTCATTGTAATGATATTGATAGTATATACGATAGAGCGTTTCCTCTTTACTCACAATCAAGATGTATGGATGATTATGTGTTACTTGAAGTGAATGGCTTAAACATCCATAATAATGAAGCTATATTTCCAGACTCTACTTGTTGGACAAATTATTATAAGCTCCGCAAGACTGATACCGCTTATTTCTTCCTTATCAAATGGAGTGATGCGAGGAAGTACACATGGGATGAAATACGTAAGAACAAGCTATATCGAAAATGGGTTGTCACGAGGGATAAGGATGGTAACTACGACACGGATATAAGGTATTCGGATTCTGATGAGCAAGAATAATCCCTTCCGTGTTGTAAAGTAATCCCACAATCTTGATATTATGAATAGGCTGGCTGAGGCAATTTCGGTCAGCCTTATTCTTTTAGAGAAACTGCATATTACTTGCATCATGAAGACCTTTGGATGTTCGGTCTCTTGAATGCTAACGCACGTTTGTACAGCCCCTATCTTGGTCGCTTCGTCAGCCCAGACCCATTGCTCAATTGCGAGGGTGGTGCATGGGATTACAATCCTTATGTATATGCCAGGAATAACCCGTACAAATACATAGATAGGAATGGGGAGTTCTGTGGATTGGTTGCATGTTTGCTTGACTTTGCTTTTAATGCTCTCTTTAATGCGGCCGTTGAGGCGACAGTCTATTCTGTCACTGCTGCTATTAGTGGTAATTGGAATGCCGGTGATTTCTTTAAATCCATGGGCATGGCTGCCGTATCATCTGCCCTTCAAGTGGGGGGCATTGGTTGTGGAGCAGGAAATAACTTTGCGATGAATATAATGTCCAACATGGTGAATAATACTGTTACAAATGCGATTTTTGGAGAAAGTATGTCATTTGGAGATATACCGGGCATGATTATTGGAGCATCTATCGGTGCAAAACTTCCATACTATAGCCCTTCAGGGACGAATGTATTCAAAAATGTTATGTCTGAAGTTGGGATTAATACGTTTAGAGGTGCAGTGACTGGTTTTTCGTCAGGTGTCGTTAATGCTATTGTGCATGATGATCCTTCCTTGGTTTTGAAAGGTGCAGCTGGTGGTGCGCTTAGTGGCTGCGTAAGAACAGTAGCGCATAATGCTGTATTTGGTGCAGGATATCAACCACTAGACGAAAACGGAAAACCTGTTTCCTATGGTGACGATGGCGTCTACAGAAAAGGCGGGATTGCAAGTCTTGTTATGAGAAGTGAGAATAAGGGCGGTGGCTTTTCTCACGGTAGATATGTTTTTACTGAAGAGAAAGGTGCAAAACCTCTCGAATCAGAAGGGCTTCGAAAACATGAAAACAAACATCTTCAGCAAATGAAGAGAAATGGAGGCTATATACGATTTTATAGAGCTGTTACAGGCCAGTATATGCGTTATGGATTCGATCGTGGTCCTCTTGAGGATGAGGCAAACAAATATGGAGGATTAAGGGGGAAATCTCCTAAAAAGAAAAACTGGTAAGGTTGTTATATAGGAATAATGCGAATCTTATTAAAGCGTAAACCGAATAGAACACATTCATGATAGAATATAGATATCCTCTTTCGTTAATATATGTTAAGATGTTTGGAAGGTTGTAATTAATTATTTTTCTTTGTTAGTATATTTCGTTGTATTGTTATTATTTATATTTAAATAAAGAATCACATATGTTGGGTAAAACTGTAAGATTTTACATATTATTCCTTTTAGGCCCATGCATATTCCTCAGTTCATGCTGTTGGACATGGCGCGTCGGAGTAGACTTCTGCAATCAAACGTCATCACCTGTTAAACTGGTTCATATGGGGGTGGCTTCTGGTAAACATCCATTTTCGCATGACACTGACACGATTTCTCATGAAATTGATGCAGGATCAAGTCTTAAATTAAGATTTTGGGTTCTTAATTCAATGTTGATTGTTAACGATACTTGTTTCTTCAAATTCGAAACGAAAACGAAGTCTGTATGTTATAGGGGAAGAGGTGGAGTTGAGGAAGTCATAAATACAGATAAGAAACATACAGAATTCATCATCACTGATAGCTTGTTCAATAGCAAGAAATAAAACCAATCATCATGAATACAAATAGAAGAAACATCAGTATATTGGGTGTAGTTACAGTTGTCAGTTGTCTATTCTTTTCTCGCGAAATGAAGAAAGCAAGAAACTCTGTCGCAATGGACATGGACATGGTAAGATTTGGACCCTCCGTAAATTGCGCATGCGATACGAATATAAGGTATTCAGATTCTGATGATCAAGAATAATCAATTCCATGTTATAAAATAATCCCACAATCTTGATATGAAATGGGCTGGCTGAAGTAATTTCGGTCAGCCTTATTCTTTTAGAGAAACTGCATATTACTTGCATCATGAAGACCTGTGGATGTTCGGCCTGATAAACGCCAAGGTTGCGATTAAGTGAGAGGAGAGCCAAACTCGTTTGAGCTATCCCGAACCGAGTAAGCAGTGAGAGCCATGAGTGCTCGCACTCTAATGGCCGAGTCGCGTTCGAGGTCGATGAAATCATCGTGAGCAAGCTCGACCGAAGGTCAACGCACGTTTGTATAGCCCTTACCTTGGTCGCTTCGTTAGCCCAGATCCACTGCTTAACAGCGAGGGTGGCCCATTACTCTATAACCCCTATGTATATGCTAATAACAATCCGTTTAAATATATTGACAGGAACGGAGAATTTATTATATTCCCCATATTATCGTTTTTACAATACTTTCATGGTAATGACGCCGCAGTAAAAGCATGTGGTGTTGTTGCAACAGCTCTGTCAATAGGAGTTGGAGTTTACGTTGGATCTGTTGTAACAGCAGGCGTTGGTGCTATAGGTGTCTCTGTTGGGTCACCAGTCATTGCTGGTGCGGCACCATTCGTTGGTGCTGCTGCAGGTGCTGCTGCTAGCTATTTAACTTATAATCTTTCTTATTCCGCATTAACAGGGACACCCGTCAACTTCAGTTGGAAAGATATGGGGATTGAGATGGGGATTGCCGTAGCAACAGTAGGGGTATGTACAGTCGCTAGTAAACTTGCGTCAAAGTCCTCAAAGATTATGCAAACTCGTCATAGACCAACAGCAACAAACCCGGATGAGATGGCTGCCATGGCAGAGTCAAAAGCAGGTCCTAAATATCTTAAGCATGGAGAGGAAGTTCAAAAAGGTGATTGGCCACCTTCAGATCGTGTTCCTGGTACGACAAGCCTAGAAACACTTGAGCCAGGAACCAGAGTGGACAGGTATTGTAATTCTATGCCAGGTCAGTATGATACGGCTTTTGATAGGTTACATGGTGGGGAGTATTTTTCCAAACCAGGTGTCTCCGTAGATATGCGTGCAATACCGTATGATCCCAAGACCGCTCCCTATGCACAGTGGGAATTGTTAAGACCTTTGGATGTAGAGCGTAGCATAGCTGCCCCATTCCCAAAGTTTGGCTTGCCCGGTGGTGGTGTTCAGTATAGATTCATTCATCCAGAGACAGGCGGTTTTATGACTCCTCAGTATATGCTGGACAATGGTTATATCAAGATAATAACGGTTCACTTTTAAACATATATAAAAAAGAAATACTTGGAGTTTTATCAGCCCTACTTTTGTAGGGCTGATTTAATAACAATATATTTTCTTTTAATATTTATGGCATATTTCTTGTATAACTCATTATTATTCATGAACTTTGTATAGAAATTGTTATACTTTTCCAATATATTTATTGTAAATTGACATGCTTACCGACGAACAAATACAATGGCTTGTACCTGTTTTTAATATGGCCGAAGATATTTTAGACAAGATTCCCGACTTGGAACCTTCCTTTATGAGAAGACACAGAGTTGAAGCAGATTTCTTTAGAGATAGGCCTAATAGTTGTGAGTTCTATTGTAATAAGGATAGAGGCTTGTTTAGTGTTTCTTATATAGATCATGGCGATATGCTTTATGAGATATATGGCAAAACAAATAGAGAAATCATACGACATATTTTGGATAAAAAGATTATTCGCGATGCACATGGTTTTTATGCTAACCGGAAAATAGAAAAAACATGTGTGAAGAAACCTGTTGATACGAATACATATGATACTGAGCGAATTCTTTTCTTCAAGTTTTCGAATGAAAGGTTAGAGTATTGCTATTCAATTGTTGACCCATACGTTGATAAAATAAAGGAATCCTCATTGCCGCAAAGCCTCATTGATACAAGAAATGATTCTATAAAACCTGTAGTGAAAGATGATTATATTAGCATTATGCTAATGTATGACAAGTCCTATGCAACTATATTTTTCCCAAACGTCCGGCATTACTCCAATTGTAAGCTTATTCTATACAAAAAGAATAGGGAGGAATTCCAATCATTCCCAGTACATAAACCGCATGAGGAATTTGATATTACTCCTTTCATCAAAGATACCTGTAATGTATCTTTAATTGCCGATAACATGATAATAGAAGATCATCATCTTTAAGAATTGACAGTCAGATTTTAGAACGTTTGTATATATGAAAAATGGCTGGCCGAAGAAATATCGGTCAGCCTTATTCTTTTAGAGAAACTGCATATTACTTGCATCATGAAGACCTGTGGATGTTCGGCTTGATAAATGCCAAGGTTGCGATTAAGTGAGAGGAGAGCCAAACTTGTTTGAGCTTTTCCGAGTGTGAGCAAACTCGACCGAAGGTCAACGCCCGTCTGTACAGCCCTTATCTTGGTCGCTTCGTCAGTCCTGATCCATTGCTTAACAGCGAGGGTGGTGCATGGGACTATAATCCTTATGTGTATGCTAACAACAATCCCTATAAGTATATAGATAGGAATGGAGAGATTCCGTTGTTGATTCCTGTTATGATTGGCGGTTTTGCCTTTGCTGCTGCAAACTTCGATCATATTGATAACCTTTTTGAATTCGTTGGCTCTTTTGCTTGTGGTGCTTTTGCGACATATGTATCAGCAGGAGTATCAATAGGAGTTGGAGCTGTCGTTGGAGGCGCTGTAACAGCAGGCTGCGCTTATCTCGGAGCCGGTGAAGCGTCACCATTCATTGGTGCTGCTGTAGGTGCCGCTGCTGGCTATTTAACTTATAATCTTACTTATTCCGCATTAACAGGTACGCCGTTCCATTTCAGTTGGAGCGAAATGGGTATTGATATGGGTATTGCCGTAGCAACAGTTGGAATGGGAGTTATCGCTAATAAGTTCGATTTTAAACTGTCAAAGATAATGCAAACACGCCATAGGCCATTAAAGACAGGGCCAGATGCTATGGCGGCCAAGGCAGAGGCAGGAAAAGCAATTACGCCAAGTGCAGAAGCCTCAGAGGTGGCTAAAGAAACAGGAATGCAGGCAAGACAAAGTAGTGCGGCTATGCATAGTAACGCAGGTTTGCTCGAAAGGACCGGTAAATCTGTTACAACATTCACGGGTGAGGTATATATATCTAAGAGTGACCCACATTATTTAGAACTTTTGAAGGAGGCACAAGCAAGGTATCCAAATAAGGCGGGACATATACAATTGCATCATGTTGATCCAAAATATATGGGAGGACCCTCTAATGGTAAATTAATCCCATTGGATGCAGCATACCATCAAATGATAACCAACGAATTTAGAAGCATTCATCCATATGGTACTAGAAAAATATTGGATGGATCTGTTAGACATGGCATTATGCAAAAAGTATATATGAAATACCCTCTTCCTCAATAAAATTCATATAAAAAAACAAGTAATCAATAATTATTTTCGTATATTTGCATTGTGTAATAATTTTCTATATGAAAGAGTTTGTTGAATTTCGTATTATAATGGAATATGCTCATCTTCTGTTCAGGGATGATGAAGGTACAAACCTTGGTGATTCAGTCAAGGTCATAAGAATAGATAAGAATGATCCTCGATTTGATGCTATTGGAGAATTGCAGAAAAAAGCATTAGAAAATAACGATATATTCTATAGTTACTATGAGTATAAGAGGTATTATACAGAAACTGAAATAAATAATGCCAAATGGTTTCAGATATTCCAGACTCGTCATTTTGAGCCAGCAGGTGAGGAGTGCGGAACCATATATGACGAAAGTTCTGCTTGCCCAATATGCGGATCTGGGGCGAAGCAATTGTCACCACTTAAGTTGAGACGAAGCTCTATTCCTAAAGCGGATATGGCAGTAACTATTGCATGGGGAGATGAGACGATAGTCTCGGAAAGGTTTGTCAAGATGGTTAAGGACAATAAGCTTAAGGGATTGGACTTTGAACCGGTGATTAGTTCTGCGAATTCGGGCCAGAAATTGAACTATTATCAAGTACGTCCTCAGTACTATCTGGATTTTTCTGAGAAATCTGTATTTGGCCAGGACCCTTTTAATTTATCAGGAGAATGCCCCAATGGAGACAATATACCTGACATTTTGTCTGAAGCTTATATGAGGTCGAATCCTGTACTGAAAGACTTGGATTTTTTTGCTAGCAGGCAAACTGTTGGAGGAAGAGTAGGACTAATACGTCCATCACACCTATTTTTCTGTTCCAATCGCATGATGAAACTTATAAAGGAGAACAACCTAAAAGGATTCAAGTTCGAAGTTGCTCATATCGTGGATGAATAGTATCGGGGAATGAAGTAAGCCCCCGAGTGGATTAAAACGGTCAATAACAACCAAAGGGGGCAGACTCGAAAAGTCTGCCCCCTTGTTATTGTAGATTATTTATAATTCATTCAGGAAATAGCATCCTGTGCGATGCTTTAGGCGATGGCTGCCTATAACTCCCATGAAAAAGAGAACTATGGCACCAAGAAATATCCAAGAAAATACGACAATGTAGAGAATTCCACCAAGTGTATCTGTTGAGGCATTGCCATGTCTTACACCCTGAAAAGTTGCCACCAGAATCATGATGGGTAACATGAATAATACATTGTACATATTTTTACTCCTAAAGGCAAAGTGCTCAATTCCTTGGGGCGTACGACTTTGCTCAATGGGGGTGTTAACATTCGCCGTTTCCGTGGGTTGCAAGTTTTCTTCTATCTTTTCTTCTTCTTCGTTTGGCAATCGTATAGTTTCTGTTGGAGAAAATTCTACACAATTGTCAGTAAGGTCAAAGAAGCCAAGCCCCAATCGGAAAGCTTCATCGCGGGAAAGCTTATAAACATCTTCTGCAAAATCCCAGTTGAATGCCGCATAGATTAAGTCCGGAGTTAGACAATAATCTGCTGACAGATCATCCACAATCAGCTCTGCATCATCACCTGCTATTTCTGGATGAGAGATGAGATATGCCTGGCGGGAACTCTCGCAGTCTCTTCCGTTCATGGCGGGATAATGTTTTAGCATACAATGATACCATTCCCTCAAATCGGGTCGGCAAACCGCATCGTTGTCATATTCTTTGTTAAGTTCCCAGTCTGTTGTCCGGTTAAACCATTCTACAAAGTCAATTGGATTCCTTGGTGCTGCGGAAGCATGAAATACACAAATATCAAAACTCATATCATTATATTCTTGTTATTTTACTACAAAGTTACATTTTTTTTCTTTAATATAAAAACTAAAGAAACTTTTTTTTGAGGTTATAAAACAACTTTTTCTTAGTTCAACGGAACGTTTGTCGATGAAAAGTGTTACCTTTGCATCAGGGCAAAGAAAAACTCAACCAATTGCCCCAAGATATTTAACAAAACAAATATGTCAAACAATTACCAGTATATAGCAATATGAGGCTTTCCATTTTTCTTTGTTTATTTGCATTCTGCGTGACAATTTATTCTCAAGACAGAATATGCTTTATTGACAGTTTAGACTTTTGTAAAGACGAAATTGAGAAATTGGAAAGATATAACCTTAGAATGCTGAGGAAGAATCCTGCCTACAGGAAATATCCAAACTTAAAACAACTGCACTTCTTTTGGTTGGAAAGTAAAACCAATTGTTCAATAACAAAAGAGGAGTATCTGGATTATTCGTTTCTGAAGAAACTGCAGTTTTTTCGTGTAAGACGAAAAAGATCTTGGTTCCGAAGTCTTTTAAGTGCAGATACCTTTCTGTTTACTCCAGAAGGAAAACTGGTCGGGAAAATAAGAGCCGGATTTGTGGAACCATCAGATTGGCTGAAAATTTATAATGCAGATGAGTTAGGTCGCTTGGTGGCAGAAAATAAGATTTCTTTCGCTTTTAATGGAGGGAATAGAGCAGATCTTTATACGAACGAAGTCTTTCGTTATGGCACAGGAGACATGTATTGTGTTGTAATAGATGGGAAAATCTTTTTACTGAATAACTTAAGTTGTTGGCCGTATGATGTTCCCGATGACACAGAATTCCGTTTAATCCCATTTGAAGAGTTCATCAATCAAAAGAAGTAACATGCGAATGCAGATGAGCATGAATAATCAAGGGGGCAAGTTCCTAGGATGAGACTGCTTTCATTCCGTGTCGTAAACTAATCCCACAATCATAATATGAAATAGGCTGGCTGAAGAAATATCGGTCAGCCTGTTTTGTTAAAAAAAGGAAGAATTCCCTTCTTGATAAGTTACTTTTTCTAGTCCAAAACGCACATCTATACCTAATTTTATTGAAATGGCCCCAAAAAGTTGAGCCGGCTCAAACGATCAAATGAGCCGGCTCAACTGATCAATCGAGCCGGCTCAACCAGGAAAACGAGGCTTGTGGCACTTTCGTACTTATTGCAAAATTATTTAGGAGACAACGGCAAAATTATTTAACTTACAAAATAAATTATTTAACTTGATTCTTGTCCAAAATCAAGTTGATTTTTGCTCAAAAACAAGCTAAAAAGAATTCAGCCTCCAAACCCAATGAATTTACGCTGAATTCGAGGCGTATTCAGCGTGCAAACTATCCGCATTCAGCCTTCACTCCTTTAGGCATCAAATTACCCCGTCAACTTGTTCTAGTCGTAAGGCGTAAAAACTGACAACCAAAATCAGCGAACTACAAACAAGCTATATCGAAAATGGGTTGTCACGAGGGACAAGGATGGCAACTACGACAAGAATATCAGATACTTGGACTCTGATCTTTAGACCATAAACTGTTTGCTGTACTCCTCTACGGCTTTTAGCACACCGTGCTTGATTTCTTCCCAGGAAACATCTATAAACATTTGCGGCATAGGATTCTGTTCTGCATCCTCAAAGTAGGTTAGACTTAACATCGCACGGTATTCTGAGTATTCAGGATATTTCTCTTTATAATATGCCATTACTTGTGACAGGCCGTAGTGTTGGATAAGGAAATACATGTCAACAAAATCCTTGCGAGTACCACGACCTTGAATGGCATTAACCTTCATTGCAGCAATGTCTTTGGGGGATGCTAAACGTATTCCATCTTCAAGAACTGGATTGTCAATCCAGGGATAGCGGTCATAACTGACAATATCTGTTTTAATGCCGCATACACGATATGTCTTAATCTTCGTGGTGCACTTTCCTGGAATGGTATGACCTATTTGCTCCAAAATGGATGTTGTAAGATCTGTGTCTTCTTCTATGGTGCCGAACAAATCCAAATCAATGGAACTACGATGTCCGAACTGTAGGGCAAGGGCTGTCCCACCGACCAAACGGGTCCCATTGAATAGAGGCTCTGCCATTAAATGTTTCAGGAGTTCCAGAGTGTCGGGTCGGATTGTCTTGTACGATAACATCTATAGTCTTCTTTTTTAGTATGGGAAATAGCACAGATGAAGGATAAACATACGGGGTCAAGAGTACGCAAGCCTTTACAGACCTCAACGATTTTGGAGATGCCATAGATTTTATTGATAAGGCGCCAGTCCTGCATCTCGCCATACTCCAAAACCCGCTGGATTATATAGGCTGGAAACTTATTTAGGTCCAACGTTGTAACATCTGTGTCCCAAAACAAGTTTTCTGTAAACTGATTTATGGTATCATTGGAAGCCATCTACATATTTCCTTGATTTTCGGAAGCAAAGGTAATAACATTCTTTTTATTCTGCAAATTTGCATAATGCTTTTTTGCTCAACGATGTCACTCATTTTCAGTTCTCGTACTCACCCTGGGGAGTGAGAACCCACATAGGTGACGAAACACATTTCTACCAGCCTGGTGTGAAATTCTTCGGTAATTCCTACTGCCCAATCTACAGAACCTATACGGGCCATGAAGACTTGTGGATGTTCGGACTCATAAATGCTAACGCACGTTTGTACAGCCCCTATCTTGGCAGATTTGTAAGTCCTGACCCTCTGCTTAACAGCGAGGGTAGTGCATGGGACTATAATCCTTATGTGTATGCTAACAACAATCCCTATAGGTATATAGATAGGAATGGGGAGATTGGGTTCGTGGCAGCTCTAATAATCGGTTTTGTGGCAGGAGGGGCAATGAATGTGGCTTACAATTGGGATGATATCCATAACGTAGGTGATTTTTGTTCTTACTTCGGAGTAGGCGGTGTTGCTGGTACCATTGCTGCAGCAGTAGCTGTTGCGGCACCTGCAGGTGTCCTTCCTGGAGTACTTTATGGGGCGATGGGTGGCAGTTTATCCGGTGCCCTTTTAGGTGGCTGCAATAATTTGTTGAAGGGATTGGATTTCTGGAGTGGTGCATCATCTGGTGCATGGAGTGGTGCTGCTTCCGGTGCCTTATACGGAGGCTTAATGGGAGCTGCCAAGGCAAATGCTGCGGGATTAAAGGGAGCAAGTTATTGGACTGGAAGAGAAAGGGTTAACACAATAGTAAATCCTCCTGCAGCAAATACTTCTGCAACGCCGAAAGAAATGCTTTCTACACCATCCAAAGGTTCCCAGCCAAATTATCCGGAAACAGTAAATACATCGGATTATCCAAATCCTTATTATGTTGACGGGTCGAAAGAAATTGTAACATTAGATAAAGGGACTGTAATTGATAGATTTTCGCCATCGATTAATGAACTAAAGGGCGGCACTTTCTTTGGTGAACCAGGTACTTCATATATTGAAAGAGGATTACTTCATAATCCTGCAAAAGGAGTTACATATGGAAGATGGGAGCTGACTCAGCCTTTGCAGGTTGAAAAGAGTCTTGTTGCACCAATTCCTAAGTTTAATATCCCCGGTGGAGGCGTTCAATATAGATTTCTAGATTCTACTCCAGGTTCGTATATGAATGCAAATCAAATGATGAACAAAGGTTTTATTAAGGTAATGAGTGTGCCATTTTAATGTTTTAGTTATCACATGATTGTTATTCCCTGCAAACTATTTTGTATAAGTTTGCAGGGAATAAATATGCCTTAGTATTATCATTCTTTGTAAAGCTTTGTTAATATATTTGCAGATGTTTTTTTTTGTTGCTATTTTTGCATAGAACATAAGAGTTGTACAATTGTATATTTATAAAATGCTGACAGAAAAACAAATCAAATGGGTAGCATCGGTATTTAATGAGGCTTGTGCTATATTAGATAAGATTCCTGACTTTCCTTCTAATGATTGTTATCGTGAGGAGTGTTTAAACAATATATTGTATGAATTATCGGGAGGCCATGAGTTTTTCTTTGTTGAAGACATTGGTCTCTATAAGCTAATTGATAATGAACGGAGTCAACTTTCTCAAGAAGTCTATGGTAGAACAAAAAGGGAAATAATTCGGCATATCGTAAATAAATATATTGATGATGATGCATATTTGCGTTATGCTGCCCAGGAATTTTGGAGAATCTATCCTAATAGTCCTTTGCCCTTCAGATCTGGTGATACTTATTATGATCAATATCATACACTTATTAAGGAACGGGTGAGTTATTGTCATGGTTTTGTAAATCCATATATTGAATCGACAGATGACACGTGTATTCCATCGGATTCCCATGGCGAGCAATTTAGACCTCTACAACAAGGCAAATATATGTCTTTGTTTTCAAGAGGAACCGAGCATGTTGTCAAGATATCCATACCAGATAACCAAAATGAATCATGTTTTTATTTGAGCGTCCTTCATGAAGAGAATGGTACGGATTATGGAGTGAGTATATGTATACGTCAAAAGAAATCTGCACTTGACGTGAGTCGTTTTATAAGGAAGGCAGGTTTCCTGTTTTTAGAATCTGAATTATCTTTGACGGGAGAAAAGATATTATTAGAACGCTTGGACATTGACAAATTATAATCCATATTGTGTTGTAAAGTAATCCCACAATCTTGATATGAATAGGCTGTCCGAAAGATATCGGTCAGCCTATTTTTCCTTCTAGGCTTAGCAGGAAAAATTCTTTAACCTAGGAGTTTGTTTTTCTTGGCTTAATAGAAAAAACATTATTTTCTCTGTCTTTGTTATTTTTTTCGTCTTTTATTAGGAGAATGAAGTAAGAAATAGTAATTTTGGAGCCGTAAATCTGAAAAACAAGACCAAGCATTATGAAAACGATGCGTTCGTTATTTAACGCTATACTATTCTTCCTGTTTCTGATGCTGCCTCTCATGGTAGGAGCAAAGGAAACATATACCACCAAGTATTATTACCATTGGGAGAAGAAAGAAGGAACTCCACACCCAGAGGATGTTATCCTTGCCTTAGACTACAAGGCGGATAAAAGCCTTGGAATTGTACGTATCTATTGTACAACCGACGAGGATAGGAACCATAGACGCATGGGCTTCCTTCCTGGCTTTTATGTGCTTATTGATTGGATCTCTGAGAATAATAAGGTTAGCGATCATGAGTATAATCTGCAGTTCAGCCCCTCAGGGAAAATGACATATGCCCATCCTGTGGAAGTAAAGTACAAGGATGTTGATGACCCATGGAAGAGCGGAAAATATAAGACTTGGCGCTATACGAGCAAAATTCATCCTGAAAAACTTAAGTATAAGCTTCTGCTGGAAAAAGATGGAACGATAACACTGAAAGGACAATATTACAAGGACCGTAAGTTTGTTCCTATGAGCGAGAAGGAGGTCCTCTCGCTGAACCGCAACACATATGATGCCAAACAGCTTGCCGCTAATAGGGCCGTAAATCCTGTGGATGATGAAAGGGTTAAGAAGGCTTCGGCTATAGTCAGAAGAAACGTTCAAAGAACATTACGGAAGGATGGTAAAGTGTATTACGAGGGAGAAGTGTCGCTCTTTAAGAACGGGCAAGTGCTTCCTGAGGGGAAAGGGAAATATATAATGTCTAACGGAACAGTTTATGAGGGCGACTTTGTAAAAGGCAAGTGGCATGGAAAAGGAACAATTGTTTGGGGCGACTCAACTAAATGGGCAGGTGAACGTTACGAAGGCGAATGGGTAGAAGGTTGGCGCACTGGACAAGGAACATATACTGACGCTAAGGGAAATGTCTTTAAAGGTCGATGGGAGAAGAATATATTGGTGGAGCCTGCGAATCAAAGCCCTGAGGTATCAATGGGAACAAATTTCTCTCTGGCAGATATGAATCTTTTGGATGATTTCGCTATGAAAGAGAAATTGCAGATAGATTACAAAAAGGTTGAAGAGTTTGTAACACAGAATGCCCAAGCGTACGACGAGCTAATGAAAAAGTTTCATGCTTCCCCAATGTCTCTTACGGATGAAGAGGTTGCCATGCTATATTACGGTTTCGCCTTCACTAAGGATTACAATCCAGACCAAACAGATATGTTGCTTGAACCATCCAAACTCATAAAGGAAGGCAAATATAAAGAAGCCCTCGAACTTTGCGAGAAAGAGTTGCAGAAGGCACCCGTTTCGTTCTCTCTTCTTCTGAAAGCCGTGACGCTTTCTGGTCAATTATATTGCCCCGATTTTGCGAAATATGTTCAAAAAGCAGCTAGAATAATGGATGCCATCATGTTAAGCGGAACAGGCTACAGTCAAGAGAATGCCATTAAGGTGATTTATATTTCTGACGAATATGCCATCTTTCGTGATATTATGAAGTTTAAGCTGACGCAACAAGATTTCATAGAATCCCGATACGATCGAATGACGTTAGAGACAGGCAACAAAGGCGAATCCATCATCCTTTGGTTTGACACCAACCTGATTCAGCAATGGCGTAAAAGGAAGGTAAAGGCTCAGGGTTCAATGCTCAATGTCTATTCTTGTGACGAGATGTTTAACGAGGGGTGATAGATGTTATCTACAATTCTATTTGTACCATGAACATCAAGCTTTTTATATGTGTAGAATCTCATATAGTTATCTCTGGAATCGATTCTTAATACAATAATAATTATGAATATAAAGAGAAAAATCCGTTTTTTATGGGGTGTTGTTATTTTCGTGCTATTTCAATTATCTTCATGTGACCCTGTCACTGCATTATGGTTCAAGAATTGTACTAGTGACACGCTTTTTATAGGAGCGTCACATTATGACGATATTGATAGTGTATGTAATCGCTTATTACCTCCTTTATCCGCTGGTGAAGTTGGAGACACAACACTTCTTACCTTATGGGGGTGGACTGACTGCTATATCCATAATTATGAAGCGATATTCCCAGACTCGTTTTGTTATATTTATGAACATCGTCTGTTCAATAACACAGATACCAGTTATTTCTTCCTTATCAAATGGAGCGATGCGCATAGGTACTCATGGGACGAAATCCGTGAACAGAAACTATATTGCAAGTGGATAGTCACAAGGGATAAGGATGGCAACTACGAAAAGAATATAAGGTACTCTGATTCTGACAATTAGTAATACGGCATATCGCTGTCAGCAACTCGGCATGTTGCTACCAGAAAAAGGCCGTGTTGTTCTCAGAGAAACGGCATATTGCTGTGCTAATGTAGCCTCTAGGAGGAATATTTAAACAAGTGTTATTTCAGGCTTATCTTCTTGGAACGGATTAGCTGGTTCTTGTTGTTGTAATATTGCAGCAACAAGGTACATGCGTGGTAGCTTGATAGTTCAGAGAGGTTCTTGATACGTTTCATGAACCGGCCATCTAGGGAGTAGATGTCTATATGATCTGTCTTTGCAGGACTCTTGTCTGTGTAGGTCAATCCGTTTGCATTGTCCTCTGTCATGACAGGAAGTTCTATGGTTAGTGTGTCCTTTCCGTATTCATTTTCTGCGATGATATCCACCCACACCATGTTTCCTCTGCTCAGAGCCGTCAGATTGACATGTGCCGGAGATGCCTCGCGAACATGAATGATATCATACCATGAACTGTATTCCTGTTCTACACCTATGGTGATAGAGGTGGCACCAGTATACGTTACATCAAAGCTGAAATCGTATAACGTTTCATAATTGCTGAAGTCGACTTTCTGATTGAAGACGGAAATGACTTTGGGAGCACTTTCTGGTTTGTTCTGGGCACTGATATGGCCGCATACGGCCATAACGAGAAACAAGGATGCGAGTAATCTTTTCATATCGTTTGTATTTTGTGGCAAAAGTAGTTATTATTTCTCTTAAAACTTCGGAATTAACGGGAAATCTTATTCAGAATAACATACTTTAACAGACGACGGGTAATGGGGGAGGGAAAGAGTGCTCAGAAAAGAGAATTCATTCAAAATATAAGAAGAAAAGGCATTAGGTTTGGACTTTATCTGACTTTTTTGTATTTTTGCAGGCAATAATGCATAAATTCTAATGACAGATAATGTTTCTATGACGGATGGGATTACCCATCACCTTAACAAAATGTACCAAAGCTGGTTCTTGGATTATGCTTCTTACGTAATTCTGGAACGAGCAGTCCCCCATATCGGCGACGGCTTCAAACCCGTTCAGCGTCGTATCATGCACTCCATGAAGCGTATGGACGATGGCCGCTACAATAAGGTGGCCAACATCGTGGGTCACACCATGCAGTTCCACCCCCACGGAGATGCCAGTATCAAGGATGCCTTGGTGCAATTGGGGCAGAAAGACCTGTTGGTTGACTGTCAGGGAAACTGGGGTAACATCATCACTGGCGACGATGCTGCTGCCGGCCGTTATATCGAGGCCCGCCTTAGCAAGTTTGCCCTGGATGTTGTCTTCAATCCCAAGACCACAGAGTGGAAGCTCTCTTACGACGGACGTAACAAGGAGCCTGTCGCCCTGCCCGTTAAGTTCCCCTTGCTGTTGGCGCAGGGAGCCGAGGGTATTGCCGTAGGTCTGAACTGTAAGATTCTGCCCCACAACCTGAACGAGATCTGCGAGGCAGCCATCCAGTACCTGCATGGCGAGGAGTTCCACCTCTATCCCGACTTCCCTACAGGTGGCAGCATAGACGTATCCCGTTACAACGACGGACAGCGTGGCGGCGTAGTGCGTGTGCGTGCCAAGATTGAGAAGCGCGACAACAAGACACTTGCCATCACAGAGATTCCCTATGGCAAGACCACTGGTACGGCCAGCAAGCCCAGCACCTTCATCGAGAGTATCCTGAAGGCCAACGAGAAGGGTAAGATCAAGATCCGTAACGTGGAAGACCTGACGGCTGCCAAGGCAGAGATTCTTATCCACCTGACTCCTGGTGCCAGCAGCGACAAGACCATAGATGCCCTCTATGCCTGTACGGATTGCGAGATAAGCATCTCGCCCAACTGTTGCGTTATTGAGGACCGCAAGCCCTGCTTCCTCTCTGTCAGCGATGTGCTGCGCAGCAACGTAGATACTACCCTGAACCTGCTGAAGAAGGAACGCCTGATTCGCAAGGGCGAGTTGTTAGAGGCCTTGCACTTTGCTTCTTTGGAACAGATATTCATCGAGGAGCGCATCTACAAGGATAAGCAATTCGAGAATGCCAAGACGATGGATGCTGCCTGTGAGTGGATCGATGAGCGTCTGACTCCCTGGTACCCCAAGATGGTACGCGAGGTGACCAAGGACGATATCCTGCGTCTGATGGAGATTAAGATGGCCCGCATCCTGAAGTTCAACAAGGATAAGGCCGAGGAGAACATCGCCCGCATCAAGGACGAGATAGAGCAGATAGACAAGGAACTGGCCAATATGGTAGAGGTTACCTGCGACTGGTTCCGCTTCATACAAGAGAAATACGGCAAGGATCATCCGCGTCTGACAGAGATCCGTAACTTCGACAATATCAGCGCTGCCAAGGTGGTAGAGGCTAACGAGAAGCTGTACATCAATCGCGAGGAAGGCTTCATCGGAACATCGCTGAAGAAGGACGAGTTCGTTTGCAACTGTTCTGATATCGACGATGTGATTATCTTCTACAAAGACGGAACCTACAAGGTGGTGCGCATAGCAGAAAAACTCTTCGTGGGCGAGACGGAGCGCAGCAAGGCTGAGAAGAAGAAAGCCGAGATTATTCATCTGGCTATCTTCCGCAAGAGCGACTCACGAACCATCTATAATGTGGTGTATCGCGACGGAAAGGCTGGCACTTGCTACATCAAGCGATTTAATGTGACCAGCGTTACCCGTGACCGCGAGTACGACCTGACTCAGGGTAAGCCTGGCAGCCGTGTGCTCTACTTTACTGCCAACCCCAACGGCGAGGCTGAAGTTATCAAGGTTATCCTGAAGCCCAACCCCAAACTGAAGCGCGTCTTCTTCGACAAGGACTTCTCTGAGTTGGCTATCAAGGGTCGTCAGAGTATGGGTAACATGCTCACCAAACTGGATGTCAGCCGTATCACTCTGAAGAGTCACGGTCTTAGTACGCTGGGTGGTCGCAAGGTTTGGTTCGACCCCGATGTGAAGCGTCTGAACTACGACGAGCAGGGTAACTACCTGGGCGAGTTCAACAGTGGCGACCAGATTCTGGTTATTCTGAAGAACGGTGACTTCTACCTGACGAACTTCGATTTGAACAACCACTTCGAGGACAACCTGCTGCGCATAGAGAAGTACAATGCCAATAAGATTTGGACCGTTGCCCTCTTCGATAAGGACCAGAGCGGCTTCCTCTATGTGAAGCGTTTCGGCATGGAGGCTACCACACGCCACCAGAACTTCCTGGGCGAGAACCCCGACAACGAGATGCTCATCCTTACGGATGTTGCCTTCCCCCGTCTGTTGGTTACTATGGGAGGCAACGACAGCTTCCGCGAGCCCATCGAGGTGGATGCCGAGGAGTTTATCTCCGTCAAGAGTTTCAAGGCACGTGGTAAGCGTGTCACCACCAATAATGTGGCCAAAGTTGAAGAACTGGAGCCCACACGTTTCCCTGAACCCGAAGCCGAACCTGCCGAGGAGGAAGTTCCTGAGGAGGTTGAGGAAGTAGAAGAGGCTGACGGCTTCGAGGGCAAGAGCCAGCAGGATGTGGCTGACGAGATGACAGGACAGTTACATTTGTTTGATGACTAATAGGATACTTCTTCTTGCACACCTTTGCCTCTTTGCGCTGATGGCTGTGGCACAGGATTATACCGCTTTGGTTGGCGGCAGGGAGAAGAATTGTGCGGACGCTTCCCTCTCGAGACCCTTGCAGGCGGGTGTGCTCTTTGGCGTTGGATACAGCAACCAGTTGGATACTTACCTTTCCCCTATGGAATATACGGGTTACCAACTCAGTTTCCTGGCTTCGAGGGAACGCTTTACCAAGTGGGGCGACGGCAACGTGTCGTTCCAGAGCCTGATGCAGGGAGCCTACTCTCATACCAAGAATCCTGCCCGCACCGCAACAGCATGGGGCGGACGCTTGGCCTACGATGCTGGTTGGCATTACCATTGGCGACTCTCCGACCGTCTCTCGCTAAAGGCTGGTGGCCTGCTAGGGGTAGATCTGGGCTTCCTTTACAATCCCCGCAACTCCAACAATCCTGCTCAGGGCAGATTCGGTCTGGATGTGTCGGCTTCCGCAGGAGGTAGCTACAAGTTCAGGATTCGCAAGTTGCCTGTCCTGCTGAACTATCAGGCAGACCTCCCTCTGATGGGTTGTATGTTCAGTCCTCAGTTCGGACAGAGCTATTATGATATCTCCGAGGGCAGTCGCGACCACAACGTATGTTTCTCGCATCCTGGCAATGCACTTAGCTTCAGACAGCTGCTGACGCTGGATCTGGAATTCAGCCGTGCCTCCCTGCGTTTCGGCTATATGGGCGATATCCGTCAGAGTCATGTCAACGGTATCCGCATGCACGATATTAACCACTCCTTTATGATTGGCTACGTCAGGTACTTAAAGATTTTAAAGCGTAATGAAAGATAAACTGCTCTTGCTGCTGGCCTTTGTGCTGGGCCTCTGTTCCTGCCAGAGAGGGGAGTCGGAATATGACGAGACACCTCAGGGTAATCTGGATGCCCTCTGGACCATCATAGACCAGCGTTACTGCTTCCTGGATTACAAGGAGGCGGAGCTGGGCATCTCGTGGAACGACATACATGCCAAGTACAGCGCCCGCCTGAATCCCAAGATGTCACGCTCCCAGCTCTTCGAGGTATTGTGCCAGATGCTGGGTGAACTGAAGGACGGACATGTGAATCTGTCCAGCAGCCTGGACCTGGGACGTAACTGGTCGTGGAAGGAGGATTACCCATTAAACCTGGACGAGGAACTGCGTGATGCTTATCTGCAGACCGACTATAACTTGGCAGCAGGACTGAAATACCGCATCCTGCCCGATAACATCGCCTATGTGGTGTACGAGAGTTTCCAGAGTGGGATAGGAGAGGGCAATCTGGATGATATGTTCTTCTCCTTGCGTATGTGCAACGGAATGATCCTGGATATCAGAGGCAATGGAGGCGGCAACCTCGACAACGAGACAAAGTTGGCCAGTCGTTTTACCAACGAGAAGGTGCTGGTGGGTTATCGTTCGCATAAGACAGGAACAGGTCGTAACGACTTCTCGTCCTTGGAGCCTGAATACATAACGCCCAGCAAAGGTGTTCGTTGGCAGAAGCCTTGCGTGGTTCTTACCAACCGTTCCTGTTACAGCGCAGCCAATACCTTTGTGCGCGACATGAAGGAGATGCCCCTTGTCACTATTATGGGTGACCAGACAGGCGGCGGTTCGGGTATGCCCTTCAGCAGCGAGTTGCCCATAGGGTGGAGCGTCCGTTTCAGCGCCAGTCCAAGCTTTGATGTGCAGAAGCAGCAGATAGAGTTCGGCATAGCTCCCGACATCCCCTGCTTCTTAGACCCAGAGAAAGCTGCCCAAGGCATTGACACCATAATAGAGAGCGCACGCGCTCTATTAAATGAAGAGTGAGACCCCTCTCCGACTCCCCCGAGGGGGAGGACCAGATAAAAGAGAAAAATTAAAAGACAAAAGTGATTTTTTAAGATAAAAATTCCGGAACAGCGAAGCGATCCAGAGGAGCGTTAGCGGTCCAGAAGAGCGAAGCGGTCCGGTGAAGAATGGGCTGGCGAGATTCCGTGATATCGAGATATCGAAACTCAAAAACTCACGAACTTAATTAAATTAACCATATATGAGAAGTTTAACTAAAGAAGAGATTGCAATTCTCACAAATCAAAATTGTATTGCAGAAGATTGGGCATCCATCCAAGTAAAGGAAGATTTCAGCCCCCAATATATAAATAATGTGGAGTTCTACGGCAAGGTCACTCTGGGTGTTTTCCAGAAGGACGTTGAGGTAGCTCCTGGCTTCAGTAAGCATTCGGGTATCCGCTATGCCACATTGCGTAATGTGGTTATTGGCGACAACTGTCTGATAGAGCATGTCGGCACCATCAATACCACTGCCGATGCTACCTATGGGCAGGGTAAGATTATCTCCGTGCTGAACGAAGTAGGCGATGGCAACGTGATGATCTTTGATGGCCTGAACTCTCAACTGGCCAGCCTGATGGTGAAGTACGAGCACGACAAGGCGTTCACCGGAGCTATCCGCTCCCTGATTCAGAAGAAGATTGAACAAACCAGTCTGCCCATCACCACGATAGGAGATGATGTTCGCATCACACATACCACATCTATCATCAACTGCCACATCAGCGATGGCTGTAAGATAGATGGTGCCTTGCACCTGCAGGATTGTACCCTGAAGAGTATGCCAGATGCTGTGGTAAAGATCGGTGTGGGTGTTATCTGCGAGAACTCAGTAATCTATAACGGTTCCTCTGTGCTGAACAATGCCAAGCTGGAGAACTGCTTCGTGGGCGAGGCCTGCGTCATCACAGACGGCTTTACGGCAGAGAGCAGCTTGTTCTTTGCCAACTGCTACATGAGTAACGGTGAGGCCTGTGCTGCCTTCTGCGGTCCCTTCTCTGCCAGCCACCACAAGAGCTCGCTTCTCATTGGAGGTATGTTCAGTTTCTACAATGCCGGTTCTGCTACCAACTTCTCTAACCACGCCTACAAGATGGGACCCGTACACTGGGGCGTTCTGGAACGTGGTACCAAGACGGCCAGCGGCAGCTATATCCTGATGCCTGCCCACATCGGAACGTTCAGCGTCTGCTTTGGTAAGCTGATGCACCACCCCGATACACGCAAGTTGCCCTTCTCTTACCTTATTGCCTATGGCGACGAGATGTACCTGATTCCGGGTCGTAACCTTACAACCGTAGGTCTGTACCGCGATATACGTAAGTGGCCCAAGCGCGACAAGCGTCCTGATGAAGCCCGCAACTCTGTTGTCAACTTCGACTGGCTCTCGCCCTTCTCTGTTGGCGGCATCATGGTAGCCAAGCGTACCTTGGAAGGGTTGCGCGAGATTTCTGGCGATGTAGCCACCTACAACTTCCACGACTATGTTATCAAGAACTCTTCCCTGAAGAAGGGTATCAAGTATTACGATATAGCCTTGCGCATCTATATGGGTGCCGTCATGAAGCGTCATATCCTGGAGGTTCCCCGTTCCAGCGTGGGAACAGGCAAGTGGAGCGACCTGAGCGGTCTGCTCATTCCCGTTACGGAGGAGGAGCGTATCGTAGAGGCTATCAAGAGTGGCGAACTGAATACCATAGCCGCCATCCGCGAGGAGTTCATTACTGCCAACCGTAACTATTCAGAGTACCGTTGGGCATGGAGCTACCGCCTGATTCGTGAATACTATGGTATAGAAGGCGAGATAACACAGAAGGATGCCGAGCGTGTGATGGAGGATTATATCACAGCCCGACGTGCCTGGATTGCCGAGATCCGTAAAGACGCAGTCAAGGAATTCGAGTTGGGCGACATTGATCAGAGCGTCCTTGACGAATTCCTTGAAGTGCTAGACAAAGAGGTGGAATACGAGCGCCTTATGAAATACGAGATGTAATGTCATAGGCATGATAGTTTGCCTGCTCGTGTTTCTTGCTTGTCGGTAGCGATGCAATATATTTTTCCAGCAGAGGAATCAGCACGTTCTCTGTGATGTTGCCTGTGATGACGAAGGTGAAGTCGCCTGCGTTGCAGAAACGCTGTGCTACTATCTGCATTACCACGTCGTAGTTGATGACGTCCAGTTCCTTCTTCGTCAGGTCTAAGGCAGAGTCCCTCTTCTTATTTGTCAGTTCCTCGCGCTTGCGCTCACGCCATGTATTGAAGGCTGTCAGGTCGGTACGCAGGGAGGTGAAGTACAGGTGGTTCAGTTGGAACATCGTCTCCAGGTCCTTGGGTGTAGCGCTGGAGGAGATAAACTCTCCGTACAGCCCGATGTAGGGCGTTACGCTCACCTTGTGTCCTGCCAATGTCTTGTGCAGCTCGCTCTCGCTGTAGTTACCCAATCCGCTTACGGCCAGGCACTCGTTCAGTACCTTCAGGTTGGCAGGCAGGATATCGGTGTACAGCGAGGTGCCGCCGTTGCTCAGGGCATACATGCTAACATCGTTGGTACCCTCGCTGTCGTGGTGGTAGAGAACTGTTACGCCGTTGGATAGCGTGTAGCGTGTGAACCCTTGTGTGCTGGGCATATTCCTTACGATATGTCCGGGGGCGGGTAGTTTCTGTATGAGCGATACGTTGTTAACGACATCTGTTGCGGGAGCCTCGCTATCGGCTGATACTGTGTTGAGACCGCCGGTCAATAACACTGTCATGCAAAACAAAATCTTTTTCATCGTTGTTTCCTTTATTGGTTTAACTTCTTTCTATACCTTTGTCGCAGGGCATTACAGGAAAACTACACTTTATCCTAGATTTTTTTTATTTTTATGGTTCTTTTGCGTTTTAGTTGAAAAAAACGCTATCTTTGCAGTTGTTAACTAGAAAAGATCACATGAAAACTCGATTTTATATCCTATATATTTTCCTTTTGGGATGTCTTTGCAATATCTATGCTGACACACCCATCGAGGATGGCGTTTATTCCATCTCCTGTACCAAAATGGACGGCTACCTGGGACTGGGTGCCTACCACAATGTGGACCCTTATATATATTATGTTACTGACGGACAGGACATGACGGACGATGCCTACTGGGTGATTACCAACACGCAGTCGGGTTATACCATCCGCAACCAGGCATCTGGCGAGCTGCTGGTCTTCACCACCGATCGTGATGATCAGTACTACAAGTATATGACATTGGCAAAAGAGCCTTTGGGCGACCAATCGGAATACTGGAATATCATTGAAGGCACCGATGGTGCATACAGCGTGCAGAGTACGGTAAATACCGACTACTACTGGAACCTGCGTGCCGGCTCTAATATGCTGGGTACTTACAGGGGTAGCGATGGCAAAGGTGCCAACGAGCGCTATGTCTTCCAGAAGAAAGGCGACGTTCCTGATCCCATCATAGATCCGACGCCTGATCCCACGGGTATGCCCTCCTTCCCTGAGGCATTGCATGTCTATCTTTCGGACGGGAGGATGGAGGCCTATCCGTTGAAGTATGTCGAGGGATACGAGGAAGCAGATGGAAAGTTGGTTATCAGCACCAACTTCGGAGCTACCTACTCCTACGACCTCTCTAAGGTGGATAGCGTGAGCGAGAAGAAGCCTGTATTCCCTTCCTTCGATTCGTTCAAGTTCAATAACAAGTATAACGACCAGCTCTTCACTGATGCAAATGGCGAGATAGTGGGCGATACTGTTTTCGTAACGGTTACTGCCATTGGTAAACGTCTTACCGCCTCGTTCCAGATGGCGGACGAGAATGTGGTGGCGTATGTTAATGGTAAGATTCAGACAAGCAAGGAGTCCCGTCTGCGTTTCGACAAGGATATTTATTATGTTGTTACATGGGCAGGCTACAGCATTCTTACGCCCGAGGAGGACAACAAATACTTCCAGAAACCTTATGGAAGGGTTGTCCGTGTTCATGTGGATTGGCTGACGGATAGGGCAGAGGTGCCTACCATCTACATCAATACCGCTGACGGGCAGGCTATCACCAGCAGGGATTATTTCAAGGATGCCACCATCACCATAGACGGACACGGCATCTTCCCCTCGATGGCAGAGACCACTATGCAGATAAAGGGTAGGGGAAACAGCAGCTGGGGATGGGCCAAGAAACCCTATCGTCTTAGGTTTGCCGAGAAGGTGAAGCCCCTTGGCATGTCTAAGGGCAAGAACTGGGTGCTCCTGGCTAACGGCATTGGCGGCTCGCTGATGACGAATGCTGTAGGCATGAAGGCTGCTAACCTCATGGGGGCATCGGCAGCCAACCATATTGTGCCTGTGGATCTGTACCTTAATGGTGAATACCGTGGCAGCTACAACCTGACGGAGAAGGTGGGCTTCTCTAACAACAGCGTTGACCTTGGCGACGAGACGGCAGCTGCCTTGCTCGAACTCGACTCTTACTACGACGAGCCAGAGGGACAGAAATTCCGCTCACAGCCTTATAACCTGCCCATCAACATCAAGGAACCTGAGTTCGACGAGGGGACAACATCCCTGACGCTGGACATGATTCGTAGCAGCTTCAACAACTTCATGCAGGCGCTCAATAAGGGAAAGGACATCAGCAAGTTCGTCGATATCAAGCAGTTGTCGCGTTTCCTGATGGTAAACGAGCTTATCTGCAACTTCGAGTTGTACCATCCCAAGAGCACCTTCTGCTATCGCGAGAACTTCGAGAGTGATAGCAGCATGTACATCTTCGGTCCCGTATGGGATCTCGACTGGGGCTTCGGTTACGAGCAGGGGCGTAATTATTTCAAGGCTAACACCACCAGCAATTACTGGAAGGATATGCCTAACTTCGAGGTAAAACAGTTCATTCAGGACCTCCGCTGGAACTACGAACCCATGTGCGAGCTCTATAAGCAGTTGTGGAAGCAGTTCATGGACGAGGGGCTCGAGGAACTGATGGAATACTGTCAGGACTACTACGACTTTGCTTGCAACTCCTTCAACCTCAACCGCGACAAGTGGGGCGATCGTACGGATTATGCTCAGCAGGCTAAGGATGCTGCCGACTGGCTGCAGATACGTTCCAACCAGATCTATCAGGACATTCTGGATGATGTCCGTTCTCCCAAGCCCGAACCTGTGGAGCCTGTTGTCTTTGCCAACAACAAGCTATATACCATCGCTTGCCCGCGTGGCGACCTGATACTCAGTTATGATTATAATGGATTGGAGGCTGGGCAGAGTGCCTGGTGGACAGTATATGACTACGAGAAGCAGTTTGCCATCATCAATATAGAGGGTAACAACTATCTCTATAGCCCCTACCTGAAGAAGTACCTGCGGACGGGCAACGCCTCGAACGGCGAGTGGATAGAGGCACTTGGTTCGCCCATCTACTTCGATACCACCCATCCCGATGGCGAGTATCTTTATATGATGAGCACGCTCACAGAATATGGCGACATCAAGTGGTTCAACAATAATACCAGTACTATTGTCATCAACAACTATAACACCCCCGACGCTGGCGACCGCTGGAAGATAACGGAGGTGGGTGACTTCGACCCTACGGAGGCCATCCAGATCGCTCAGACCAGTATGTTTGCTGTAACGATGAACCTCTACTACGATGGCGAGTTCATCAAGTCCGAGACGAAGAAGCTACCCTACGGAGCCGATATGCCTGAGCCACCATCGGATTGGGAGAATGCCTTTGTGATGCTAACTCCCGTTGGCACACATCCGTATATGGTTACTGATGATACATCTGTGGATTACGAGGCTGTATGGATTGGCCCGTTCGATTTTACGACTTCCGAGAATGATGCTGTATGGTATAATATGACCATCCGTACGGAATATATGGTGGGTAAGACTGCTACGGAACCCTATTACCCGGTATCCGTGCAGAGTGTGGATACGTTGGCATTGCCTACCTTCCAATGGGCCTTCAGTGGCAATCCCTATAAGGTGAAGGTGTATAATCGCTCCACAGGGTTAAGGGAGGTGCTGACACTTGTTGGCTCTAATGCCGTTATGCGTCAGGGCAGTTACGAATGGGAGTTGATTCCTAACCAGGACGGCTTTGTCCTGCGCGTACCAGGCACTTCCAACGTATGCCTCAACCAGTTCGGTGGCAGTACGGGCTCTCTCAGTTGTTGGGATTCTCCCAAGAGCCTGACAGATGATGGCTCCACTTTCCGCGTGACGGAAGGACCCGATCCGGATGGAATTGAGTCAATTCATAATTCACAATTGCCACTTCGTTCTCGCGTTCCGCTCGCGACCTCTTCGACGTTCATAATTCATAATGACGATGCTGTTTACGACCTTGCAGGACGTAAACTTAATTCAAAATTGCCGAGAGGAGTTTATATTATTAATGGGAAAAAGGTGTTATATTAAGAGTTATTAATTCGCTAACTTATAATCCCTTTGTTAAGAACTCACGTTTGCGGGTGGCTTCGTCAGAAATAATATACGATGCCTGAACATACGTGCGTTCTTTTTATTGCTTGCCAGTCGGGAATTATTGCATTGCTATCGTAAATTATGCAGATTATTAAAAAAAAATTTTATTTGCAATCTATTAAGGCACTTTACGACCTCGAGAAAGGATGTAATATATCTCCCAAATAGACAAAATTGGGATTGCGCAATCATTGAAATAAAGTTTTAAGGTAAATTGTTGTTAATGCCTGCCATTTCCTCGCGAGGGGAGTGGCAGGTTTGTTTTTTTGTTATGTAACGGGCTTGTTTGAGGGCTGACTTCCCTAAATCACAGCATGGGCGGGAGGAAAACCGTCCGGAATAAGTGCGCTAATTCCCTACGGATCTGCTCCTGCCTCTCCGGCTTGCTTTCGTAGTGCTGAATGATGTCGCGACAGATAGTTGCTATCTGGTTGACACTCAGCTCATAGCCCTTAGAAGAACCGTTCCTTAATACATCGTAAAAGTGCCATGGGGCATGCCATACCTGTCCTCCATTATTCTTCGTTGACGACTAAAAGCTATATCTGCTTTTTGCAGTATCCTGTACGTCAGCACTTGTCCTGCTGACTGTGGGTATGTTGTATCATTTTTTCTCATTCTTTTTACCATATAAAAGTGGTGCGCGTTAATAATTGTTTATTCTGTCCATAGCATGGACAGAATTTCTTTTTCAGGTCTATTGTGGATGTACCTTTGCTGCATCTTTAGGCCACATCCATTAGATAACGTAGATAATAGTAAATTTATTGTGGCATACAGGCACAAAAAACATAACAAATGTAAAAAGAATGGAAGACAGTAGAAAAGAAAGGATGAAGTTACGTCTGGAAACAGCCAAACTAAAACATCTGCTTATGGAGGTAAGAACAAGGCGGAACGAGCTAAAAGAAACAGAAAAGAAAAAGAAAATGAAAGAAAGCACCCCGCCGCCCCTTAAAGAAAGAAAAGAAATAAGAAAAGAAGTTTTTTATAACAACTACAACAACAAAAAAGGGGATTTTCAGAAATCGTCCAAAGAAAATACGCAGGAACAGCCTTTTGTGCCTCCTACTCTTGACGAGGTGCAGGCCTATATGGACGAGATAGGGGAGCACCGCTTCACGGCGGTGAAGTTCTGGAACTATTACGAGGCAAAGGGCTGGGTGCTGGGGAAGTCGAGGATGGTATTCTGGAAACGTGTGCTGGACAACTGGAGCAACAGGGAGAACGAGAGGGTCAAAAGGAAGAAGGGGGCAATACTGTCTGCGCAGCAGAACATCGTAACCTTTAATGCCTTCAAACCCGTAAACACCACCGGAGCCGTAAGCTATACGGAGTATGAACGCATGAAGAAGGAGGGAAAAAGCCTCACCCCTAACCCCTCTCCAGAGGGCGAGGGGAATGCTTAAAGTATTCAGCCTTAATTCGAGGGGAATTCAGCGTGCAAACGCATCGAATTCACGCTGAATTCACCCCGTATTCAGTATCAATTCCAAAACCCGCAAAATAACAGTTATGAAAGCAATGACCCGTCAACAAATTGCCTATCACGCAGGGGTGACAGCAAGAACTCTGAGAAACTGGTGCAGACCATACCGTAAGGAGTTGGAGGAACTGGGGCTTCGTCCTGGCATGATAGTGCTCCCTCCCAACATCGTACGCTGGATATGCGACAAGTTCTGTATTGACATAGATCCTTAGCGGTACTTCTTCGTCCTTCTGCGACCATCGAGTACCATCTGCGGAAAACGCCCCTCCCCGAATGTCGTACCTTTGCATCGTCAATGAAACGCATTGATAGAGCGTTAGAAAATGAAGAATGAAGAGTGAAGAGTGAAGAATTTGCTACCGCGGAGCAAGACCATCCTCTCAGTTCATGATTTTCTTCTTTCAGCTCTTAATTCTCAACTCTTAATTTTACAACATGCCAGTATTAGTAAAAGTATCTCAGAACAAGAACGAGAAGACCGCAGCCTTCGGCAAGTGGTACGGTCGAGTGGTAAGCACCAAAACCATGAGTTATCAGGAACTCTGCAGGCACATGTCGGAGCACAACTCCATCTATGGCGAGGATGTCTGCCTGGGTGTGGCCAACAAGATCCAGTCGTGTATCCTGGAACAGCTGTTAGAGGGCAAGAAGGTTCAGTTCGGTGAACTCGGCACGTTCTACCTCTCGGTAAAAAGCAACGGAGCCGATAGCGAGGAGGATTACAACCTCGGTGCTTGCATCAAGGGCCTTTTCCTGTGCTTTGCTCCCAGCAGAACGGATGTCAACAACCTCTCATCCAAGATGCTGAAGCAGAAGGCTGCCTTCATGAACATCAAGGATCTCATCGAGCCCAAGGGCAAGAATGCGGGAACAACCCCCGATAACCCCTCTCCTGACTCCCCCGAGGGGGAGGGAAACCAGAACGGTGACAATCCCAACGGTGGTAACGACAACGGAGGTAACAGTGGCGGTAACACCGGTGGCGGTGGACAGAACTGAAAAAGCCTCCCCCGCCCCCTTCAAAGGAGGGGAGGGGGTGGAAGCTAAATTCAAATTTCAAAATTTATAAATTCAAAAAGTAAACTCCCTCCCATTTGGGCGACTGGGGTCTTTAGAGTAGCCACTAAATGTGGCTGCGGCCCCACAAAGGCGAAGAAGGCCCTTGGAAGAAAGACTAGATGTCTTTCTGTGCCTGATGAGGGGAAGAATCTATGATTCTGACGGAGGCCCGAAGGGGCGAATCACCATTTGCGAAGATGGGCAATAGGGATGGGGAGAGGGGCCGGTAAGGATGTCCGGGGCGATTAGCGATGAGATACATGTGAGAACCCTGAATTTTCAATTCTCAATTTTCAACTTTCAATTCTCATGAACGCGGCCTGCGCCCTTACATCCTCTCCCCATTCTTATTTAATTGAAAATTGAGAATTGAGAATTGAAAGTTAATTTTTCTTTCTTCTCTCTTAATTCTTAATTAGAATTGGTAAACCAACTCATCAACTCAAAAACTTATAAACTCAAATAATTATGAAATTCAATTGGTCAACAATCAAGAAAATCATTCAACTCATTATCACTATTCTCACTACTGTGGTCGGCACCATCTGCGTCCAGAGCTGTATGAATAGCTGAATACATCAACAAACCATTATAACAAATGAAAGAACTGAAAACTGTAAGATATATCGTTGTTCATTGCACAGCCACCAGATGTAACAAGCCCTTCAGCGTGGAGAAGCTGATAAACTGCGGCGTTGCCAAGTACGGACAGTGCAGCTACCACTACTATGTACGCCTCGACGGGACCGTCGTTCCCCTGCTCCCCGAATCCGTTCAGGGAGTCCATGCCAGAGGCTACAACAGCTGTTCCCTGGGTGTGGTCTATGAAGGCGGGGTAGATGAAAACGGGAAGAACAAAGATACCCGTACGGCGGAGCAGAAGCATACCCTCTATGCCCTGCTGAAGGAACTGACGCGCAGTTATCCCGAAGCCCATATAATAGGCCATCGCGAACTGCCGAAGCAGCAAATGCCAAAAGAAATTGTTCTTGATTGGCTGAGTCGCGACGACAGTCGGCGAAGTCAACTGCCGCTTGTTGCCAAGGACTGCCCTTGCTTCCCGGCATTCAAAGAGTATGCCGATCTGCAACCCGAGAATCGTTAGATAATAACAAGGTGGAACCGGAAGGCTCCACCTTGTTATTTATATGGCTTTCTCAATACATGTTAGTGCAGACCGTTTTTCTCTATAGAAAAGGAAATAATTAGCTGTAAAATGTTGCTCGTTTGAAATAATTCTGTATTTCCTATTTATAATCTCGTGTCTTATGTCATGCCATTCTGTTAAAAATGGTTTTAGTCTCGTATGAAAAACTGTGTTTTTTGCATACAGCACAATTCTTTCTCGTTTTTTTTTAGTACTTTTGCAAGCGAAGATGAAAATTTTGAGACAAAATGGCCAAGATACATGAACTGATTGCTGAATGTACAGCATACGACTATAAAGTTGCGCTCGAGGAAAACAAGCCCAAGAGTTGGCTGAAAAGTGTAAGCGCTTTTGCCAATGGCTTGGGTGGTTCCCTTTTCTTTGGCATTGATAATGACGGCGTCGTCAAAGGACTTGATGACGTGCAGCATGTATGCGAGGCCATCAGTAGCAGGATTCGTGACTATATGGATCCCTTGCCAGAGGTGGAGATGATTCCCCATGATATAGATGGCTTACACATCTTGCAACTCAAAGTCGACATAGGGCATTATACCCCATATTACTATGTTGGGGATGGTCAGCGTATTGCATTTGTTCGAATTGGTGATGAAAGTCTTCCTGCTACGGCAGAACAGATGGTTCGCTTGGTATTGAAAGGTTCCAACAAAACTTTTGATTCCCTTCACACAGACTATAAAGCAGAGGACTATTCCTTTACGATATTGGCGAACTCGTTCAAAGACCGCACCAAACAAGAATGGGACAAGAAGTATCTATTATCGTTTGGACTGGTAACAGGTGAAGGGAATCTAACGAATGCAGGTGCATTGTTTGCCGATGATTGTCCATTGTGGCAGTCTCGCCTATACTGCACACGATGGGATGGTAAGGAAAAGGGCGATGCCATCAACGATGCAGAGTTTACAGGCAATGTCCTCATGCTACTCCGTGAAGCCATGAACTTTGTGAAGTCAAATACCAAGAGAGGCTGGGAGAAACTGCCTGATGGCCGGAAGAACAAACCCGAGTATGCCGAACGAGCAGTTCTTGAAGCAATGGTAAACCATTTCATCCATCGTGACTACACAGTGATGGGTAGTGAAGTTCATCTTGACATCTATGATGACCGTCTCACTGTAACGTCTCCTGGAGGCATGTATAATGGATTGTTGATACAGAATTTGGATATTGCTGATGTTTCTTCCGAAAGACGCAATCCCATACTCGCAAACGTAATGGCTCAATTGGAT
>CAMOMP010000009.1:0-68116 GCA_946619915.1 uncultured Prevotellaceae bacterium | reverse complement strand
TTTCTTGTATTTCGCTTTGTCCCAATATTCATAGTCAGCATTGACTTTATCTACAACTGGCATGATATTGGGGTCAATACCTTTTAGCAAGGCATTTACAAGCGTTTTCTTGTCAATCTTCGGTGGCAGTTCTATCATAAAACTCTATTTCTTATAATTCTGCCACAAAGATATAAATTACATTTAAAATCCTTGCCAATTCTTGCAAGTTTTTGCAAAATTTGCAAGAATTTGTTGGTTTTGGAGACTATAGCCCAACTTTTCAAGGAGTGATTTCAATTCCTTGTTGCTTGCGCCATCTGCTGAAACGGTAAGATTTACAAGTGGTGCTTGCAAAAATGGGAAATCGGGATATGCTGTCTGATGTTACAGGTACAAAGATATTAATAAATCCCCTAATATCGTGATTCAAACAGATTTTTTTGAGAAACCCCATGCTTTTCATGGCATACTACACACTTTTCCGTCCGGAAATTGTTTAAATTTAGTTCAAATAACGGGGGAAAATCATTTCTTGATGCACATCAATATAATAAGCTTCAGCCACGAAAATGTGTGCCGTGGATGATGCACGATTCGGGTAAACTTTGTATCTTCGCATTTAGATTTATTAACCCTAAAAACCTCTTAAAAAAACAGCAATTGCTATGTGTGACCCAAACTCATCATACGATACTGCCATCGCCTCACAAATCGTGGAGTGCGTTGCTGCGTGTGTGAAGACCAAGGGTCTGCAGAGCGCTTTGAAGGACTTCGAGGGCATGCAGAACATCCTCTCGGGTCTGCCAATCTGGAATCAGATTAAGCAGGGAGTGGATACCATCTTTGCCAATGAGCGCATACGACTGGAGGAGCTGGATCTGGCACGTGCCAAGGCCGCCGCTCCCACCTTGTACCAGATTGTGCAATCGGCCGTGAACGGTATAAATTTGAACAACCCCACATTCGACGGTGCCATGTACGAAGTCAAGGATAATAAAGAGGTAAATATAGGAGGACAGCCAAATGGACAAGAAAATGAGTGAAGCCCTGGGCATTACGTTCAATGGGAACGTGACGTTCCAAGGGCCTATGTTCGACATTCACGATAATAAGAAGGTGGTGGTGGTGAACCAAAGCAGCCCCTCTCCCCAGCCCTCCCCCAAATGGGAGGGAGATAACAAGGCGCCCCTGCCTAAGGAGCTGGATACGCCGCGGGCAAGGAGGTACTTTGCCGAGGCTGTCCGCCTGGGGTATATGGAGCCGGCGGAGGACGGCCGATACCGCTGGTTGGGTACGGGCAGGAAACCCTGCACGGCTGAGCTGGCCTACTTCCTGGGCCGCGTCTATAACTACAAGTACACCATTACTGGCAACGCGGGCGAGAACTTTCCCGAGGAGAGCCTGAACAATCTGTTTGGTGTATCCCGCCTGTATTCATCCCTGACGCAGGTGTATAACGCGCAGAAGCCGCAACGGTGGCGCTCACAGATTGACGAGATGTTTAAACTTTAAACTGAGTCTCACCTGTCAGCTACGCCAGTACGATATCTGCTGGAATGCCAAGGATTTTATGGATACTACGTGCCACCTCAAAACTCAATGAGCGTCTGCCATGAATCAGGTCGCTGAACATGGTAGAGCTGATGCCAATCATCCTGGCAGCATCTTTCTGTTTCAGCCCCTTTTTCTTAACTTGAGTAAGGATAGCATCAGTAAGCAGGGTACTCATCTGCCCAGGTAGCGGGTGATAGGCGCTGCCGTATTCGTCTAATGCCTCGCTTAACTGCATGAACTCCGCCTTTTCCTCTTCCGGAAGCAAATCCATATCTCCCAACTCCGTACCGCGTTGCATCAATGCCTCAGCACGAGCCTCATACTCTTTATACTCCTTCTCTGTCTTAATTATCATGGCTTAAATTGTTTTTATGTCTTTAATCTTGTCATATTCCTTGTGAGTCCCAATAAAACGGATAGCAGCTACACCAGCGAAAAAAGTAATCATCACAACAGTTCTGTAATTATTACCCTTGATATTGAACACGTATCTGTTGTTTCCGACGAAATCGGCTGAAGGAAAGTCTCTTTTTAAATCTGCGTGATGTTTCCACGTTGCTTCCCTTATAATTGTGCTCCATCTTTCCAGCGCAGGCTTAGCATCAGGATGTTTCTTGGCAAACTCATCAATCCGCTCTGGATATATAATCTTCATTGTTTTTTACTAACCTATTTTAGTGCAAAAGTACGAACTTATATAGTAACGACAAAGAAAAAGACAAGAAAAGTTCACAGATATGTGATTTTTTTACAAAATGGGATGACGCCCTAACCCCTAACCTCACATCTTCATACTTATCGCCCCCCCTCCCTCACGGGGGAGAGGCTGAATTTATAGCACATTTATGCACTATAGATTGCCCCAGGGATAGTGCGTACCTTTGCAGCAGGAATTCCAAGAGACCGGAGTTTCTGCTGCTTTTCTTTTTTCTACAGAGGGGGAGGGGCGGCAGTCAAAAACTGAGCACGGCTCCGGTGGGCACGGGATGAAGAACGCCTTTCTATATCATCGTGCCGCGTGCAAGAAGGCATTTTAATACCGACATAAAAAGAATATGAAAAAGGTATTTAACTGCAACACAGAATTGTGCGTGGACATTAAGACAATCCTGCGCACGGACCGCAGAGCTAAGATGAACAGGGTGTATGAGGGTTCCCTGACGCTGGACCGCGAGGACCATTACACCTTCCGTGAGAAACTGCCCAGCGCTGCCGCCAGGCGTAACCCGCACCTCTTCCGCGGCAAGTACATTACCGTTACCCAGGGCGCTGACGGTACGCTGCGCCCTAACTTCCGCCCGATGCATACGGGCCGCGGCTTCCGACTGGAGCGCTATGCCCTCGGTGTGTACAACGAACTATGCATGGCACTTTATGGCCTTGTAGGAAATGAAGAATGAAGAGTGAAGAATGAAGAATGAAACACGTGTTGCGTTCCAGTTCCAATTGTTCCAATTTAAAAAAGAGACATCACACCCCTTTCTTTAGACTTTATAACTTATTAATATATATATAGTTATATATGATAATAGAGGGTGTGTGGGGTACCTAAAAAACAACTGGAACAACTGGAACTGGAACAGACAAAGAACAATTTATTCATCTAAAAAGCAGAATATCAATGAGATACGATATCAGTAAAGCGACTGCCCCCGCTATGCCAAACCTTGGAAAAGGTACAGAATGTATTAAAATCCTGCTCTCGCAGGCCTCGAAAGACATGCACGAACCCCTTGTTCCGATGCTTTTCCCTATCCTTGGCGCACACATGAGCGGTTCGGAATTTCAGTACCCAGACCTCACTTGGAAGGAGCCATGTGGCATGATGGCCAATCTGGTTGGCGATTCGGGCTGTAATAAGGGTCAATTGTCCAACCTTGTGGAGGCTATTTGTCGCGACTTCCGTCAGCACGACGATGCAGAACTGAAGAAACTGGTGCAATGGCAGAAGCAGGTGAAGAGTATGGGAGCCAACAAGGAGAAGCCTGCCCGTCCGGAGGTGACTTTCTGGTTTCCTCCCTCCGACACCACCCGTCCGGCTTTCCTTCAGAACGCTATGGCCCTGGAGTCCCAAGGCACCCGTACCCAATACATGAATATGCCCGAGGTGGAGATGGCCGACGGACTGTGTGGCGGCCATAGGCAGTTTTCGCAGATGCTCCGCATCATCTATGACCGCCAGCGTGTGGGAGCCATGCGTGCCACGGAATCTGGCGTAACGGGTAACCCGACGCTCAGAGCCAACCTGACGTTTTCTTCCACGCCGTATGCTACACGCAGTTTCTACAGGAAAGAACTGTTTAACGGTACGTTCGGCAGAATGGTCTTTTCCTATAAGGCACGTACCAGTCGCGACGGACGCATTCCCCGTCAGGGCCGTTATACGGATGAGTTCTACAAGCAGTTGGACGAGTACTTGGTACGACTTGACATCTGCAAGGGCAGGTTCATCATTAAGCCGTTGAACAAGCTGACAGACAATTTGGCTGCGGATATGGCTTCGATGGCTGACCTGGCCGATGATGATGTACTCTGGGACGTTTCCAAGCGTGCTCTACTTTCGGCCTGGAAGGCTGGCTGCGTACTCTGGGTAATGAATAACCAGACTTGGACGCGTGCCATGGGCGACCTGGTGGAATGGCTGGTTTACCACGACATCTGGAGCAAGATGCAGCTCTTTGCCGACCTGCTGGGCAAGGATGCCGACACGATGAGCGAGGCGCAGCGTCGCGGACCGAAGAACATGCTGGATAGTCTGCCCGACACATTCAACGAGGCACAACTGGAGGCGCTCCGCATGCAGCTCGGCAAGAGCAAGGAGGGTACCAACGGTCAGCTACGCAAATGGGTGTTCCGCAAGTTCATCGAGTACTCCAGCCAAACGGGACTTTATACCAAGACGGCAAGCTATCTTGGGAATAGTTGATAGTTGATAGTTTAGAGTTGATAGTCAGTTTAACAAGTATAGTGTTGAAAGTTCCGCCAATGGCGGAGTTAAATTAACCTCAAACTTACAACTCTAAACTATCGAGCGCAGCTCGCAACTGACTCTCAACTCTACACTCTAATCTCTAAACTTTATTTATATGAACCAATTTGAATTGCAAAAGCTTCGTGAACTGCCCATTGAGGCAGTCGCGGAGCGACTCGGGCTCTGCGTGAGCCGGCATAAGTGCCTGTGCCCGTTTCATGATGATCATCATGCCTCAATGTCGTTCCACATCGGACGCAACACGTTCCGTTGCTTCGTGTGCGACGCCAAGGGAGGTACCATAGATCTGGTGATGAAGTATCTGAATAAGGACTTTGTGGAAGCGTGCCGGTGGCTAATAGGAAGCCCCCTCCCTGCTCCCCCTTTGGGGGAGTGTCTTAGAGGAAGTAGAAAGGATGGCAGCAGCAATGAAGCACTCCCCCAAAGGGGGAGCTGGAGGGGGCTGTCATTCTACTCTCGCTTCTTCGAGAGGCCTTTCCTGAACGAAGAGGCCAAGCGATTTCTCTTTGAGGAGCGACGTTTAGATGAGCGCGTGGTGCGCTGGTGCCGACTCACATCGTGGCGAGACAAGCAAGGGGTGCCCTGGCTACAGATACCTTATTATAATCGTGAGGGCAAGCTGGTGGGCGTGCAGAACCGCAATTTAGTTTCAAGTTTCAAGATTCAAGATTCAAGCTACCTGAAACCTGGAACCTGGAACCTGAAACCAGAAGCGGGGCCCCCCCGCTTCCGCTTCCCCCAAGGGGCTGAGTGCGGCATCTACAACCTGCCTGTGCTGAACATGCTGAAGCCGGGTGACGAGCTCTACATCACCGAGGGCTGCTCGGACTGCTGGGCCATGCTCTCGGCAGGACATAAGGCCATCGCCATTCCCTCGGCGACCTTGCTCTCGCAAAAGGATAAAGAAATCTTGCAGGCAATAGCCGGCACAAAGGTTCAAGGAGTTCAAGAGGATAAAAATTCTTCACTCTTCACTCTTCACTCTTCACTTGGAACTTCGTTCCACATGTTCCCCGACCGCGATGCCCCTGGCGAACGCCTATTCCTGCAGCTGCAGAAGGTGCTGCCCAATCTGGTGCACCATCAGTTACCTCCGGGCTGCAAAGACTTTAGCGACTACTTTCTTACAATTCATAATTCATAATTCATAATTCATAATTCACAATTCATAATTCACAATTCATAATTCACAATTCATAATTCATAATTTACAATTCATAATTATAATATGAAGACAATGTATAAATCTGAACTAGCGCAGCTGGCTGGCGTAAGCGCCAACACGTTCCGCAGGTACCTGAACACACGCAGGGATGTGCTTGCCAAGATGGGCGTTGCCCCACGTGCCAAGATGCTGACTCCCAAGGCCGTCAAATTCATTATCGACGACTATTGCATCGAGATGCCGGAAGAAATGCAATAATTTTTCTGCTCCTTCCCCCATGTCCACCAAAGACCGCCATCGCGCTCTGCCGATGTCGTACCTTTGTATCGTCAAACAAAAACAGACACTCGCTCTTACATTTGCAGACTCCCCGAGCCAACGCGTGCACACTCCCGGGAACAACACGTGCAGACTCCGGAGGCAGCAAAAAGTGAAAATTATTAACCAAACTGCCAATGCCCTGTTTCGCAGTTTCTCCCCTTGGGGAGGTTAGGAGGGGGTTGTTTATATGATTCAAATTAAAGCAAAGCAACAGAACGTATCGTTCGAAAAGAATGTAGAGAAAATGGCCTTTGTGCTCTCTGCGCACCTGTACAACACGCTGGACGCCAGCAAGGTTATCGAGGAAGCCGCCAAGCGCTCGGGTATCAGCGTGGGCGTTATTAAGGCCGCTTGGGACGCAGCAGGCGAGGTTATCCGCACCTGGGCAACCGAAGGTCACAACGTGCCTCTGCCAGGACTGGGCAGCATGCGCTTTAGCGTTCGTTCCAAGAGTGTGCAGAACATAGAGGATGTGAAGACCTCGCTCATCTCTGCCCGTCGTGTCATCTTCACACCCTCCAAGGAGGTTAAGGAGGAGTTGCAGGCCACCAAGATTGCCATCACCTGCTACGACAAGGATGGCAGAATCGTGAAGCGCGTCACCAGCGCCGACAACAACGATGTGGAGGAGGATCCCGAGGAGAACAGCAGCCTCACCCCCGACCCCTCTCCCGAAGGCGAGGGGAGCCAGAACCAGGGCGGTAGCACTGGTGGTAGCACCGGCGGCAACACCGGAGGCGGACAAAACTGATAAAGAGTGGGCCTTCGGGCCCAACTCTTTAAGTTAAAAGGTTAAAAGGTTAAAGGGTTAAGGCTATCGCCGGTTAAAAAGTTAAAAGATTAAAAGGTTATTCATCTTTTGCTGCCCTTTCACCTTTACCACCACAACATTTTAATATTTCAATATTTTAATATTTTAACGTTTTTAGAGTTTTAACATTTTAACATTTCAACATTTTAACATTATTTTTCTATGAAAAATAAAGAGACTTGGAAATTCGTCATTCAGACGATACTGGCTGTGCTGACAGCTATTGCAACCAGCTTCGGTGTTACCAGCTGCATAAACTAAAGAAAAGGAGGAACGAAAACATGAGAAGTATAGTATTAATCGTCATTCATTGTAGTGCCACCCGATGCAACCAGACGTTCTCCGTTACATCGCTCATCAGCTGCCATGCCAAACGGTTCGGGTTCACGGGATACCACTACTACATCACGCGCAAGGGACAGACCTACCAGACACGGCACGAACAGCTGGTAGGCGCTCATGCCAAGGGCTTCAACCAGCACTCGCTGGGCGTTTGCTACGAGGGCGGACTGGACGAGCAGGGCCATCCTGCCGACACACGCACGCCAGCTCAGAAGCAGGCCTTGCTGAAGCTGCTGCACCGACTGAAGGCCGAGCATCCCGAGGCTGAAATCCTAGGCCATCGCGACCTGCCCAACGTAAAGAAAGCCTGCCCCTGCTTCGATGCCAAAGCCGAATATCGCAACGTGTAAAGCCTCTCCCCAACCCCTCTCCCAACGGAGAGGGGCTTTATATTGTAAATGACAAGAAAGTAGTTCTTTCCTAATTAGCGAATATCAAAAACAGAAAAGAGCAGGCCTTTGGGCTCTGCTCTTTTTTTGCGAAGAATACCTTGCAAATGAAGTACGAAGCTGTCTTCTTAATTCAGTTTTGTCATGTGATACCCCATACGTTTCAACTGTATGGCGGCTCCCATCAGATAGAGTTGGTGAAGGCAGGAAATATATCCATTGAATGCTTCTTTAGTCCCTGGCTCAAATGGCTGATGACGAAGGGCATTGTTGACACGTGAGGCGCACTCGCCAACAAGTTTTTCTATTGCGTCGTAGTCTTTTCCTTCCAGCAGCAGAACTTCCTGCCTAATGTACTCATCCATCTCATCGTAACCCCGTTTGTTTCTTAGGCTGGCATAGAGGTCGGGCAGGTTGGCGTAGCTTTCCCATTCCGTCGAATCCCAGAATTTAGCAACAGCCATACCTATGTACATCATCCAACCGAGTGATGTGGTAGGGTAGGCTTGGAACTCGCGAATACCATCCGGTAGGTATGCTTTGGCAATTGCTTCCCACTTTTCCTCAACATCGGGGCAATCTGGCATTCGTTCATCCACTTTCTTCATGCTCAGCAGGTACTGATGCAGGTCTTTCCTTAATATATCTTCAAATTTTTCCATATTGTCTTTGTTATTATGTACTGCAAAGGTACATCTGTATTTAAGTTTATCCAAATTTTCGTAGTAACTTTTTGTTGTATCGGAAAAATGTTATATCTTTGCGGCATAAACAGATATCATGAAAAAATATACACGGAAAGTATTCCGTGAACTAAACCGGATAATACAATTGACCATATATCATAAATTTAACAATAAACCATGAAACAAAAACTAATCTTATTACTTTGTGCCCTTCTCAGTTCTCCTGGTATTTGGGCGATTGATGTGAAGATTGCAAATACCAGTAGCGGACTTCCTACAGCAGCTGGTTTTGGCTCTTTTTCCGGTCAGGTGTTTACTACTGCCAACGGCTCTGGATTGTCCGGCGTAACGGTAACGGCAGCATCGGGTGTTACTATTGGTGAACAAACAGTCAATGCTGCTGATTATGGAAATTGCTTTAAAATTGTAACGGCTTCAGGAGGTACGGATTATCGTGTTACACTGGCTGTCCCCGATGGCTATGTCATCACAGGTTATAATCTGTCTTGTTCGGCTAATTCATATTCTGCTGCTCATACGCTGACTTCTGAGGATGGCAGTGTATCTGTCGTGGCCAGCTCTCCACCATATAATAACCCTACAGGATCCAAGTCTTTCGAGGTAACGGGTTTGAATGCACAATCCACCTATTTTACCATTAATACAGCCAACAAAGGCAACACTCTCTATATTCCGCATTTTAGCATTATGGTAGTGCCTGTCGGTACTAAAATCGTTGATGTTACGTATGAACTATACGAGAGTGATGGTATAACGAAGGTGACAAGTGTTGTTGTTCAGCAAGAGGCAGGCAGCAATCCCGTTATTCCGGAGGATATTACTTCAAACACATTCTATACCTATGACTATGCGGGTACCATCGGTGATGAGAATTGCATCATTAAGGTAATACGTACTTTGAAGGATGGTATTATATGCCCTATCTCGAATCTTAGCAACACAAAGGCATATAAGATTGTTGTTCCTCGAGGCACTTACACCGTTAACAATGGTAAGTTGGCTAATACCGTCAAGGATGCTTCCTATCCTGTCAACTACTTTGCTTTGATAAGTTATGAGGATAAGTACTATATGTGGAGTCTTGAGGCAGGAAAGTTCGTTGCTGGCAATGGAGCAAATCTGACAGATACACCTATTCCTGTATCTTTTGCTGCATCGACTTCGCCCTCATTCTTGATAAAATCAGGTTCGAATACTCTAAATGCAACCTCTGGTTTCGAAACCGGTGCAGGCTTCGACAGCTGGAGTGCTGCAGATATGGGTAACCAATGTATAATATATGAGGTAGAGGACTTTAATCCTTCAGATGTTCTTTCTACCATCGAGCTATATCTTTCCTCTGTGGAGGTGAACTTTGCTGTTAATGTGACTGGTGTGACCGAGGCAGAGAACACCCGTGTGGGTAAATTTATGATGTCAGTCAATAATGAGACAGTGAATAAATATCTCTATGCTGACACTGAGACACAAACACTAGGCAACCTTCCTGCCGCTCTGATTACTGCTACAGCAACAAGCTACCGTGGCTATGAATTTACGGGCTTTACGGTAGGTGAGAAGGATTATGGTACCAGCATTGAGGTGGGTGAATTGGCTGAGGTCGCTGATGGCGCTACATTAGTAGCTAACTACACGGCATCAACAGGTAATGGCCTTGTCCTATGGTACGATTATAGCGATGACAATAAGTCTTCATACCGTATTCCTGCCATTGTACGTACACAGAGTGGTCGACTGGTTGCTTTCTCTGATTACAGACCAGGTAAACAGGATGTTGGTATAGGTGCATGTAGCATAGAGCGTCGTTACAGCGATGACAATGGTGATACATGGAGTTCCGCTCTGTGCGTAGCAGAGGGCAACTGGGGCGTTAATACAGCCAACGTCATTGAATGGGGCTTTGGTGATGCTGCCGTAGTAGCAGATAATACGCCTGGTAACTCTGGCAATGATGTCCTGATGATCTGCTGTGGTGGTAATGCCAAGTGGATTAGCTCGACCTATAACCCCGATGTCAGTCAGGCTCAACAAGGCTGCGTAAGATGGCGTTCAACAGATGGCGGTGTCACATGGGGCAACTATGAATATATCATGCCTGATATTATGCAGGCCTTCGTAGATGCCGGTATCCGAGCACAGGACGGCAGCAGTGGTATCGTACGTGCATTCTTCTCGAGCGGTAAGATTACGCAGTCTGTCCGTAAGGCAGCAGGTGCCCAGTACAACCGTATCTATAGTGCCATTGTTGTGAACGGCGGTGATGTGGTGGTGTATTCTGACGACTTCGGTGCTACGTGGAAGGTGTTAGGTAATCAGATAGCCAACAGCGGTGATGAAGCACATGTGATAGAACTCCCTGATGGCTCAGTCCTGCTCATGGGGCGTGGCAATAGCAGCCGCTGGGTGAATGTTTTCAACTATTCTGATTTCAATACGGCTGCCGGGCAGTGGGATGCCACCGGTCAATGGAACAATGCTGTTGCTACGGCCTGCAACGGCGACGTTGAGGTAGTGGAGGCATACGATGCTTATGGTGATAAGAATACAGTTGTCTTGCAGACTGCCCCCATGTACGGTAGTCAGCGCCGTGATGTGCAGTACTACTATATTGCCGTGCCTAAGGAAAAGGGTTTTGCCGTAACGGATTTCTCTACCTTTGGCGGTGCCAGCTGGACACAAGGCATGAACGTATCACATAACTGGAGTGCCTATTCTGCCCTTCTCAATAATGGTGACGGTACCTTTGATATCCTCTTTGAGGAGTGTGCCAAAGGCGAGACGGTAAGTCCTCTTGGCTACTGTATAGTTTATCAGAAGGGACACAGCATTCAGAACATCACTAACAGACAGTTCTACTTAACCAAGGAGCAGGCAGAGGAAGAGGCTGTGAAGTCACCGCGTCCCGGTCACTTCTATCGCTTCAAGGGAACGGCATCCAATGCTTACATTACAGGAACCGCTCCGCTTTCCACAACAACAGCTACTGATGCAACAACCATCTGGTACTTCGCTCCTGAAGGACTGGTATCTTATTCTGTCGGTCAGTACCTCGACGGTGGCGCAAAATCTCTGGCTCCTGTAGGTACCAGCTACAAGGCTGCTGTTGAGCCCAACAGTTACCATGAAGGCAAGTACACCATCAAGACGAACGGTTACTATAGCTATGACAAGGACAGCAACCATACCATAGACCGTGGTTCTTCCTATAATAATGATGTACGTTACGCTTGGGTAGTAGAGGATGTAAATGTGCTACCTGTCAGCATCTCCGAGGTAGGATACGCTACATTGTGTTCTCCTGTATCATTAGAGATTCCTGAAGGTATAAAAGCTTATTACGGTGAAGATAAAGGCGATGAACTTTTGTTTACGAAAATAGAAGATGGTATTATACCAGCTAATACGGGAGTTATCCTGAAGGGTGAAGAAGGCATTTATAACTTTAAAGTCACAATGGGAGGTTCTGCCAGCAGCATTCTTACAGGAACATTTGCTACTATCAACCGCCCGGAGAACAGCTATATCTTTGCTAATGGCTCTCAGGGTGTGGCCTTCTACAAAGATGGTGCCAGTGTCATTCCCGCCTTTAAGGCATATCTGGAAGCTGAATCAGGTGGCGATGTTAAAACCTTCTACTTCAATGAGGAAGGAGCTACTTCATTAAATGAAGAATTAAGAGTGAAGAATGAAGAGTTTGCTCCCGTTGTTTATGATCTTGCTGGACGCAAGCTTAATTCACAATTGCCGAAGGGAATTTATATCGTTAACGGGAAAAAAGTGGTGTTATAATTCAAAATTGATAAATTCAAAATTATAGAAAGAGATGAAAAGACAATATATAATACCCAAGTCAAAAGTAGAGCAATCAGAGTGTTTTACATTCATTGCTGTATCGACTGCTACATGGAAGAAGTATGATGAGGGCGCTGGAGAAAATGGTAGCCTTGTTAATGAACAAAAGTCTTTTTTTGAGGACTCTGAATGGAGCGATGATTGATATGCCTGCATAACCTAAATGATTAGAGGTTAGAAAAAAACAGAGGTAGGGTTTCTTGCCTCTGTTTTTATGAATGAGCAGAAAGAATCTTTATGATAATTTTGGCTATTACAATAAGTTCATGTACTTTTGCAGATTATTTAATTGATAATTGTCCTTTTCGGGGTGATACTTTACTGTACTGATGGATTCGATTTACAATTTATTCTCTTATCTCAGCTCCATCTTATGGGGCTGGCCAATGATTATATTATTGCTGGGTACGCATGTGTTCCTCACTATCAGATTGCGTATTCCGCAACGGAAGTTGTTGACTGGTATTCGCTTGTCAGTACAGAAGGATAAAGGCGCAACGGGAGATGTGTCGCAGTTCGGAGCTTTAGCCATGGCTTTGGCAGCTACTATCGGCACGGGTAACATCGTTGGGGTGGCTACTGCTGTAGCATTAGGTGGACCCGGCGCAGTCTTCTGGTGCTGGTTGACAGGGGTCTTTGGCATTGCCACTAAGTACGCAGAGGGTCTGCTGGCCGTGAAATATCGTGTAAAGGGCAGTGACGGAAAGACATACGGGGGCCCTATGTATGCGTTGGAAAACGGTTTAGGCATGAAGTGGCTGGCACTGCTCTTCGCCATCTTTACAGCCTTGGCCAGCTTCGGCATTGGCTGTACGGTGCAGGCCAACTCCATTGCTCTGCTGGCAAGAGAGACCTTCGGTATTCCTACTTGGACAGTGGGACTGTTTATCTGTCTGCTTACGGCACTTGTGATCATGGGAGGTGTGAAGTCCATAGCCCGTGTATGCACTATTTTTGTCCCCTTCATGGCAGCGCTTTATGTGGTGGGATGTATTGTGATTCTTTGCATGAACGGTGACTATGTATGGGCTGCCGTACAGCTTATTGTTGAGTCGTCCTTTAATCCTACGGCAGCTAGTGGCGGCTTTGTGGGAGCTACGGTTATGATGGCAGCACGCTATGGTATAGCCCGCGGTCTGTTCTCGAATGAGAGCGGTATGGGTAGTGCTCCCATCGTAGCAGCAGCGGCACAGACGCGTAATCCCGTCAGGCAGGCCCTGGTGTCCAGTACAGGTACGTTCTGGGACACTGTTGTCATCTGTGCCCTGACCGGTCTGGTGATTGTGAGCAGTATATTGGCATACCCCGACATCAGCTATGCCGACGGTGCGGCACTGACGAAGGAGGCATTCTCCAAGATCCCGTATGTGGGTGCTCCGCTGCTTACCTTCGGTATTCTGACCTTTGCCTTCAGCACCATTCTAGGGTGGTGCTATTACGGTGAGTGTGCCGTTAATTACATTGAGCATCATCGCATCAACCGCTTTTATCGCATCCTGTACATTGTGGCTTTGTTCTTCGGCAGTATCATCAGCCTGGATGTTATCTGGAATATTGCCGACACTATGAACGCCCTTATGACCATCCCCAATCTGGTAGCCCTGCTCCTGCTAAGTGGAGTAGCTGCCCGTGAGACCAAGAAATATCTATGGGAAGGACGCCTTGACGAGGATATTGAAAAGTATGACGAACCATAAATATAATACAACTATATGAAAGATATTCCAAAATGTCGGGTGCTTGCTGCTGCGCTGCTTACAACATTTATGGGTCTTGCACTCCATGCTAATGCCAGCCAAGCTATTACTCCGCTATGGTTAAGAGATGTTCAGGTTAGTCCTGACGGTTTACAGGTTATCTTCTGCTATAAAGGGGATATCTACAAGGTCTCTGCAAGCGGAGGAACGGCTCTACAACTAACCACGCAGAACAGTTATGAATGTTCTCCCGTATGGAGCGCTGATGGCAAGCATATTGCTTTTGCCAGTGACAGACATGGAAATATGGATATTTTTGTAATGTCTGCCGAGGGCGGTTCCGCCACACGACTGACCTATAACAGTGTGCCTGAGATACCTCAAGCTTTCACACCCGATGGCAAATGGATACTGTTCGGTGCTCAGATTCAGGATCCTGCAGAGAGTGTTCTGTTCCCGTCAAACAATTTGCCCGAACTGTATAAGGTACCCGTGAAAGGTGGCCGAACGCTGCAGGTGTTAGGTACGCCTACTGAGATGCTGAACTTCGCCCCCGATGGCAAGAGCTTCTATTATCAAGATCGCAAAGGCTATGAGGATGAGTGGCGTAAGCATCATACTTCTTCTATTACCCGGGATGTATGGTTCTATGATGCCAAGAGTGGTAAGCATACAAATGTAACGGCTCATGCTGGCGAGGACCGTAACCCTGTGATTAGTGCTGACGGCAAGACACTCTACTTCCTGAGCGAACGTAATGGCGGTAGCATGAATGTTTATTCTTTAACGGAGCAAGGAGCTGGGAGCATAGGGCAAGAGCCTAAGGCAATTACGAATTTCAAGACGCACCCCGTTCGGTTCCTGAGTGTAGCTAAGAATGGCTTACTGTGCTATACCTATAATGGTGAAATATATACACAGAAGAGTGGAGAGAAACCCAAGAAACTGAATATTACATTGACGCGTGACGATGAAGCTGTTGTCGCTGATCTTAGCTTCTCAAGCGGTGCCCGTCAGTCGGTAGTAAGCAAGGATGGTAAGCAGGTTGCCTTTGTGGTACGTGGTGAGGTCTTTGTTACCAGTACGGAATATTCAACTACCCGTAGGATATCTCAGACGGCAGGTGCTGAGTCTGATGTGGACTTTGCTCCTGATGGCAGAACCGTTGTCTATGCCTCTGAGCGCAATGGTAACTGGCAACTCTATACAGCCAGTATAGTCAGGGACGAGGATCTGAACTTTGCTAATGCTACGCTGATTAAAGAAGAGAGTGTGTTCCCTGAACTGCCTGCATTAAAATTGGACGGAAAACCTGATTTTTCGCAGGTGGAACGTAGGTATCCCAAGTACAGCCCCGATGGTAAGAAACTGGCATTCATAGAGGACCGCATCAAGCTGAAGGTGGTGGACTTGAAGACCAAGAAGGTAACTCAGGTAACAGACGGCAGCAGGTGGTACAGTCAAAGTGGTGGATTCGACTATGAATGGAGTCCCGATGGTAAGTGGTTTGTACTGAGCTATATTGCCAACCGTCGCGACCCTTATACAGACCAAGGAATTGTTAGTGCCGAGGGTGGTGAGATTCACCCCATTACACAGAGCGGTTATATGAGCGGTGAACCCCGTTGGGTGATGGACGGTAAGGCTATCCTGTTCGAGAGCGAGCGCTATGGTATGCGCAGTCATGCTTCGTGGGGCAGCCAACAGGACGTGTTCCTTGCCTTCCTGACGCAGGACGCCTATGACCGTTATCGTTTATCTCCTGAAGATTATGCTTTGTTAAAGGAGCTGGAGAAAAAGAATAAAGACAAAGATAAAAAAGATAAAAATGAAAAGATAAAAGATAAAAGTGGGGATAAAAAAGATAAAAATGGGGATAAAGGTGGCGAGAAGGGTGATTCTGTTAAGGGGATAAAAATTGAATTTGATGGACTGGAGGATCGTATTGTCCGACTGACACCTAACAGTAGCCGCTTGGGCGATGCCATTATCAGCAAGGATGGGGAGAGCCTATACTACTTCTCGGCATTTGAAGGTTCACCCGACCTTTGGAAGATGGACCTGCGCAAGCACGAGACCAAACTGCTGAGCAAGGGCGGTAGTGGTTCCTTGCAGATGGATAAGGATGGTAACCTGTATTCGTTGGGCAGCAGCATGAAGAAGATAGAGAAGGGCGATAAAACAACCTCTATCAGCTACAATGCTCAGATGAAACTGGATTTGGCTGCTGAGCGCGAATACATGCTACGCCATGTTGCTAAGCAAATCAACAAGAAGATTTTCCGCACCGATTATAATGGATGCGACTGGGATCTGATGGTGCAGAACTATGCTCGCTTCTTGCCGCACATTGCTAACAACTACGACTTTGCCGAGATGTTGAGTGAGTTGCTCGGTGAGTTGAACGTTAGTCATACAGGCGGACGATTCTATCCTTCGAGTAAAGGCGATGCTACGGCACAGTTGGGTTTGCTCTATGATATGACAGAGGCTACAGACGGCATGAAGATAACAGCTGTATTGGAAGAAGGACCCTTTAGCCGTGCTAACAGCAAGGTGAAGGCTGGTGATATTATCACAGCCATCAACGGCGAGCCCGTTACCAAGGATACAGACTTGGCACAGCTGCTGAATCAATGCAAGGGTAAAAAGACGCTTGTCAGCCTGAAAGGTAACGCTGGTACATGGGACGAGGTGGTTCTACCTATCACTCGTTCCGATCAGTCTGATCTTCTGTATAAGCGTTGGATAAAAGGTCGTGCTGCTGAGGTGGAGCGCCTCTCGAACGGACGCTTAGGCTATGTACATATAGAGGGAATGAATGATGCCAGTTTCCGTGATGTATATTCTGATATCTTAGGTAAGTACAATCTGAAGGAAGGAATCGTTATAGATACCCGATACAATGGAGGCGGTCGTTTGCATGAGGATATAGAGATTCTGTTCTCTGGTCATAAGTACTTCACGCAAGTGATTCGTGGTCGTGAGGCTTGTGACATGCCTAGCCGCCGCTACAACCATCCCAGCATTATGTTACAGGCTGAGGGTAACTATAGCAATGCGCATGGTACACCTTGGGTTTATAGTCATCAGAAACTTGGTAAACTGGTGGGCGCTCCCGTACCTGGTACCATGAGCTCGGTGAACTGGGAGACATTGCAGGATCCCTCTTTGGTATTCGGTGTACCTGTAATCGGCTATCAGTTGCCAGACGGTTCCTATCTGGAGAATACGCAGTTAGAGCCCGACGTTTTCATTCTGAATCGTCCGGAAACGGTTGTCACTGGTACCGACTTACAGCTGGAAGCCGCTGTACGTGAATTACTGAAAGAACTTTAACGAAGGAATCTTCCTTCGCGATAGACAGTTGGGGCGATCTTCTTCTTTGCCTTGAAGAACTTGGCAAAGGCTATTTGGGAAGTGAACCCCAACTGCTGTGATATTTGCTGAATGGTTAGGGAGGTGGTGGAGAGCAATTGCTCGCATTCCTGCAAGAGGTAGTCGTCTATCACTTGCTTGGGGGAACGACCACAGACCGTATTTGTTATCTGCGACAGATATCGCGTAGAGATTGATAGCTGGATGGCATAGAAGGAAACGTCATGCGCTCTTGTGTAATGCTCTGAGAGCAGTGTCATAAACTGGTTGTATAGATTATGAGGCTGCAACGATCTGGGTTGTGCCGATGCGTAGACCACCTGGCTATGCATATAGTTGTGTGCATTGGTAATGGCTGTAGGTACGTCGTCGGTTTGTGTCAGTTGCGCTGCAACAGCTGTGGAGAGTGTGCCGCCTACGCCGTGTCGCTGCCATCCATCGATATTTACTGACGAGAAGAACTTCTGACAATCGGGACCCGAAAGCAGGGCATTAATGCGCCCCTTGGCAAAGGTTCCGCCACGAAGAAGAACCCACTGAGGTCCTATTTGGTGTAGTAGGGTGGCAGCTTCCACCATATCGGTATCGGTAGTGATGCGACGGCCAAGCAATATCTCGACGTCCGTGCATTTTATAATAAGCAGTTTGCAGATAGGAAATAGGTGTTGGCGGTAAGCCAACAGTGATTCATTGGACATAAGTAGTCCTCCGTGAGATGCAAGGACGACCAGCGAGCAGACAATATTTGGACAACCCATAATCTCTTTACTGACGGTGCGTATGGTCTCTGCATTATCCATCATTCCTATCTTTATGGCATTGGGAAGTGTCTCTTCGTAAACAGCCTTAACCTGTCCTACTACAAGTGGGGATGGAAGTTGGTGCACATCTGTAATACCCATGGAATTCTGTACTGTAACAGCTGTAACAACAGTAACGGCGTAACAGCCAAGGTCCTTAATGGTGCGTATGTCAGCCTGAATGCCGGCATGTCCCATGCTGTCTGATCCGTTTATACAAAGCACCGCTTTCATTTTTATTTTTACCTTATTATATATGACGGTGCAAAGGTAAGGCAAAATCGTTACTTACCCAAATAAGTATTCCGATTTTGGCAATATTTCTTCTTTGTAAGGAATGTTTTGCCATATAGGAAGGTATTTTTCTGTTGAAAAGTCTTCTGATGTAATTTTGCAGCGAAATTGATTATCGATATAACGGAATAACAAAAAATAATATAAAGTAAAATGGGAGACAGAACTCAATTGAACCGCAACCTGGCTCAGATGCTGAAGGGCGGAGTGATAATGGACGTAACAACACCAGAACAGGCAAAGATTGCCGAGGAGGCTGGTGCTTGTGCAGTAATGGCATTGGAGCGTATCCCTGCTGACATACGTGCTGCAGGAGGTGTAAGTCGTATGAGCGATCCCAAGATGATACGTGGTATTCAGGAGGCCGTATCTATTCCTGTTATGGCAAAGTGTCGTATTGGTCACTTTGCTGAGGCACAGATTTTGGAAGCAATTGAGATTGACTATATTGACGAGAGTGAGGTACTCTCGCCAGCCGATGATATCTATCACATTGACAAGCGTAAGTTCAAGGTTCCCTTTGTCTGTGGTGCCAAGGATTTGGGTGAAGCCTTGCGTCGTATCAACGAGGGGGCTACCATGATTCGTACAAAGGGTGAGCCTGGTACGGGCGATATCATACAGGCCGTACGCCACATGCGCATGATGCAGAGCGAAATTCGTCGCTTGGTAAGCATGAGCGAAGACGAATTGTATGAGGCAGCCAAGCAGTTGCGTGTCCCCTACGATCTGGTACAATATGTGCACGAGAACGGCAAGCTGCCTGTCGTGAACTTTGCTGCTGGTGGTGTGGCAACTCCTGCCGATGCGGCTCTGATGATGCAGTTGGGTGCCGAGGGCGTATTCGTAGGAAGTGGTATCTTCAAGAGCGGTAATCCTGTAAAGCGTGCTCAGGCTATAGTTAAGGCTGTTACCAACTACAATAACCCCAAGATTTTAGCCGAATTGAGCGAAGACTTAGGCGAGGCTATGGTTGGCATCAACGAGCAGGAGATTGAACTCTTGATGGCTGAGAGAGGAAAGTAACTACAATTCAAAATTCAAAATTTATAAATTCAAAATTAAAAATTGAAAATTGGAATTTTAGCTCTGCAAGGAGCATTTGAGGAACATAGACAAGTGCTTGAGCGTTTGGGTGCGGAAACTATTTATATCCGTAACCTGAACGACTGGCAACAGCAATTTGACGGTCTGGTATTACCTGGTGGCGAGAGTACTGCCATGATGAGGGTGATGAAGGATGAAGCACTATTGGAGCCCATCCAGAAGACTATCAAGGCTGGACTGCCTGTCTTTGGCACATGCGCAGGAATGATTCTGCTGGACGATCAGCACTTAGGTTGCATGGATGTAACGGTAAAACGTAATGCCTATGGCCGTCAGTTGGGAAGCTTTAGGGCAGACCATGATGTAAAAGGGGTAGGCTCTGTACCAATGGTTTTTATCCGTGCTCCCTACATAGAGCGCTGTGGTGATGGGGTAGAGGTACTTTCTACCTTGGATGGTCACGTAGTGGCAGCTAAAGAGAAGAATATGCTGGCATGTTCCTTCCATCCAGAACTGACAGAGGATGCACGTATGCACGAATACTGGTTAAAGGAATTCGTACAGCAGAAGAACTAAATTCGAGATGCATTAAAAGCAGCTCCCAAGTGGGAGATGATATCTGAGGGGATTAGCGACTCAACGCTATTTCCGTCAGCAAGAGCAAGATCAGCCGCCAGGGCATGTAACCATACGCCTATGACGGCTGCTTCTTTTGCATTATAATGCTGTGCCATCAGGGCCAGGATGATGCCAGTAAGTACATCACCTGAACCGCCTACGGCCATACCAGCATTGCCGTGCAGTGTATTCTCGTAAACCTGGACAGTATTGTCTGTTGGTACGTAGATGCGTGTGTGGTGCCCCTTCAGTACAATAACCAATTGGTATTGTGCAGCCATTTCTGCAGGGTCGATGCCAAGTCGTTTCATCTCGCCGGGATGTGGTGTAATAATGCTGCCCTGAGGAATCTGTGGGAACCAATGTGGATTCTCTGCCAGTATGTTCAGTGCATCGGCATCAAGGACCATGGGGATTGATGGATTCAGAATCATCAGACGATGCAATGCCCATTGTGTTTGTACGTGTAGGCCTATGCCAGGTCCAATTCCGATAACCTCTGTGCCATAGGGAAGCTCTACATAAGTGTGATGGGTGTAGTGCTGGTCGTTCTGACACTTTGCCTCAGGTAAGCCCTGCTGCATAATGGTATATCCGCATTCGGGGACATGAACGGTCAGTAACCCTACGCCGCTGCGCATACATGCTCGTGCCGACAAGAGGGCGGCACCTATCATACCGACACTACCGGCTACGAGAGATGCTCTGCCGTAGTCTCCTTTATGGCTGAAAGGGTCTCTGGTCTTCAGCCACTCGGAAATAAGTGTTTCTGTGATGGGTGTTTGTTGCATTACAGACGTACTTTACCTCCCTGAATATACATTCCCTTAGCAGGCTTACTGCTGATACGTCGACCGCTAAGGTCGAACATCGATTTTGAATTATGAGTTTTGAACTTTGAATCTTGAATTGAACCGATGGCATCTATGTCATCACCATTATAGTAGTTGCCCTCCTGAGTGCGTCGTACAACTTCGTGAGTAGATTGCAGGACGGGGTAATTGTCTTTGCCTAAGGTTTGGAAGAAGACGGGGTCTATGGTCTCGCCGTTATTGAGGTTGTAGCACAACTCGCCTGTTTTTGCCGCCTTGGTTGCTATTGTACCCCAGTAGCAGTTGTTCAGTTCTGCAGCGTTGGCATTGGTAAAGTCATCTCCAAGGGTGTAGCAGTTATTGAAACAAGTGTTCCAGGCACCTTCTCCTACAAACTCGGCAGCCGTCTTGCCGTTGGTGTTAACCAGAATGTTTCCTGCTACGTAGCAGTTGTCAATCTGCGTCTGCATGAGCGTTCCAGCAAGTGCTCCGCAGGTCTGTGCGCCTGTTCCGGTAACAGACACATTAACCATTCCCAGGTTGCTGATACTGGCTCTGTAGCAACGGCCGAAGAGTCCACCTTCACAGTTGGTCTGAAGTTTCAGGTTACGTATCTCGAATCCTTGTCCGTTGAACGTACCGCCATAGCTGTTGGTATAATAATCGGACAGTTCTGTATCATTATCGGAATAAAGTCCTATAGGCTGGAAGCTGCTGATGCCGGTCATGTCAATGTCTGCCGTAAGACTGGCATCCAGGGTGCGCATTCCCTCATTGACCAGGACGGAGAAGCTGCAAAGGTCTTGCGGCGTAGTGATCTGCATCACATTGTCCACGTACTTAGGCATGCCGTCCAGGGCTGACAGCTGAAGGATAAGATCCTCGGCATCCCCAGCAGTCAGCGTGCCCTCCTGATAGCCCTTCATGGCGGTATCCAGCAGGCTGGCAGCCCGGTTGTACTGCTGCTCGGTAAGCAGGTTATTGGAAACGAGCAGGTTGGCGGTATTCTGGGTCTGCAGGACATTACGCATCAGGCTGATGTATGCGGCACGGCAGTCGCAGACGTCCTCAAGAAGCTCACCGAAATATTTCAGCGTTTCCATTATCTTACTCCAGCTCACCGTATTATCATACCCTTCCAATCCGACGTCTCTCATTAACGAGTAGTTACATGAGGGATGCTGTACATAGTCCCCGATGTCAGTGCTATGGCATTCATGTGCCGTCTGAAGGATATACTGCATATCCGTGTGCAAACTGGAATATGCATTCATTGCTTCACTGTCAGTCTGTCCGCGATAGAACAGATGTATGTTGCTGAATAATGTAACGTCAGCGGGGGAGGCGATGTTCCGGCCTGCAATCTTAATGTTCAGCTTGCCATCCTGAGATCTTGCCATTACTTTGTTGGTGGGATAACTGGGTAATAGCATGTATTCGTAGGATGAGATGAATACATTCTTCATGTCATTCATGTATATCATACTGCCGTGTAACATGCTCTGAGGCATGGCCTCGGCAGCATAGTAACCGTCAATCTCAAACTCGTAAATACCGTCGGGCAGGCCGGTGACGGTCTGTTCCAATACAAATTCGCAGCCTGTGCCCTGCACCTGCATTATGCCGCCGGCTGTTTCCTGTATTGTCAGGCTTCCGCCGTTCCGGGTCAGGCTCCAACCGCTGAACCCGTCCTTGAAACCGGGGTTCTGCAACATGAATGTAATCTCCTGATCGGGCGTCAGGTCGAGGGCAGCCATCGTGGGTAGGCAGAAGATAAGGGCTAAAATGGATAACGCCAGTGTTATATTGTTGTGCTTCATTCTTGGTTTCAATTATAATTGATTTTCTGAAATTGTGAGCAAAAATATTGCTTTTTGACGGAAATAACAAGATTGTTCGGTATGAATTTCGCTGAGAGACCGAAATGTGATAGAAGAACATGCAAATTAACGTGTATGTGGTTAAATTTGTACAAGAAACTTTGGTGTTTTGGATAAAATGTGTACTTTTGCGGAAATGAAATTATTAACGATATGAGAAAAATTCTACTTTTACTGATTGCTACTCCCATGTTTGCCAGCCATGCTCAGGTGGCGAATGAATATAATATGGTAGTGAATACCAACGACGGAAATAAGGCTGTTTACGCCACCAGCCAGATAGACAGTGTTACTTTTACTGGTGGGACTACTACAGTTACACCTCAGAATAAAGTCAGGATAAGAAAGAACGTTGTCTTTCTAGGGCATAGTATCTGGAGGAATGATAATTATACGGTAAAGTACGCTAACTCGGGAACTTTTGTTACGCCATTTTCTGGAACATTCAAGGGTAGGGGATACCAGACCCTGCTGAAGGAAGTTTTCGATTTTGATAGCAGTGCTTCGCCTGGTCCTAATGGAGGCTACAGCGGTTTCTCTTTGGGAGCTTTGTCGACATCAGATGCCAGCAGCGTTGCTGTTACTGCCCTTAACAGTAACAACGGATGGCCTTCCGTTAAGAATGCTATTTGGACGGTTGACTTCATTACCAATGACTTTAAGCGTAATATTCCATTAGGAAAACTTGATGATTACAAAAATGCCACAGGACCAACCACCTTCTATGGTGCTGCACGTCAACTGTTCGACAAGATTAAGCAATTGAGCGGCGATGACGTTATTATTGTATTTGGCAATGCTTTGCCCAGAAACAATGGTAACTATACCAGCACCAGCAAGAATACAGTTGGATGCAGTTTGACCGACTACGAATTGGCACTGCTGACAATTGCAGCTATGAATACGAATATGTATTTTGTCGACCAGAACCGTCTTTCTGGTATTACTGATTATAATTTGCCAGCTGTAACGGCAGACGGTTTACACTTAAACAACCTTGGATACCAATTGGCTGTTCAACCTTGGATCGCAGTGTTCAGAATGTTAGCGAATATATTGTAAGTAAGTGTAAAGTTTTTTGAGTTTATGAGTTTTTGAGTTTGTAAGTTGGTCGTTTGGGAAAATCATACACAGATTCCTCAGAACTAAGCAGATCTTTCTTTAATTTAACATCGAAAAACACGAAAGACGCGAAATTTAACAAAAATCGCGAAAACACTTCCGTTCAGGATGAGACTACGTCTTTGATGGTGTATCTGTGTTCTTTTCCTTGTATGCAAGCATCCAGATAAAAGCACCCAGACACCCCATCAATCTCTGCGAGATTTCGTCCTGAACAGAAGAAAAACAAAGAAAACTTCGTTTATGATAAAAGTTGGCTAAAGTCTAAGGCCTAAAGTCTAGAGTCTAATTATTCTCTCTTCATTCTTAATTAAAAAACGATAACCAATAACCGATAATCGGAAAAAGTCAATATTTTTCCTGTTTTCGTTAGTTGTGGTTGACGTTATTATTTCTCTTTTTCTCTGCTTTTTGTGCCAAGTTACGGACTTTTTCTTTTATGTGCTCAAGAATGATAACATATGTTATTTTTTTTAATTTAGCGATTAAAATAGTTGATAATCCGATAAATTGTTGTACCTTTGCAGACGATTTAATTGAACGGTAATTTAAAGTTTATTTGGGAAAGAAAATTATGGGTGAAATAAAAGTTGTCAAAGTCGTGAACTCCAAGCAGATGAATGCGTTTGTTCAGCTGCCGAAAAGACTTTATGCTGACAACCAATACTATGTCCCCGATTTGGATAGCGATATCCGTGACATGTTTAATCCCAAGAAGAACACTGCTCTAAAATATGCCGACATTCAGGCTTTCCTTGCATACAGAGACGATAAAGTCGTTGGCCGTATTGCTGGAATCATCAATAGAAGTGCAAATGAGCGTTGGAACAAGAGTTGCGTTCGCTTTGGACTGATTGAGTTCGAAGACGACATTGCTATTTCCAATGCTTTGTTAAAGGCTGTTGAGCAGTGGGGTGCTGAGCGTGGAATGACACAGATTCAGGGCCCGATGGGAATTATTGATTTTGATAAAGAAGGCATGCTGGTTGAGGATTTCGATCTTATGGGTAGCATGATAGATATTTATAATCCTCCCTATTACCCTCAGCATATGCAGCAGTTGGGCTACAAGAAAGAAGTTGACTGGTTGCAGGTGCGTGTGGAGATTCCCAAGGAGGTTCCTGCCAAGTATGCACGTGTTGCCAATCTGTCTAAGGAGATGTTTGGCTTGCGTGTAAGGAAGTTGAATCGAAAGGAAATCTTGGGTGAACAGGGTCAGCGTGTATTTCGACTGATGAATGAGGCCTATGCGCCTATCTTCGGATACAGTGATCTGACAGAAGAGATGGTTACGGACCTGATTAAGAAGTATATTCCTATTTTGGATCCCGACCTCATCACAACGGTTGAGAATGAAAAGGGTGAGATGGTTTGCGCCGCTGTTACAACGGGAAGCCTTTCACATACACTTCGCAAATCCAATGGTAAGCTGTTGCCTTTCGGATGGGTACATTTCCTGAAGACTCTCTTCTTTAAGAACGAGGATACTGCAAATATGATGCTGATAGCCGTGCGTCCTGATATGCAGGGAATGGGTGTGAATGCCTTGGTGTTTGACGACCTGATTCCAATCTACAACCGCAAGGGTTACAAGTATGCTGAGACGGGCCCTCAACTTGAGGATAACGTAAAGGAGCTTTCGCAATGGAAGCCATTGAATCCCAAGATGCAGAAACGCAGAAGGTGCTGGATTAAGTCAATAGGAAACTAAATCGAGAATTAATTAACACGAAGAATATAAATTTAGATTATGAATAGAGTTGTAATAACCGGTATGGGCATTTGGTCCTGTCTGGGGCAGAACCTGGACGATGTGCGTGATGCACTGTACCAAGGAAAAAGTGGTATTATTTTCAGTCAGGAAAGAAAAGATGCAGGTTTCCGTTCTGCATTGTGTGCAGATGTTCCTGCTGTTAATATCAAGAAGCTTCTGGCACGTAACGTTCGTCAGTTTATGCCCGAAGAGGCTCAATATGCCTATGTTGCTACACAACAGGCATTGGAGAATGCCAAAATAGACCAGGACTTCCTGGATGCTCACGAGGTAGGTATTATCTATGGTAACGACTCGGTTGCTGAGAGCACCATGATAGCCTTGGATAAGTTCCGTGAGTTTAAGGACACCTCTGCCTGTGGTAGTGGTGCTATTTTCCAGAGTATGAACAGTACTGTTACCATGAACTTGGCTTGTCTGTTTAAGTTGCGTGGTATCAACCTGACTTCATCTGCAGCCTGTGCTTCCAGCTCATTGGCTATCGGTAATGCTTATCTGCTTATTAAGGAAGGTTTGCAGGATTGCGTAATCTGCGGTGGTGCTCAGGAGGCAAATATGTACTGCGTTGCCAGCTTTGATGGTATTCAGGCGTTCTCTACCCGTGAGGATGAGCCTACCAAGGCTTGCCGTCCCTTCGACCGCGACCGTGATGGTCTGGTTCCTGGTGGTGGTGCTGCCACTTTGATTCTGGAAAGCTACGAGCATGCTGTTAAACGTGGCGCTCCTATCATTGCAGAGATCGTTGGATGGGGCTTCAGCGGTAATGGCGATCATATCTCAACTCCTAATGTAGCTGGTCCTGCCCGTTCACTGGAGCTGGCACTCAAGAACGGTGGCATTGATCCCCGTATGATTGGTTACGTGAATGCACACGCTACCAGTACACATGCTGGTGACGGTCGTGAGGCTATGGCTATTGCCCAGTGCTTCGGTGACTATAAGGTACCCGTTACCAGTACCAAGAGCCAGACAGGTCATGAGATGTGGATGGCCGGTGCCAGTGAGTGTATCTACTCGGTGCTGATGATGAAGAACGGCTTCATCGCTGGTAGCTTGAACTTCGAGAACCCCGATGAGGAGACAGCATGTGTAAATGTTATTCCCCAGACTATTGAGACAGGCTTCGATATGTTCCTGAGCAATAGCTTCGGTTTCGGTGGTACCAACAGTACACTTATCGTTAAGGACTTTAAAGGATAAAAAATAAGAGAGAATTAATCAAATTCAGTTTTTTACAAATAACTATTTAAGATCATGACAAGAGAAGAAATCATTGAGAAGACAATCGAGACTTTGACAGACGAGTTTGATGTAAACGAGGAAGAAATCGTCGAGGACGCTCCTATCTATCAGACCCTGCATCTCGACAGCCTGAGTCTTGTTGACCTGGTAGCTGTTGTACAGTACACTTTTAAGGTTAAGATTCCTGCAGAGGATCTGCCTAATGTGAAGACCTTCGGTAATCTGTATGATTACATTGAGAGCCACATGGCTTAATCTGATCGCATGACAGATATCAAGAATCTCATACCTCAGCGCTCGCCAATCATGATGGTTGACGAGCTGCTTGAGGCTCATGAAGATGTGGCACGTTGCAGTCTTACCATCAGGGAGGATAACTTCTTCCTTGAGTCTGACGGTGCTATTGCTGAGCCGGGCGTGATAGAGCATATCGCGCAGTCGGCTTCTGCTTTTGCCGGCTATAGTGCTATGCATGCTGGTGCTACGGAACCGCCAGTAGGCTACATCGGCGAGGTAAAGCGTTTCAGACTGAATCGCAGGCCATGTAAGGGAGAGACATTGGTTACTACCATTACAATGGGACCAACCGTTGGTGGTGTTACGATCATCAGTGGCGAGACTGTTTCTGGCGAAGAAACTATTGCTACCACTCAAATGAAGATTTATGTTGCTGGAGAATAAATATTACAAGGTTTTACGCGCGCGTAAGGAAGGCGAAGGGAAGGCTGTATATCATATAGCCATCCTGCCCGACTGCAACGTATATCAGGGTCATTTCCCTGGTAACCCTGTTTGTCCAGGTGTTTGTAATATCCAGACAATAAAGGAGTGTGCATCATTGCTTGTTGGTAAGGAGTTACGCATCTCGTCTATTAAGCAATGTCTGCTTACGGCAATAGCCACCCCGACGGTTTGTCCCGAGGTGGATGTTCAGGTCGAAGTGAAAGAGGCAGACGGAAGTTATACCATTATTGCCAGTATCTCTGACAAAGAGAGGCAGTATATGACCTTCAAGGGTGAGGTTGTATGACGTTATAATCATAGGAAGCGGTCTGGGAGGTCTGGTGTGTGCCAACCTGCTCAGCAAGAAAGGGCAGAAAGTGCTCGTTCTGGAGCGTCAGCATCAGCCAGGCGGCTGTTTGCAGAGCTATCGCAGGGGTTCTATGATGTACGATACAGGACTCCATTATGTGGGTGGTCTGGCTGAAGGTCAGCCGTTGCATGATATCTTCAAGGAACTGAACCTCCTTTCGCTGCCATGGCAGAGACTAGATGCAGATGGTTTCGACCGTATCATGATTGGCGACCGCGAATACCGCTTTGCCGAAGGCTTTGATAATTTTATCGAGACGCTTGCCAAGGATTTCCCTGAGGATAGGGAGAGCCTGCAACAATACGTTTCTCTGCTTCAGTGTACCGATGAGGAATGGATGCAGAAGACAAATGCTTATGATTACCTCAGCGGTATAATTCATAATCCTTTGCTACTGAGTGTGTTGAGTGGTGCTTGCTTAAAGATGGAGTTGAGGAAGGATACCCTGCCTCTCTTTACCTTCGTTCATGGTAATGCGCCATTCATACAGAGTAGCTGGAGGCTGAAGGGCGACGGCAATCTTCTTGTCAACAGACTGATTGAGAATATAACCAGTCAGGGTGGGGAAGTTGTCTGTGATGCCGAGGTTGAGGAACTGATTGAAAAAGATGGCTTGATAAGAACGGCTGTTTGTAAGAATGGCCAGACTTATGAGGCTCGTTACTTTATTAGCGATGCCCATCCTTCTGTAACGCTTTCTTTGGTAAAAGAGAGTCTGTTGCTGAAGAAGGTTTATCGTCGCAGAATTGAAAATTTGGAAAATACGAATGGCATGTTCACGGCTCAGTTGCTGCTGAAGCCAAGCAAAGTGCCATATTTTAATTATAATGAGTTCCTGTACGATGGACTCGAGGCATGGGACGGATGCGGCTATATGGTTAGCTGCCGCGTTCCTGAGGACGGATCTGCCTATGCACGACAGATTGATATCCTCACGCCTATGAATATCAGCGAATGCGCAGCGTGGAAAGATACCCGTTGCATGCGTCGCGGAAACGATTACATGCAGTTCAAGGCACAGAAAGCGCAGCAATGTATAGCTGTTGCAGAACGCTTTCTGCCAGGTTTGCACGAGCATATACAGGAGATTCATACCAGCACGCCGCTCACGTATCGCGATTATAACCTTTCGCCCGATGGCAGTGCATACGGAATACGTAAGGATGCAGCGGCACCGCTCTTAACGGTATTATCACCGCGTACAAGTATTCCCAATTTAATGCTTACCGGTCAGAACCTTATGCTTCATGGACTACATGGCGTAACAATGACCGCAATGTACACAACGAAAGAAATTGTAGAATAAAGAAATATACATACATTATATATGAAACGTCAGATTATACTCTTTATACTCATGATGGCTGTAACCATTCCGTCTCTTGCACAGATGGTTACTGGTAAGGTCCTTGATGACCTTGATGATGAACCCCTGGAGGGAGCACAGATCTGGTATAAAGACAGACCCGCTGGAAAGGTACTTGCCGATGAAAACGGTAGCTATAAGATAAGATTCCGCCCTGGTACATTGGTATTCCACTTCTTCGGATATAAGGATGTTGAGGTGCCTGTTAAAAAGGCACGTGTCCTGAACGTGAAACTTTCGCTGGCTGCCAATGAAATGAAGACCGTTACAGTTAAGGCTGAGAAAAAGAAGTACGTTCGCAAGGGAAACCCTGCTGTGGAACTGATGCAGAAAGTGATGGGTGCCCGTAAGAGTGCCGATATCCATGATGCAGAATATGCCAGTTATGACAGGTATGTAAGTACTACCATGGCGCTTAACGATGTAGATACCACAACGTTATACGACGAGGACTTCAAGAAGGTTAATCTCTCGGCAGAGTTTGCTGAGTTCTGCCCTGCCACAGGTAAGATGATTCTGCCTGTCAGCTTTGAGGAGCGTGCTACCAAGGAATACTATCGCAAGGATGGCGACAGACGTAAGAGTGTTGTCTTGGGCGAGCACAAGGAGAGTCTTTTGGACCTCTTGCAGGCTACGGAGTTCATCGAGTCTAAGATTAAGACCAATCTGATTGATGTTAATATCTACAAGGATCAGACCGTCATCTTCCAGCATAACTTTATCAGCCCTATCGGTGGAGCAGCAGCTTTGCGCTTCTATCACTATGCAATAGCTGATACTGTAGAGTGCGATGGCGATTCCTGTATCATTGTCAATTTCCAGCCAGCTAACAAGCAGGACTTCGGATGGAATGGCAATCTCTACATCATGAACGACAGCACCTATCGTGTAAAGCGTGCCCGCATGGGTATGCCTATGGATAATAGTGTGAATTTTGTCAAGCATCTGACACTTGATCAGGAGTTCGAGAGCCTGCCTTCCGGTCAGCAGTTCTGTACCAGCAACCGCATGATTATGCAGGTAGCCCTGACCGAGAAAATAAAGAAGATGCATATCGAGCATTATGCTCATTATAGCAACATTAGCAACGAGCCTTTCTCCGATGAATACATCAACTTCCTTGGCGACGAGAAGGTAGAGAAGGGTGCCAAGCACAGGGGCGAGGATTTCTGGGCAGAGTACAGACCCGACACACTCTCACACGGTCAGATGCATATCAATGATCTGAAGCGTAAGTTCACAGACCGTCCTGCCGTACGTGCCGTTCTTTATGGTATGAAGGTATTCCTGGATAACTATCTGGAGACCAGTACCGACCCGAATCGTCCCAGCAAGGTGGTGATAGGTCCTTTCTTCTCAACCTTTGGTAGCAACTGGGCAGAAGGATTCCGTCTGCGTATCGGTGCTCAGACCACAGGAGCATTCAACAAGCATTTGTTCCTGAGCGGATGGGGCAAGTACGGTTTCAAGGATCATAAGTTCAAGGGCGAAGGTAAAGTTACCTACTCCTTTATTGAGAAGGAGAAAGACCTTATTACCTTCCCACGTCGGGATATTAGCTTCTGCTATACACGAGATATCCAGAGCCCATCTGATAAGTTCCTGCAGTACGACAAGGATAATACCTTTATGTCTCTTGCATGGCAGAAGACCCACCTGCAGAGCTATTTCGAGCGTTTCCGTCTGGAGGCTATCTTCGAGTACGAGAATGGTCTGGCGATAAACGGTCACTTCAACCGCGAGTGGAACGTTGGTGCTGGCGACCTGTACTTCCTCACCAACAGAGACTGGAATGGTATCGACCAACAGTTAATTGCTAACCCTGATGCAAGGATTGAGGACGTGGCAGAATCTCGCACCGTTACTTACACCGAGTTCAGCGTTGGAGCTTCTTACCAGCCTGGTCTTAAGGTGCTGAATACACGTACCAAGCGTTACCTTTCTAACCTCGAGGCTCCCAAGTATGGCATACAGCATACCGTAGGTGTAAAGGGCTTTATAGGTGGTGACTATAACTACAACATGACAGAGTTCACTTTCAGCAAACGTTTCTGGCTCAACTCATGGGGTAGTGTAGATGGTCTTGTTCACGCATCTTTCCAGTGGAACAAGGTTCCCTTCCCCTTGCTGATCATTCCCGAGTCTAACCTCAGCTACATCCGTAGCCGTAACACATTCAACCTGATTGGCAACATGGAGTTCCTGCACGACCGTGCTCTTGTCACCATGTGGCGTTGGGACCTCAACGGTAAGATTTTCAATCGTATTCCTTTGCTCAAGAAGCTCAAGTGGCGTGAGTCTATTGCCCTTAACACCATGTGGGGTTACCTCACCGAGAAGAACAATCCTAGTCTAAACCCGGACGATGATTTTCTCTTCCGCTTCCCATGTAAGTTGGAGTCTAATAAAGATGGGATACTTAAATATAAACTCCTAACAAGACCCTTGAATAGCTTTACGCCATACATCGAGGCTGCTGTGGGAATTCATAACATCTTTAAGTTCCTCTCCTTCGAGTACACTCATCGTTTCACATATATTGATGATGATACCCAGAAGTGGGGCTTCCGCTTTTACTTCGAAGCAAGCTTCTAAGTTAAATGAAAAGTGAAAGAGTGAACAGTGAAAAATTATTTATAGATGATAGATAATAGATGAGAGATGATAGATGGTTTCAAGTTTCAGGTCGCTAACCGATAAACGCTCATTCTTAACTCTTCTCTCTTAATTCTTAATAAAAAACGGTAAACCGTAAACAGTAAACAAATAGATATGAAGTACGCATTAGTTACAGGAGCAAGTCGTGGTCTCGGTCGTGCCATTGCAGTCCGTCTGGCCCAGTTAGGATATAATATTCTTATCAACTACGCAGGTAATACTGCTGCTGCCGAGGAGACCCTTCGTCTGGTTCGCGAGGCAGGAACAGATGGCGAGTTGTGGTGCTTTGATGTTGCCGACCGCGAGAAGGCAACCGCAACCATTCAGGCATGGCAAGAGGCTCACGAGGATGAGTACATCGAGGTCTGCGTCAACAATGCCGGTATCCGTAGAGATGGCGTTATGGCGCTTATGCCCTTCGAGGATTACACTCGTGTCATAGACATTACCCTGCAGGGCTTCTTCAATGTTACACAGCCTCTGTTGCCCGCCATGCAGTTCCACAAGTTCGGCCGTATCATCAATATGGCCAGCGTTAGCGGCATTAAGGGTCTGCCCGGGCAGACCAACTACTCAGCTGCCAAGGGCGGTATCATTGCTGCCACCAAGGCTTTGGCTCAGGAGGTTGCCAAGAAGAACGTTACCGTTAACGCCTTGGCTCCCGGCTTTATCAAGACAGATATGGTAGAGGGATTGGACGAGGCCAGCCTCAAGAAGACTATCCCTGCCGGTCGTTTCGGTCAGCCAGAGGAAGTTGCTGAGGCCGTTGCCTTCCTGGTTTCTCCCATGGCAGGCTATATAACAGGTAACGTTATCTCTATCAACGGAGGACTGTATACTTGATTTAATTCAAAATTCTCAATTCATAATTCATAATTGAGTTTGAGTTTATAAGTTTATTAGTTTTTGAGTTTATAAGTTTATTAGTTAATAAGGCTCGCAAACTCAAAAACTGACATAACTCAAAAACTAAACAACTTACCAATATGAGAAGAATAATTCGATCTTTCATTTTTCTCTTTTCATTTTTCATCTTAGATTCGGCATTCTGCCATGCTGCAGAAAGGCTGTTTATCTTCGAGCGCAGTACCAACCGAAATTACATCTGCTATGATGTCAATCTGAAAGATGGAAAGCTGAACCAGAAAGAGCCTTTGCATGCCTATTGGATAAGGGTCGAAGAGGATGGTGAGAAGAAGGAACTCACATTCCTGCAGTTCAAGTTTGCCTTTGGTTATAAGGTGGACAGCACGAAGGATAATGAGGTTACCCTACATCTTTCCCCGTATAAGAATCTGCCCATCCGTGTCTGCAAGCGCAACGGTAAGTGGGTGGCATTGGTCAAGATGGAAGGGCAGGAGATTGTCGTAAGCAAGTTCTTCGCCCAGATGAAGGGCGAGTCCCTTACCTGCCTGTATGTAGATGTTACTGGCACAGCCAATGGCAAGACGGTCACAAAGAGGATAAATAATAAATAAAGCCCCCTCCAACTCCCCCTTTGGGGGAGTGTTTTTTATTTCAATAAATGAAGAAAGAACTAACTGATATAACCGAGATACGAGTTAAGTTTAGCGAGATGGATGCTATGCTACGTGTGTGGCATGGCAACTACGTTAAATACTTCGAGGATGGACGCGAATCCTTTGGCCGCCATTATCCTGGCATAGGATACGAGGTGATGTTGGCAGCCAACATTCCTGCTCCTGTATATGATGTGCATGTTCGTCACTTAGCCCCTTTGGGCATGAATGATGTGGCAGTGATACACACCACCTATGTCCGTAAGCCTGGTGCACGTCTGGATTTCAAATATCAGATCTTCCGCCAAAGTGATGGTGTTCTTTGTTGTGAAGGATCCACCACTCAGCTTTTCATTGACCCTCAGGGCCAACTTCTACTAGAAGAACCAGCGTACTTCACCGAGTGGAAGAAGAAATATCTATAAGAGAATTTTTAATTCTCAATTCAAAATTCAAAATTTTTAAATTCAAAATGGAGTTTGTCAGTTAATGAGTTTATGAGTTATCGTTGAGTTGTTAGCGACGACCCCTCTTTATTCCTTCGTCGCGAATGGCGATTCGCTCTTAATTTTGAATTTTGAATTAAATAAATTTGAATTTTAAATAGGGCAAAAAGCCCTATTTTTTTTACATTTGCTTATAATCCTTTGCGAGGCCGCCTTCGGCGGTTTCTTTATACAGAGAGGGCAGGTCGTGCCCCGTCTGCTTCATCACCTCCACAACCTTATCGAACGATACGCGGTGAATGCCGTCTGAGAAAGTGCTGTAGATGTTTGCATCCAGTGCACGGGCAGCCGCGTAGGCATTACGCTCTATGCATGGAATCTGTACCATACCGCATACGGGGTCGCAGGTCATACCCAGGTGATGCTCCAGTCCCATCTCGGCTGCATATTCTATCTGAGCAGGCGAACCGCCAAATAATTGGTTGGCAGCTGCCGACGCCATAGCACAGGCAACACCTACCTCGCCTTGGCAACCAACCTCGGCTCCAGAGATGCTGGCGTTTTGCTTCACTATATTACCTATCAGACCGGCAGTAGCCAATGCCCTTAGGATGCGTGCATCGCTGAAGGCCTTACTCTTCCACATATGATAGAGAACGCCTGGCAATACGCCACATGATCCGCAAGTGGGAGCCGTAACAATCTTGCCACCGGCAGCATTCTCCTCGCTGACGGCAAGGGCATACGAGAAGACCAATCCACGTGTGCGCAGGTTGTCCTTGTATCCAGTGGCCTTAACATAATAGGCAGCAGCCTTACGACGCAGGTTCAGGGGACCGGGCAGCACTCCTTCGGCATCCAGACCGCGTTCTACGGCAGCCTTCATGGTTTCCCAGACCTCCTGCAGGTAATCCCAGATGTCGTTTCCTTCAGCCTCTGCAACATACTCCCAGTAGCTCTTACCTGAGCGTTCGCAATACTTTAGGATGTCCGTCATCTTGTCCAGCTCGTAAATTTCGGGCGAGGCCAGCCTGTTCTGGCTCTCCTCTGCCAACTCACCACCGCCAATGCTGAACACCTGCCAGCTATCCGTCAGCTTGTCGTCCTGCGCATAGGCGCGGAACTCCATACCGTTGGGATGGAAGGGTAGAAACACCTTGGGTTCCCATATAATCTTAATGCCCGGAATGGCATCTTCTATTGCCACATCCGTCATGTGCCCTTTTCCTGTAGCGGCCAGCGAGCCGTACAATGTTACTTCCATGCGGGCAGCGTCAGCGTGACGTGCCAAGAATATCTCAGCCGCCTTTCTGGGGCCCATAGTATGACTAGATGATGGTCCCAGTCCAATCTTGTATATTTCCTTAATTGTTTTCATTCTTTTTTTCTAAAAGAAGTTAGAAGAAGTTGTCGGCCTATTGGCCTCGGAAGTTAACTCACTTTCGTTCGTGGAAGTTAATTCGCTTACGCTCATGGACGAATGATTGTTTATCGGTTAGCGAATAATTTTGAATTTATCAATTTTGAATTAGAAAACGATTCTTCACTCTTCACTCTTAATTTCCTATAGCCCACTTACTGCCAGGCAACAGAGAGATTATCTTTGTTGTGATAGCGCAGCAGAGGTAGCAGGCGATGGCTATGCACGGGATGGCTGCCCATACGGGTATGATAGGGGCAGCGGGATTGTCCTGAACGATGGCAGATGCAATGTTACTCAGGAAGAAGATGTGCATCAGGTACATTCCGAAGGACAGCTTCGCTAACTCCGTTACCAGACGCGGTGCCTTGTAATCCTCTCGTGCTGTTCCGTCCGCCTTGGCTCCTATGCAGCTGAACATCAGGAAGGCACCAAAGGTAGCCAGTGCCACATTGGGCGTACAGAACTCCCACGACCATTCCAACTCAGGTGTAGCGATGGGGCAGAGAGGTTCGCCCTTCCACCAGAACGACCATGCGGTGAACACAGCACCTATCGCGAAGCACAGGGCTCCAACGCTCAGGCGCTTGTTGCGTGCCCAGTTCAGGTGGAAACGTATGTAGTGTGCTATCACCAGGTAGCCCAGATAGCCCGAACAGTACCACAGCATGCTGAATCTGTTCCAGAAACACTCGCCCCACAGCTCAGGTGTCACAAAGGTATGCAGCCAGGGTATGAAGGTGCTCAGGAGGAAGAGACCAATGAAGGTACGCTCGTCCTTGGCGCTGGCACGCTCCAGCCATGGAGATACCACTGGAATGATAAGGTATAGGCTGATAAGCGGATACATAAACCACAGATGCCCGGCATTCTCGGGGAAGTTAAAGGGTAGGGTAGGCAGTATGCGCAGCGTGTCGTCCCACGTCATCTCACCCCACAGAACGGGCAGCGTGGCATAGAGCAGCATAAAGATAATCATGGGGGGAAGGATACGCAGGAAGCGGCGCTTGTAGAACTGTCCCATGCTAACGCCCTGCTTCATGGGTACCAGCAGGAAGGCAGACACCACCATAAACAGAGGCACACACGTACGGGCCACTCCACCATCGTAGAAGGCAACCCAGAATCGGTTCGCCTCGTTCAGCAGCACCGCCTTGTCGCCAGCCATACCGCCCGTGTTGGTGGCAAAGCCAGCCAGCTTCTCTGCACCGCCGGGTATGCTCTCAATGGCTTTCTCGGTTACTACGCCATAGAAGTTCTCTGCCGCATGCACCAGCATGACCATAAAGCAGGCCACAGCTCGCAACCAATCTACAAATGGAATCCGTTCTCTCATGTTCATTCACAATTAAGTTTCTGACCACAAAGTTACAGAACTTTTCCCGTCCCTGCAAATTTAAGGGCAATAAAGGTGCACTCATCTCTAGCATATCTATTCTCTTATACATAAAGCCAAAACCCTATCTATTAGTAACACACTCAATTTAAGTGGATACATTATGAGTACTGTTTTTTATAATATTTCTGTTAATTACATACATACTATTAGCGAAAAGTAGTATCTTTGCAAAATATAAAGAATGATATTGTATTGATGAGACGGTGAATATACAGGAATTATTGAACAGGACAGATAGGTTTGCAGCAAATGCAGGCTGTAAGATAACAGAGGTTGATGCACAACATGCCGTTGCAGAGATGAAAATTACGGCAGATCATCTAAATGGTGGAAATGTATGTCAGGGTGGGGCATTGTTTACGTTAGCCGACCTGGCAATTGCGGCCCTGATGAACAGTCAGGGTCAGTTGACATTTGGCATCAGCAATAGCATCATATATGTGTCTAGTGCCAAAGAAGGTGATATACTGAGAGCTGAGGCAGTTATGATAGCAGATCATCACAAAATTCCTTCGGTAGAGGTCCGTGTAACCAATCAGAAGGGGAAAGTTATCTGTCACGTCACCGGAATGGGATACCGCAAACCAATCCCTGTGCCAGAAGAGTAAATGAAATATAGAATGTCCATAGCCATCATAGGAGCCGGCGCAGCGGGTTGTTTCTGCGCCATCAACCTAAAGCGGATGATGCCTGATGCCAATATCCACATCTTCGAGAGTAAGAGTAAGGCATTGGCTAAGGTCGCCGTGACGGGTGGCGGACGCTGTAACCTGACCAATACCTTCCGTAAGGTTAAGAATCTGCAGGAGGTCTATCCACGTGGCGAGAAGCTGATGCGCAGAGCCCTTTCGGTTTTCAGCGCCGAGGATACCTGCAGATGGTTCGAGCAGGAAGGCGTAAAGCTGGTGGCTCAGGAGGACGAGTGTATCTTCCCGCAATCGCAGGATGCCATGCAGATAGTGAACACACTGCTTTATAATATAAAAAAACATCATGTTCAACTCCATCTTAATGAGAAAGTTACGCATATTGACTTAAACAAATTGGATAGGGTGGTAGTGACTACCGGAGGACATGCTACGCCTGCCGGATTCGGCATGTTGGAAGGGCTGGACATTCCCATAGAAGCGCCCGTTCCGTCACTCTTTACCTTTAATGTGGAAGGCGACTGGCACCAGTTGCTAATGGGTACCGTGGTGGAGGACGTGCAGGCTTTTATTCCTGGCACTAAATTCAGAAGTAGGGGAGCACTATTGCTTACACACTGGGGTATGAGCGGTCCTGCAACATTGCGCCTGTCGTCGTATGCTGCGCACTATCTGGCAGAGCACGACTACAAGAGCCCTCTGTGCATCAACTGGATGGGTGATACATCCGAGCAGGAGGTGCGCCAACTATTGCAGGATATGATGCAGCAGCATGCCCAGAAGCTTATTACAACAGCTTATCCGCAGCAGTTCACCAGCAAACACTGGAGCGTGATGCTCATGCGCATGGGAATCCCCCTAACGCAACGATGGGGCGCCCTGAATACCAAACATCTGAATAAGATGCTATCTACACTGACGGCCGATACGTATCAGATTACAGGCAAATGCCCCTTCAAGGAGGAGTTCGTGACCTGCGGCGGTGTATCGCTGAAGGCTATCAACATAAATACTTTGCAAAGCAAGCAACACCCAACCCTGTACTTTGCCGGCGAGGTGCTGGACGTGGACGCCGTAACGGGCGGCTTTAACCTGCAGGCGGCATGGAGCATGGGCTATGTGGTTGCCAAGCATATATCCACAACATATCAGACTAATAATCAGAAAACATGAGACAACTATTTATAATAATGTTAATGCTTACTCTGTCGGGCAGAACGCTGGCAGAGAAAAAAGAGTCAGCACAGACGGATGCAAGGGAACTGTTCGACAAGGTCTTTAATATGGTCTTCGGACCAGAAGGCTCTTCGTTCACCTATTCCGTAAACATCGTTGGTCTGTACAAGACGCAGGGCGATGCTGTGTACAAGGACAAGAAGATAACATACAACGAGAGCCGTTTTGCTGCCTGGGAGGACGGCAAGGTGGCGTATATGGTAGATAGAAAGGAGAAGAAGGTGGATGTGCACGACTTCGACGACGAGAAGAAGGACAAGTATCTGGCTATGTTCAAATACGACGTGAACAACTTTGCCTACAGCTATAAGGATAAGGGGGAGTACTACGAACTGATGGCCAAGGTGAAGAACTCTAAGTTCTTTGGCATACGTTACGTTACGGCTCTCATCCGCAAGGATAACCTGCACCCTGTAAGTCTGTCCGTTAAGTTGGCATTCATTACCACAACGGTTCAGATAACGAACTTCCGCAGTGGCGGCATAGACGACAGTGTCTTCGTCTTCCCCAGAAACAAGTTCAGCGATTATAAGTATGTTGACCACAGAGGCAAGAATTAAAAATTAAAAGAGAAAAGAGAAAAAATTTAATTTAGACTCTAGACTTTAGTTAATTCAATAAACGCTAACCGCTCAACGATAACCGAGAAACAAGCTCGACCGCAGGTCAATTATGAATTATGAATTGAGAATTATGAATTATAAAAAGGTGGAAAAGATTCAATTTCAGTGTGACTATAACGAGGGATGTGCCCCTCAGATACTACAGCGTTTGGTAGAAACCAACTTTGAACAAAACATAGGATACGGTGAGGATCCACATTGCGAACACGCACGAGAGCTGATTCGCAAGGCATGTGAGGCACCCAATGCCGACGTACACTTCCTGGTGGGCGGAACGCAGGCCAATGCGACTATCATCAGCAGCATCCTGCGTCCTTATCAGGGTGCGATAGCTGCCACCACAGGACATATTGCCGTTCATGAGACGGGTGCCATAGAACATAGCGGACATAAGGTGGTGACGCTGCCTGCCACAAATGGTAAGATAAAGGCTGAGCAGATTCAGCAGTGTCTGATAGAGCACTACCACGAGGATGGCCCAGAACATATGGTGCAGCCTGCAATGGTATATATCAGTTACCCCACAGAATATGGTACGCTGTACAGCAAACAGGAGCTGACGGATATTCATAACGTTTGCCAGCAATATCAGATTCCGCTGTTTGTGGATGGTGCACGTCTGGGCTATGGATTGGCAAGCAAGGAGAGCGACATAACATTGCCAGAGCTAGCCAAGTTGGCAGACGTGTTTTATCTTGGTGGAACCAAGCAAGGAGCTTTGTTTGGCGAAGCAGTAGTCATTACAAACCCTGCACTGAAGAAGGATTTCAGATATTTCATCAAGCAGGGTGGGGGTATGCTGGCCAAGGGACGACTCTTGGGCATTCAGTATGAGGAACTGATGCAGAACGACCTCTACCTGTCACTTGCCCGCCATGCCAACGAACTGGCTGAACGTATCCAGCAGGCACTCCTGCAGAAGGGATATAAGATGGCTGTGCCCAGTCCCACCAACCAGCAGTTCTTTGTATTGCCCAATAAAGTTCTGAAAGCACTGGAGGAGAAATTTGTGCTTGGCATCTGGGGACATGCAGACGCTGACCATACTATCGTCCGCTTCTGCACCAGCTGGGCCACAAAGAAAGAGAATGTGGATAAACTGATCAACAGCCTCACCCCCAACCCCTCTCCCGTGGGCGAGGGGGAGAAATAAATAAAAATATTTAATGGAAAATTCACTTAAGCATTGGCTCCTGGCTGCCCGTCCTAAAACGCTGACAGGGGCTATGATTCCCGTAATCCTAGGCAGTGCCCTGACATATCATGACGGTGTGCTGAACTGGCCCCTTGTTGTGTGCTGTGCGCTCTTTGCTGGCTTTATGCAGATTGCAGCAAATATGATAAACGATCTGTATGACTTTGAGAAAGGCACCGACCGCGAGGATCGTCTGGGGCCCGAACGTGCCTGTGCCCAAGGGTGGATAACACCCAAGGCCATGCGCAAAGGCATTGCGGTAGTATTATGTTTAGCATCCTTGGCTGGTATGACTGCATCGTGGTTCTGCTGGCAGGAATTGCCTTACCATGGGATAGAGCTTATTCTGACGGGTGTGCTGTGTATCGTTTTTGCCTTCCTGTATACGTATGGACTCTCGTACATAGGAATGGGTGATGTGCTGGTGCTGCTTTTCTTCGGATTGGTGCCTGTATGCGGTACTTATTATATACAGGCACATCAGATAAACACACCCGTTATTCTGTTAGGATTCATTGCAGGCATCAGCATAGATGCCTTGCTCGTCATCAATAATTACCGCGACAGGGATCAGGACCGTATCTCGGGTAAAAAAACCGTCGTTGTATGGGGCGGCGAAAAATTCGGCCGTTATCTGTATATGCTTATCGGGCCGATTGTAGCAGTACTGGCTATATGGTTCGGTTATCTTATAAATGGTAATATCCTGTTCTTCCAGATTGCAGCGTATGTATATCTTGTCTTGCATATCAATGCGTGGAGCAAGATGAATAAAATCCGCAGTGGCAAAGCATTAAACAGGATTCTCGGTCTGACCAGTATGAATATGTTCATTTTCGCGCTGCTTTTGGCAACCGCAATCATACTAAGTTAAGAATGAAGGGCAATCGGGTTACTAAACATAACGTCCATTACTTAAATGAAAGTTACAGCATTCATAAAACAGAATTCTTTGTTCCTTTCCATGGCTATTGGAGCCTTGGTTTATGAGCTGTTTGCTCATATCCGGGTTCTGGAGCCTGTCGGTCGTATTATGGGGCCTTTGCTTACCGATTGGCTTCCAATAGGTCTGTTCCTGTTGCTATACGCAACGTTCTGTAAAATCAAGATTTCTGAGATGAAACCTCGCACATGGCACTTCGTCATTCAGCTGGTTCGTACATCCTTGGCAGCCCTTATGGTGTTACTAATCAGTCTCTTTGGCGACAATGCCGATGTGAAGCTGGTTCTAGAAGGAATTTTCATTTGCTTTATCTGTCCGACAGCAGCTGCGGTTGTGGTCGTGACGGAGAAACTGGGCGGCAGCATAGGTTCGCTGACGCTGTTCACCATTATCGCCAATATGGTTACTATGTTAATTATTCCGCTCTTTTTCCCTATGGTGGAACGCGGAGCAGACATAACATTCGTATCTTCTATGCTTATGATACTGCGCAACGTAACGGTGGTTCTGGTTGTTCCGTTGCTGCTGGCATTGCTTTCAAGGCGCGCTGTACCTAATTTTGTAAAACACCTTAACAAGCACAAAGACATAGGCTTTTATATCTGGTGTGTGAACCTAAGCATTATAACAGGAATAACGCTTCACAATATAGAAAAAAGCAGCATCACAGGCTGTGTGCTCTGGCTTTTGCTTACCGCTCCCCTACTGGTCTGCCTTATCCAGTTTAGCTTAGGAAAATGGATTGGTAGATTTTGGAACGACAGTATTAGCGCTGGGCAAGCCCTCGGACAGAAGAATACCGTTGTGGGTATCTGGCTAACGTTGACATTCCTGAATCCTCTGGCCGCTATCTCTCCAGGCGCCTATGTGTTATGGCAGAATCTGGTAAACGGCTGGCAGATATGGTATAAGGAGAAGCATGGACGCTTAAAATGGTAAATCCACCCCCGTTTTCAGGGATGGATTTGCCATTTTTAGTTTAGAGTTTAGTGTTTAGAGTTTAGAGGCAGTTAAATGCCCTTCGGGCTAGTTCAAGGGCCCTTACGGCCAGTTCAATGCAGCATAGCTGCTTAGTTTAAGTTTTCAAATTAAACTATAAACTTACCACTGACTATAAACTATAAACTCTAAACTATCAACTTTATTCAAGTTTATTTCTTGAAATAACGGTTGAACAAGCCTTGGAAGCCAGCGCCATGACGAGCCTCGTCCTTAGCCATCTCGTGAACAGAATCGTGTATAGCATCCAGATTCAACTGCTTGGCAACCTTGGCAATTTCCATCTTGCCCTTGCAAGCGCCTTCCTCGGCCATCATACGCTTCTCTACGTTGGTCTTTGTATCCCATACAACCTCGCCCAACATCTCAGCGAAACGTGATGCATGGTCAGCTTCCTCGTAAGCATAACGCTTGAATGCCTCGGCAATCTCTGGGTAGCCCTCACGGTCGGCCTGACGGCTCATTGCCAGATACATACCAACCTCGGTGCACTCGCCCATGAAATGATCCTTCAGACCCTGACGAACGAAATCACCATCAGCACCAGCAGGAATGGCATCTGCAATACCCAACTCATGCTCTGTTACAAACTGCAAAGGAGCATCCTCCTCAACTTTCTTAAACTTACTTCCAGGAACCTTGCACTGGGGGCACTTCTCGGGAGCTGTATCACCTTCATGTACATATCCGCATACGGGACAAATCCATTTTGCCATAATCTGATTAATTTTGATTGGTTAAACACTATGTATCTAATGCAAATGTATGCAAAAATAGTAATACCTGCAAAATAATCTACCCACTTTTTGGTATTTTAACTAAAAAAGGCAGCCCCATGTGGAGCTGCCCTCTATAAATAAGATGTATGGGAACTATTCCTCATCGGACCAGATGTCCCAATCGTTTTCCTTAGTCAATGCCTGACTACCGTCCACCGTAGTGGTATTGTCAATCACCAGGCTCTCTGCCAACATGTTGACTACCTGAGCCTCTTCAATCTTCATTGCTGGTTTAATGTACATATTCGGCCCCCTCCCATCCTCCCTTATAGGGGGAGGTGACTAATGAGGGTATGGGTCATAAGTTAATAATCATTTTTCTATTAAGTTACCCCACCCTCCCTACAAGGGAGGGCCGGGGTGAATCTTACTTCAGGACTTTCTTACCGCTAACGATATTCACGCCCTTCTGCAACTTGTTGATACGCTGGCCGGCCAGGTTGTAAATGGCAGCATTGTTCACGTTAGTGTTAGTGTTAGCTTTAACGTTATCAATAGCGGTCTCAGCTTCTTCATTGAAGAGCAGTGCCTTAACCAATGGTCCTGTATTGCCGTCCAGTTCAACGTATGCCTTGCCAGCAGCAATTGTACCAGATTCAGCAAGATAGAAGCCGATTTCCTTACCCTGAGGCTTAGCCAGAATGTACTTACCAGTTGCCTCGATAGGCTCAAGTGTACCCTTCAGATCATTGTTGTCAACAGGTGCGGTCTCAGCGGCTATCTTGTACAGATAGGTCTTAGGAGTACCCTTGATGATTACGGCAGTCTTGGTGGGGATGATACCATCGAGCTTGTTTAATGTCAGCCACTTGCTGTGAGTGTTTCCATCGATGACAGCTGTATATGCAGTTGGTTCTACATATTCAGGTTTCTCATTCTCGTCATCAATAGTAGTGCCGACAGTGCCAAGCTGTGCAATCTGTGTTGCTGTCAGAGCCATATTCCAGAAGCGTACCTCGGATGTGGTAACCTCTTTCTCCTCGCCATCATTATCAGTGAATAACATGAGTTCCTTTGTTTCACGCATAGTCCATGCATTCACGTCTTTACCGGCACTCTTTCCTACCTGTTCGCCATCAACATAGAGTGTGCAGTAACCATTGTCGATAACAGTTACAATACGATACCAAGTATTAGGATTAATTGTGCCATTGTATCCAAGTCCGGCTGAGCCCAAACCAATTTTACCACCGTTGATGAAGATGCTGGCGTCCTTACTATTTGTGATATCGTTCTGGAAGAGAGCGATGAATCCGCTGACATCAGCAAGTTTAACGTCAAGGAGGAGCGTGTAGGCAGAAGGAATAATATCCAGATTAGTCTTCAGTTCCAGACCAGCATATTTGGGAACAGTAACCTCGCCGTCGGTTGCGGTGATGGTGGCGTTGCCCACTTCACTAAGTGTTGCGATACCAGTGGTTGCATACGGATCTGTAGCATCATCGAATGTCCAAGAACCTACAGCCTCGGGGAACTTAGGCGCATCACCTGTCACAGAACCTAAATCAGCAATCTGATCAGCACTCAGAACAGTATCCCAGAAACGTACTTCGGATGTCTTGATAGCTTGCTCCTCACCATCCTCATCGGCAAAGAAGAGCGCACCAGTTGTCAACAGCCAATGCTGATTGTATGCTGTGGACAGATTCAGGTTAGAAACAAGCTGAACACCGTCCACATAGAGGGAAGCTCCGTTAGGCTGAACAGCGAAAACGATACGATACCACTTGTTGTTCTCGATGGATCCGTGGTAGCCGAGACCACCGCCAAGGCCAACCTGATTCTTATTAATGAAGAGGCTGCCGTCCTTGCCGTCTGTCAGGCTGTTCTGCAGCAGAGGTACATAGGTTGAGCCATCCTCTACGCATACATCATACATAATTGTATATGTTCCGATGTTTGTAGCATTAGTGTTGGCTGACATCAACAGACTGGAACCTACAGGAATATTCACGGCACCGTTACCTTCATAAGGACCGTCAACTGTGGTGATGCCTGCAGTGGCAAGATCGGTTTCGGTAACATTGTTCTTAGCATGCGTTGTAGCCTTCAGTGTTGCTATGCCAGTACCGGCAAGCAGGTCATTGGTATCATCGAAAGTCCATACGCCCTTAGGTTCAGGCAGAGGAATAGTACCGCCGAATTCAGCCGGGAAGGGCAGATATGCTGTAGCATAACCTTCTGCTCCGATGGTGAACTCGATACTTTCCGCATCAATTACTTCCCACTGAGAAGCGGCGGCAGCGGCCTCCCATCCTACTATCTCACCTTTAGAGGCACAATGCAGGCAAGAGTATACCTCGTTAGAGTTAGCACGGAATGCAGCAGTACCGTTCTGAGGAACAACAATGTAGGTACCAGCCTCAGTAGTAGCTGTAACAGGCTGGCTCTGTGCTACGGTAGCAGGAGCATACTTGCCCATCAGAGAGATGGTATAGGTATCAGCGCCTGTCTTGGTCAGCTTCACAATGTTCTTGGCTGCAACTGCTGTCTTGTAATTGCCGTACATATTGGCATCGCTGGGATCAATACCCAGATAGGTGCCGTAGTTCTTGTTCTTCAGGATGTAGTAACCTGTCTCTGGCAGGATGAAGTTAGCTGTAGAAGCCTGAGCCTCAGTCAGTTTCTGCTTCATGGTCTTGTAGGTTTCGAAGGAGCATTCTGTCTTATATGCCTCGTCATAACCGATAGCAGCCTTGGCTGCATCTGTCAATGTGAAGTAACCCGTAGCCTCGATGCTGGGAGAAATCTCATCTGCTACGAAGCTTGAAAAGTCAGTGGGAACATCAAATACGGTAAATGCGGAACCTGCATCACCCAAGTTGTTAGCACTGTTCCAGAACTTAACCTTACCGCCGGCACCGCCAAACTGATTGATGTAAAGGTTGGTACCCGGTACGTTCAGGCAGAACGAACCAGCCGGAACTGTGGTGTTTGTGCTGGGAACAATGTTCCATGCATGGTTACCTTCAGCGTCATCCATAATAGTAGGAATACCGGCGTTTGTTGCCTGGGCATCTGTCCAACCGAAGCTCTTGCCCTGTCCCTCAGCCTTATTGACAATCTGGAATCCGGCGTATGGATTACCAATGAATGCCCACTGGTAAGAATCCTCAACGAGGCCCATTGTGTTGGCATTCTGTGTGATGTAAGCATCGCCGTCATTGGCATCCTTAGCATCACTGGTTACGTACCATGTGTTACGCATAGCCATATCATACCAGTTTGCGTTAGCAAAGTCAGCAGAGATTTTGAACGGGCCGTTCCATGTGGCTGTAACATTCACTTCAGTTACACCTGTTGCAATGGTGGCAGGTTCATAGGTATATGTCAGGTATGCCCTCTGGTCAGCAGCAGGCAGTTCAGCTGCCGCCCCTTTCTTGCTGTTGACAATATTCGAATAAATCTTCTGGCCGTTCAGGTAAACATTGTAGGTAACATCCCAGTAAGGTGCCTCGAAGAAGTCAAGCATCTCATCATAGACATTCACCTGATTAACCTCTACCAGCTGGTTACGGTTACCGTCATCCTCATTTGCCCAGCCATTGATGGCAAAGCCGCCGCCTCCCTGACCGTTGAAATACCAGTTTTTCTCTGGAAGCATGAACATGTAGCCATAGGTATCGTTGTTAAGTTCAATGTATTCAACGGGGGTGAACTTGGTCTTATCGGCTGTCAGAATAACGTTATCACCGTCCAGGCCGACAAACTTCTTGGCCCCCAGATTATACATATACAATTTGCCGTCACGGGTTATGAAAGCAAACTGCTGGTATGCCTCGCTCGCACCGGGATATGCCTTAGTACCTGTTATTGCTGTGCCGTTGGCATCTGCTGTCCAGGTGGTTACACGCACATTGTTAATCTTGAAAACCTTGTGATCGTCCAGGTATTCTGTGCATAAACTTTCCAGGATTTCCTGTTCGTCAACAGTAGAGGCACCAGCTTCCTTGATGGTCACAGTGTTACCGCCCTCTGGTGTGGAATAGCTGTTAACTACAATGTTTCCACTGTTGTTATTGTTGGCATAATAGTTGAACTTATATGCTTTCAGGCGGAATACAGAACCGTCATTGCCGTCTGTTCCGTCGGTTGTAATCTCAAAACCTACATGTCTTTTGGCATTGAAAGATAAAGCCTGTCCGATCAGACCGGCAAACTTCTTGAGCTTCGGACTATAGAGGTAGTACAGACCATCAGACTGGATAATGCAGAACTTAGTGGACGGATCATCTGTCGCAGCGGCATCGTTCACTACGGTCATGTTTGATTTGTGTGAGGAAACAATCGCGTTCTGATCATTATTCAGAACAAATGTTCCACGGGGGCACTCAATGGTATAAACCTTTGAGTTGGACAACTGGCTGACGTCAGTCACTACCGTCTGTGCCATTGTCCCCGTCCATGCCATCGCCGACAGCATAACGGATAAGAGAAGTTTAATTTTTCTCATAATGTTTGATTTTAGGGTTAGTAATAGTTTAATTTATATATAAATATAGTTGGTTTTCCTCTAAGTTAACGCTAAGGTTTTGGCAAATATACACCTTATTTATAAAATAGCAAATAAAAAAAAGACTTTTTTTAGAAAAAATGCCTTTTTTCCTATCTCTACGTTTCACTCATAGCGATACGCCGTTTCTCTGACAGCAATATGCCGAGTTACTAAAAGAGAAACGGCCTCTCCCCTAACCCACTGTTTTTTGAAGCTTATTTGTGAATGTTTTTCAAGTTGATTTTAGACAACAATCAACTTAAATAATTTATTTTCTAAGTTGATTGTTAATACCATTCAAAACAAAGAAAAAGCAGCCCCAGATGGAGCTGCCTATTCATGATATCCAGCCTCTCCCCCGCCCTCCCCGAGGAGAGGGAGCCGAGGTTTTGAGGACTTTTTATTTGTTTGACATTTTTTTACTCAAGAAACGAAGTGAGAGAATTTTTATCTTATAAATTCACTTTTATCTTATTCTCTTTTAATTTTTCTCTTTTATCTGAGGACCTTGTATCCGTTAATGATATTTACGCCCTTCTGCATCTTGCTGATGCGCTGGCCAGCGAGGTTATATACCTCCCCTCCATAGAGAGAGAGGTTGGGGGTGGGCCTGTTAATGGCAGTTTCATTTTCTTCTGCGAAGTAGAATGCTTTAACCAAATGACCAGTCTCGTTACTAACCAGATATGCCTTTCCTGCGGGGATTGTACCTGTTGCCTTATAGAAGCCAACCTCCTCACCATCGGGCTTAGCAAGGATGTATTGTGAACCAGTGGCCTCTACATCCTTATCAGAAGCAGAGAGGTCATTACCGCTTACATCGTCAAGGGTTTCCTCTGTAACGGGAATCAGCGTATATCTGCCTGTGTTCTTGAGAATAACAGGTGTGTCCTTAGGAGCGGACTTCACAGCGGTAAGCGATACATATTTCTTGTTAATGGTACCAATGTATGCCTCTACACCATCAGGGAAGATAACATCATGCTTGGGAACATAGGTTGCAAATTTTGCTTCGTTGACGCTGACAATCTCTGCCCAGTCAACAACTTTGATATTGCCTAAACCAACATTACCAGATGCTTTTTCTGTGTATACCCACTTGATGAAGCGTACATCAGGAGCCAGGGCAAATGCTTCTGTCTGAGTATCAGCAAGGTCGGTATAGGTCATCAGAGTTCTATAGGAGAGACCATCGGAAGATGTCTGAACAGTAAAGGTGCTGTTAGTGAAGCTATTGCCCTTGATGTCAAAGACTAATGTACCAGCAGCTTCATTTAGCTTAAGAATCATATAGTCACCTGTGGTATCGAACTTTAATTGTGTTGTAGGTGCATTGGTGCTATTATAATCTGAACCCAGACCACTCTGTGTTAAACCAACTGTTGACTCAATTTTAGCTCTTCCATCGTTAAATGCGAAAGGTAGAGTTACATAGTCAGGTACATATACTGTTACGTTACCATCGAGTGTAACGGTCTTATCCTCTGCACCATCCGAGCTGATTGTGATGGTGCCACTATAGGTTTCGTTCACATCCAAACCTGCCTTTAGGCGAACATATATTGTCTTTGAACCGAATTCGCTCTTTGGACGGATTAAACTAGTAGCATAGTCGTTAGTTTCGCTGACGGAAATCTCGAAGTTTTCGTTATCCAATGTAAGTGTAACGTTACCTGTCAGGTTTTCACCCGCGAGGTCGAAGGTTTGTGCTACGCTTGGGCCACATCCTTCTGCATAGGTAAAGCCTGTGAGAGATGTCTTGGAAACGGTAAGAGTCGGGGACGTAACAACAGGACGTTCGAGACTATACAGCTGGTTGTCGGCTTCGAACTCGTATGTGCTGTTATATTTCGTCAGATTACCGTAAACAACTACAATGTCACCAACCTTAACGTCATCTTCACTGGTAAACTTTGCTCCATCCTTGCTTTTACCACGGAAAGCCTGCAGCTGGTCGCTGTCAACCTTTCCATCGACAGAGATATTATAGGTAATGTTACCAAATGAGGCATTGAAAGCAGTAACAATCTTTGACACGATACCAGTAGCATAAACACCTGTTATGCCTACACCAGCGTCAACAGCGCTGAGAGCATCGGCTACAGTATAGGGATCTTCTGCAGTACCAGCGTGTAGAATGAAAGAATAGGTTGCTGTAGCTACAGAACTGTTGTCGTATCCACTCTTTACGGCAATAGCCTTAACGGTCGTGGTTTCCGTTATTGGGAAAAGTCCGGAATACACATTGCTGTTAGTTGTTGGGGTACTTCCATCAGTTGTGTAATAAATGGTTGCACCGTCGGTTTTTGTACTTATTTCCACACGCAGTGCAGCAGAATAAACGCCTCCGGCTGGAGAGAATGTGGGAGTTTCACAATTGGGAGTTGAGCCTGCTACACTTTTGTAGAATTTGAATGTCTGGCCCTTGATGTTGGTAGTAGTATTGCCGTAGCATCTCCAATCATTATTATTGTAAATGCCTATATAACGACTAGTACCTATATGCACAAGATAACCAGAACTTTCATCTAATTTAAAAGTCTTAGCATTATTAGTACCTACACGAATGCCATTGTTTGTATTGGTACAATACAACCACTTATCAGTTACCCCATTAGGATAGAATGTGTATCCGTCCGTGGCATTCCCTGAAATATTCCATTTGATGTTGTCCGCAACTGTACTTGTAATTTTCCCATCGGCAATTGTTACACTAGATGCAGCGGGTGCACTGCTAGTCCCATTGTCGTTGGTCATGGCTAATGATTCACTTCCACTTGTACCAACGATGACAAATATATCAGATGTGGTTAGATTTGAAAGACTAACTTCCTCCCAAGCTTCATCTGCCCAAGCAACGCTTCCTACTATTAAGCCGCATAGTAAGAGTAATGATTGTAGTAATCTTTGTTTCATGATAGTTTAATTTAAAATTAATAGGTTATTATATTTCTTCGCAAAGATACACCTTATTTATATATCAGCAAATAAAAAACAAAAAAAATGCACCCGTGGATGCATTTTTTTAATTGTAGTCTGTTTGGCTACATTTACTAACAGATACTTTAATAATATCAACGTATCTATTTGGAAATGAGCGTCATTTATCTATCTGAATTATGCTTGGTATCTTCTCGAAGATAGCTTTCCACTTGGCAGCATCGAACTTGGGACGACGGTCGTAATAGTAAACGCCGTTCTTTTCCTGCTCGACATCAGTAATCTGTGTATAGCAGAAGCCAACGACATCCTTACATGCCTTGATAGCATCAATTTCCTTCTCCAAAATTTTGAAGAATTCGTCCTCTGTTTCTATCTGTGCACCATAGCCCCATGAGTTGCTTCTTTGCTCTTTGGGAATCCATCCCAGACCGCCAAACTCATCAATCATATAAGGCTGTCCTTCCCATTCTGCCAGATAACTCTTATCTCGCATGTTGCGATAATGAGGCTTGCCGTCCTTGAAGGTATGGTTCTCTACCAGTTTGTCATATTCGCGGGTATAGTCGTGCACGCTCCAGATGTCGGTTTTAACATGACCATCGCCACTGGCATCGTTGACAGGACGAGTTGGATCGATGGCCTTAGTCAGGTTGTACAGATCTTGTACAAAGCGAACGTATGTGCCAGCCTGAGCACCCCATGTTTCGTTGAGAGGAGTCCATGTGACAATACAGGGGTGGTTGCGGTCGCGTACCACCAGCTCTGTCCATTCGCGCAAGAAGTTGCCTGTAGCCTCCTGATTGTTGACATTGGTTCCCCATGATGCCTGTTCGCCCCAGCAGATATAACCCAGTTTATCAGCCCAGTAGTAGTAACGCTCCTCGAAAGCTTTCTGGTGCAAACGGGCGCCATTGAATCCAACAGCCTTGCTCATCTCGATATCATGCTTCAAAGCCTCGTCAGAGGGAGACGTCCAGATACCTTCGGGATAGAAACCTTGATCCAGTACCAGACGCTGGAAGTAAGGCTGGTTGTTGAGATAGAAATAGCCATTGGCACAATGTATCTTACGCATGCCGGCGTATGAGTTTACTTCGTCTATCACCTTGCCACTTGCATCCTTGACAGTATATTTAACATCGTACAGGTTAGGAGTCTCGGGGCTCCAAAGCTTGGGCTTCTTGATGGGCAACACCACACTTGCACCATTAACGGCATTAGCTGTCTTGGTTGCTACCACCTTTCTGCCATCCAGAACCTGCACGGTAAGCGTGTTGCCGTTAGCCTCGGTATAGAATTCGGGGCGTACGATAAGCTGCTGCTGATCGATGTCGGGAATGGCAAAAACAGTTTTCAGACCCTGAGCACTAACGGGCTCCATCCATACGGTTTGCCAGATACCAGTGGTACGTGTATAGTCGCAACCACCAGAGTAGTAGTTCCAGCATTGTTTACCACCTGGCTGTTTACCACTGCGCAAATCATCGTTTACGCGAACCACCAGATTGGCACTCTTGCCCGCAGGTACAAACTTGGTAATGTCCATCTCGAAGCTGCTGCCAGTTCCAAAGTGCTGCATCACCTCCTTGCCATCGATGTAGATGGTAGCTTCGTAGTCCACGGCACCAAAGTGCAGCAGAATCTGCTTTCCTGCCCATTCTGCAGGAACGCTGATGGTACGCTGGTACCACATCGAATTAATAAAATCTGTATGTTCTACACCACTGAGCTTACTCTCAGGGCAGAAAGGAACGAGGATTTTTCCGTCGAAACCCTTGCTGTTGCGGAAGTCGCGGTTAACACCCGACTTACCGAAGTCAAAGGTATAGGTCCATGTCCCATTTAGGTTCAACCACTGTGCACGCTCAAACTGAGGACGTGGATATTCGGCACGTGGAGTATTGGCTTTCAATCCTGTAATACCCAGGAAGGCCAAAACTGCAATAATAAGAAACTTTTTCATTTGTTGTTAATTTAATTTATGGTTATTCCTTCGTTATGATGTTGGTATTTCAGCTTTTTACATCATCCCACTGAAGAGGTCACCCTGGACGGGTGTAGCACGTTCTGCAGGAGTCTCCTTCTTGTAAAGCTTCTGCATATCGTTGATGGTACGGCGTATCTTGTTGCGGAAAGATACAGGGCCCATCACCTCGATGTCTGTGCCATATGACAGAACGATGCGGTCAATGTCATCACTCATAGGCACCTTAACCTGGATGGTAACATAGCCTTCCTCCACATTGGTCTGGCGCTGCTTTACCTCAGGGTTCTGCAAACGGGTAAGCAGGTTCTGCTCCTGACTGATGGCAATACGTACGTTGATGGATGTAAGTGGACCTTCTGCAAGAGGAGGAAGGGCACAAGTGATATCAGGCTCCTGTGCGACATCCAGGCCCAATGATGTACGCAATAGCGGGTTCTTCCACTCCAGGTTGATATAGCGGAGGATTCGCTTATGGCCTCTGCGGAAGCTTGGCATCAGTCGTGCTCCTTTCTTCTTGAAGAAAGTAACGTCGTTCTGCAGCATGCGCTTACTACAGCTCCAGTTGCGGTTCACCTTCTTTAGGCGTTGGTTTACATAGTAGATGAGACTACGGGTATTGCCTGTCTCGTTGGTAGCTGTACGTTCACCCATGAAGTACTCATAAACGGGGTCGCGAAGGGCCTCGTCAAGGAACTGCCAGCGCAGTCTTTGTAAATCATTCTGTATCATATACCTTATTATATAATATATATTATCTTTAATTATGGTTATAACGTTCCGTCGTTATTTCGATGAGGGGGATAGGTTTAGTGTCCATCTGCCACTGCCCAGGATGCGTGAATCCTTACCTTCCTCATCGGCATAGTCCTTCGGGAAAAGCACTCTGGCCTGTACGCCAATGGGAATATGCACTTCCCATGTGATAGAATCGTCGTCTCCCCTACTCCATTTGCTGCTGATAATGCCGTATGGACATTGATGTGAGACGGAGTTCTCGCATTTACCTTCAAGGGATGGAATGGTAATCTCTACCCTGTTATAGGCAACGCTCGAATCTGTTTGGCGGATAGCCCCTCCGCACCACGCAGGCTCGTCGGTATAGAGCCAATAAGGTTCGTATGCGGTGGAGTCAACCTTGAGCCTGCTGTATTCATGCACATCAGCCAGAAGGTTCTGCTTTTGGGCCATCTCCTTCAACATACCTATCAATTGGATGCTAAACGTGCTGTCCTTCTGGCAGCGATATGTCATCCATTGTCTTACCATATTATAATAGTCAAAGAGCACTTTTACATCACCTTCGTCCTTGTATAGACTATAAAGTACAGCTGCTACCCTATCGACTGGGATAGCTGACGAGTCGTTTGGAACGGGCTGATAGAGTTCACCGCTATCCGACTGGTTCATCATTAGTGTATGCAACCACCTACGATAATAAAAGTAATCGTGCTGTCCGTCTTCTTTTGTCAAAGAACTACTGTTCCATTCTGAACCTTTGCTTCCCGTTTGAATCTTCTGTATGGGACTCTGCAGATGTTCATTGTTGCTGAGCCATACCTCCAGTTGCCAATAAACGGTACTGTCGTATGGGAATCGACGTCCCTGGTAATAGACCTGTACCATGTCGGAACTCTCACGCTTTTCACTGTCCCACATCAGTGTTGGGCCGCCCTGTAAGCCCTCCTCCGTACTAGCTACCTTAATATGATAGGCCAACTGTCGTACGTTATTCTCCTCGCTTTCTATCTGCCAGCTGAATTGTCCCGTACGTACAATACCATATGGTATCAGCATACGATTAACCCTCAGATTCTGTAGTTCAGAAGCCTCAGTAACCACTATACTCAGCATTGACACCAAAGTTATAAGCAGACGGCGACTCATTAGTTGTTATGTAACATTTTCGACGCAAAGATAGCAATTAATTTCCAAATGAAAAGTCTTTCAATGAAGAAGATAAAGAAAAGAAATAAAATATTTTGCCGTCTCATGCAAAACCTATACCTTTGGCAAATATATCGGATAGCGTATAACGCTGATAATGATTATGCTAATTATGATGGATGAAGGAATTATAGAGCATTTGCAGGAACATGGTGTTAAGCCAACGTCTGTTCGCATATTAGTATGGAAGGAATGTAGCCGTTCACACAAGGCATTCACGTTGCAAGATATGGAGGAGCGAATGCCGCAGATGGATCGTTCCAGCATCTTTCGTGCACTGAGACTTTTCACCGAACATCATCTTCTACACGAGATAGACGATGGAACAGGTTTCCAGAAATACTGTGTCTGCCGATGTGTAGATGACCATCATCTTAACCATATACATTTTACCTGTCGGAGGTGTGGCCGCACCTACTGTTTGGAAGAATATGCTATTCCTGTTGTAGCGCTACCCGATGGCTACGAAATGGAAGAAGCAGAATACGTTGTGAAAGGGGTATGTCCATCATGCAAATGATGTTTTTGTGTTATAAAACACCTCAAAAACCGCCTCAGAACACCTTTAAACGATGTTTTTTAGGTTTTTTTTGAATTTTTCCGTGCAAATGTTGTGTTGTTTCATTAATATTTGTAACTTTGCGGTGTTTACAAACTTAAAGTAATAAATTATATGAAGGATTTACTCAACCAGATTGCTGCCGCTTATGGCGCATTCGCAAAGGACGCTGCTGCTCAGGCAGAGAATGGTAACAAGGCTGCAGGTACACGTGCTCGTAAGGCTTCTCTCGAGATCGAGAAGGCTATGAAGGCATTCCGTAAGGCAAGTCTTGCTGCTGCTAAGTAATTTAGCACAACATTCAAAAGAAAAACAAAAGGGGCTGTTTTTACAGTCCCTTTTGCTTTATCGCTCGCAAGCATTGCTTGCCTTAATTGTCCAGTGTTATAGGATATTACAATTCCTTGATTGTTTCTATCATCTTTTCCTTGTCGCCACCGAAGTAATCGTCCAACGCATACTTCATTGCAATGTTTGCATAGTCCTTGCGTGAGATCTTAGACTTGATGTAAATAAGGATTCCCGACTTAGAAGCTGAGGCATATTTCTTGGTAACCAAGATCTTGATGAAGGTGGCCAGAGTGGTGTATGCCATATCTGAACCTTCTGCCTTGAACAGTTCTAAAATGTCGCGAACTTTTGACTGTTTAACACCCGACTCCTCTAAAGTCCATAACTTAAGCATAATCTCATGCTCTTTGGGAGTCAACAACTTCTTTTTTACAACTTTCTTCTTGTTTGCCATGGTTCTTGTAATTTGATTGCTAATATTTCTGACATGCAAATTTAATATTATTAAATTGTTAACCAAAATGTTTTGTGGAAATTCTTGCTGTTTTTAACATATTTTACATATTTCGGGGCGAAAATCGCTTATTCTTCACCATTTCTGAGTGTTTCCAAACGAAAAGCACAAGGCCAAGCAATCAGCCAATCATTGATACGATTCTTTGACACAACGGGTGGAATTCCAGCACTTGAAGCACGTGTTTGCCATGTGCATCCATAGCACGCATCACTCTGTGATCCAACTGGCCTAAGGTGTCCGTTGATCTTCAGCTTGCCATCGCCAACCAACTGGCAACTGTTGCGCCAGATAGCCTCGGCCTTCTCGCTCCACTGCGAATCGTCGGTTAGACGAGCCAGTTCGCGCCAGTCATTCACCCAACGGCAGGCAAAGGTATCGAAATAATGACGTTGTGTGCTCACACTTGTTGCACCCAATGTCTTGTAACCATATTGCTGCAACACATCACCCTCGGCATAGTTTACATTGTAATGCCAGAGCCAAGTGCTCAGGTAATACGACACGTCAACTGCGTCATTCAGGTATGCATCATCTTTTGTAATCTTGTACAGACCAATAGCCGATGTTAGCAAGGGATAGGCAGATTCTCTGTCTATGCAGCGAGTATCCAAAGTACCATCTGTACTGAATCCATTCTTTTTGAAATCACTTATATAATATAAGTACGCGCGTTGTGCGCTTTCGAGGTACTTCTTGTCGTTGTAGAACTCGTATGCCTTCAGCATGGCAGGTATCAGATATGCACCAATGCCACCCTCGCGTTCTACACATTTACCGTCTGTAGTCCAGCCTCTACCATAGCATCCGTTAGGTTGCTGATCATTTAGCATGAAATTACAGATACCCCATGGAACGCCCAAATAGCCTGGACGTACCAATCGTAGTTGTTTAACCAGACGGTCAGCCTCAAAGTACTGTACGGCGGCTGTTCCCAGATTACATGCATCCAGTATGCAACGAGACTTGTTGATAACAGCATCATATTGAGTTAGGAAGAGTCCGTTTTCCAACTGGCAGTTATCAGCCCAAGTATCCAATGTTGCCAAACCCTGATCCATGGATACATGGTTACCTGTCTTAATAAAGTCCTGCAGGATGCTAACAGCCAAGCTAATATTCTGTCCCATCCATCCTACTTCGTAGCGGTTACGAGTTGCCTGCTGCCACTGCCCTTTCTCGTCCAGGTTCAGTCCCATAAGGTAACCCATATAATCGTCGTTCTCTATCCAGAGCGAATGATGGCAGAACTCTACGCTTTCCTCCCACATCTTCTTGTCATCGGGAGTAGGCAATTCCTCTGGCTCAGCCATCAGCCAAGCCATATCCAACATATGACGGTAAGCATTATGATTTGTTTCTTTCCGAGCCACAATCAGATACATGGTCAGTGTACGTGTTTCGCCCTGCTTCATGTTGTAGGTACGTTGCCATCCGGGTATATACTGATCCTGTGCGCAATACGAAACAGGCATTTCCTCTTCGGGCCATACTATCTGGTGTGTGATGATGTTAGGCTCAGGCTGTATGCAGCAAGAGTAGTCATCTTCAGGTTTCTCGGGGACGTTGCCGAAAGTTGCAATGGCGAAATCCTCACCCTCGCTATAGATGGCACCAGGGATAGAGGTGCGCTTGTACGAGAAGGTGTACCACTGCCTATCGCGCTTCTCGCTTTTGGGCTCCATGCCACGACTATTCAAATTTCCATTATAGGACACAGCGGGAATCATCCACCATTCGGGCTTCGAAACATGCTCGAAGCTGGCAGTAAGACGAACATTGGAAATGTCACGCTTGGCGGTGAAGGTCCAGATAATCTCCCATGTATTATCACTTACCAGTTCCTTGGTGCATTTCATCTTCACGTCCAATGGAGCTGTTGCGTTTACGGTACCTATAAGTTTATTGTCACCTGAGAGTAACCACTCGTCTTTCCAGTGGATATTCTCCAAAATAGCTATCTGGGCATAACTCTCTGTTTGCCATATAGCTAAGAGAATAAGTAAAGTTATTCTGATATAATGCATATTCTTAAATTTCGACAAACGTTCGCTAACGTCAGTTTTATATGTTCAATGTTTAAATGTTGTACTTTTACAACCTTTAGTTATTACCTTCTTTCTCTGCTTTTTCTTTAGCCTCCTTGGCTTTCTGCTCAGCAACAGCTTTTGCGCGCTGTTCGCGAATGCTATATTTCTTTTTTGAATCTTTCTCTTGTTGTTTCAGCTCTTTTTGCTTGGCCTTTTCCTCTGCTACCTGTTCAGGAGTTAATACGGGCTTCTCCACTTTTGGTTTCTCCACCTTAGCGGTCTTTTCTGCTTTGGCCGTTTTTTCTGGCTTTGCAGAAGTCTCTGCCTTAGCAGGTTTATCGGCAACTTTCGGAGTTTCCTGAACCTTAGTGTTAGCTGTTTCCGTGGGCTTCTTATCTTTTTCTGGAGATTCTGAAACCTCTGGCTTTTCCTGAGTCTCTGTAGCCTCAGGTGCCATAGCAGGCTCTCCTACTTCCTCCGATGCAGCCCTCTTTGCCTCTGCTCGTGCATTTTTGGCTTTCAGCTTATCCTCGGCTGCTTTCTCCTTCCGGCGCTGTTTCTGTTGGCGTGCCGATGCACGCAATTCAGCTCTCTCACGGGCGCCACCAGTCTTGCTCATTATCTTTGCTTTCTCGGCTTGCTGTTTGGCTTGTGTCTTTGCTGTCGCAGCTTTCTGTTTCAGATCAGCTTCAACCTTGGCACGCTCTTCCTTGCTTAAATTAGAAAGTTGATCTACATCCTGATTCTTAAGTTCTGCAGGAACATAAGGCTTTGGTTGGTAGAATTTGCCGCTCTTCTGTGCAGCCTTTACACGCTGACGGTCCTTAATAGCCTGATTGCGTGATTTCTCTAAGTCGCGTTGCAGGGTAAGCATCTCCTTATCAACGGCCTTCTGGGCATCGCGAGCTGCTTTCTGTCTGACTTTTGTCTCAGCAATGCGTTCCTTCAGATACTTCTGAATACTATCGGCACTATAGATATTCACCTTATGCTGAGCAAAAGAGGTCATGGCGACCGTAACCAGCGTAAACACCCATAATATTCTTATACTTCTCATATTGCTTCTATTTGGCTGCAAAGTTAGTAAATGTGACGTGAATAAACAAATTTTACTTATAATTTCTCCGGATTGCCCGATTTTAACTTTAATTATACGTGTCAAATGATTATCGTGTAGGATTTTCTTTATACGAAAAACAGCTATTTGCTCTCGGGAAATTTAGAGTTTTTCCCTTTGTCGTTAAATCAATTATTTGTAAATTTGTCGCCATTATTTAAGAATATACTGAATTTGATACACAACATTATGGAACATGCTTTAAAGAAACTGTTTGGTTTCGATCCGGAAAAACATAGCGTTCGTACAGAGATTCTGGCGGGCATAACTAGTTTCTTGACTATGGCCTATATTTTGGCCGTTAATCCTAATATATTCAGTGCCCTACCCGATATGCCCAGTGGCAGTGTTTTCACAGCAACGGCACTGGCAGCCATCATTGGAACATTGGTAATGGCCCTATATGCCAAAAAGCCCTTTGCACTGGCACCTGGCATGGGACTGAATGCATTCTTTGTTTATACCATATGTTTAGGAATGGGATACAGCTGGCAGTTTGCCCTCACAGCTGTGCTCATAGAAGGATTCATCTTTATTATACTTACCGCCACCAAGATGCGTAGCCTGCTGTTGCAGTCCATCCCAGGCACACTGAAGAAAGCCATTGGTGCCGGAATAGGCCTTTTCATTGCCTTCATCGGCATGGGGAATGCCGGCATCATCGTAAATGACGATGCAACGCTGGTAAGTTTGGGAAAGATTTCGCAAGGCACAGCCTTACTGGCCATGATAGGCATCTTTATTACTGCAAGTATGGTAATGGCTAAGGTACGCGGCGGAATGCTATGGGGCATCTTGATTACAACTTTCCTCGGATTGTTTATTAAGGATCCTGCCACTGGCCAAGCTATTACCCAGATGCATGGCATCGTATCTGCCCCTGTCAGCGTGGCGCCTATCTTATGCAAATTCCAGTGGAGCCATATCTTCTGTTCTGATATGCTGGTTGTGGTATTCACCCTGCTATTTATGGATATGTTTGACACTATGGGCACCATCATTGGAGTGTATCAGAATACCAACATGCACCCGCAAGATAACGAATACGAGAACATCCCCGATATAGACAAAATGTTTATGGCAGATTCTATTGCTACGGTTGCTGGTGCCTGTGTGGGTACCTCTACCACCACAACCTATGTTGAGAGTGCCTCTGGTGCCAGCGAGGGAGGACGTACCGGGCTTACAGCCTTCTCTACTGCTGTATGCTTTGCGCTGGCACTGTTCTTCTGCCCCATCTTCCTGGCCATCCCCAGTGCCGCTACTGCCCCTGCCCTTATCATTGTGGGTGTTATGATGATGCCTGCTGCTGCGCGCATTCACTGGGAGGACTACTGCAAAGCTATTCCTGCCTTCCTAACCCTTGTCACCATCCCATTGGCTTACAGCATCAGCGATGGCATCCTCATCGGCGTCATCTCCTATGTGCTTTGTCATGCTTTGGCAGGCAAGTTCAAGGAAATCTCCCTCACCATGTGGGTATTGGCAATTCTGTTCATCTGTAAGTACATATTCTTGTAATAACATAGTTGTTGTACGAAGAATGGAGTGACCTATAGACAGCCATAAAACAAACCATCCTATTATAATAACGTTTCCTATAATTACTTTCCGCATGATCTAACAATGCGGAAAGTATAAAATATTCTGTTTTCGTTGTAACAAATCCATCGAAAGTCTCGTTTGCGCATATAGAAGGGTTCATCGATGAAACAGAAAGAAAACTAAAGTTAATAACAAGAACAGAATTATAATGAAAAAGATTCTATTATCATTTGCTTTGCTGCTCTGCGTTAGCAGCATATTCGGGCAAGATGCCAGAAAACTGGTGGCAAAATGGAAAACTACAGAAGGAGCAGAATTCGTGGTCACTACAGAGGATTCGCGCAAGGGCATTGAGGAAAACAAAAAGAACGAAGCTTATGGCATGAGCAAAGAATGCTATGACTATGTGCTAAAGAATTTTAAAGGTTCCTCGGAACTACGACTAATGCTCAATGAAAAAGAGAAACAGCAACTTGACGCGGACTTGAAGTCAATGAAAGGATACGAAATGCTGTTCTCGCAGAACAACAACGAAGGAACCGAGCAAAAGGAGGCAACTCTAGATCAGGTAAATAAGGCAATCAACCCAAATTACCAACTACGAGTTTACGGAAAAGTAAAAGACAACACTGTCAGCGAGATATTGTGTCGGTGCGATGTGTATAATGTTGTCATATTAGCATACTTCGATGTCAAAACGAAGAAAGACTCAATGTTGGATATGATTTTTAAAGGCTATAAACTTGCAACTTTTGAAGTAACAAAAGAAGAACGAATTAATTGATGAACGCTCAGGAGTTTAAGCAACGGTTCATGCCTTTCCATAAGTTGCTCTATAGGGTGGCTTTTCACCTGACGGGCAACGTACAGGATGCCGAAGACCTGCTTCAGGATACTTATCTGAAGCTCTGGCAGAAACGCGACGACATAAGGGAAGAGGCTGTAAACCAAGCTTACCTGGTAACCCTGATGCGGAACCTCCTTCGAGACCAGCAGCGTCTGAAACACATAGACAGCTCTGCGGAACTGAGGAACGAACTCTCTCCACCCGACGAACGAAGCCTCGAAGGACAGATAGCAGCAAGAGACGAAGCCTCTCAGATGAAAAACCTAATCAATCAACTGCCAAAGCGAGATAAAGAAATCATAAGGATGCATCTAATGGAGGAACGAACATACGACGAGATAGAACAAGACACAGGACTATCACAAGGCAACATCCGCATCATAGTAATGAGAACAAAACAGAAATTGAAACAACAATTCATAAAACTTACCAAGACATGGACGAACTGAACTACGAAGAACTGGAACGCATCCCCATCCCCGAGGGACTGGAGGAACGCTTGTCGGCCAAGATTGATGAGTGGGAGAAGGAAAGCCTCACTCCTTCCGAAGGAGAAGTAGCAAGAAAACAAATCATCTTCCGACCCCAAATCCTGCGCTACGCTGCCGTGGCTGCCTGTATTGCCATTGTCTTTGGAATGGGTTACCATAAGTTTGGCCAGAACCCTGCCGAACAAGATACCTACCAGGATCCGATTCTGGCACAACAGGAAGCAGCGCGCGCACTTACCCTATTGGCTGTGAATCTAAACAAAGGCATGGAACATCTTGAGAAGGTAAATGCTATTAGCGAGAAAGCAGAAGAAACATTAAATGAACAATTAAACGCATTGAAATAAAATGAGACAGACAATCATAAGATCCCTGCTCTGCACAGTAATGGCCCTTATTTGCCTCACTGCCAGCGCACAGGTAAAGGCATTCGAGAAATATGCCGATACAAAGAACGTAACCTACGTCTATATCTCCAAATATATGATAGGAATGGTAGGCAAGATGGCTACTATGCCAGGCGTGGACATCAGTTCATTATCCAACAAGTTGTCGGCTATACAGATTATCACCTCAGAGGATAAGGCTGCCGGCACGAAACTGAAGAAGGAGGTGCAAAACATCCTCTCCAACGGCAAATATGAGAAGCTGATGCAGATAAACGAGGACGACAGCAAGGTCAACATCTACCACAGCGAAGGAAAAGAGCAGTCGGCCGTAGTTATGATATCCGATGGAGATGGGTCGGTAACGGTAATGGTCTTCTCAGGAAAGTTCAGTTTGGACGATGTAACGAAGATGACGAAGAAATGATTTTGTAACAGAAAGAGGCTGTGTCGAAATAAAGAGAATACGTGAATGGTTTTTGTCCGTAACGTGCGAACTCTTTGTCCGTCCCGTACGGACTCGCAGTCCGTGCCTTACGGACAAAATTTACCTAAGGTATATTCTTTATTTCAGCACAGCCTCTTTTTTCCTCTTTATATTACTTTTAATTTCTCTCACTTATTCGTATCTTTGACTATCGTCGAAGTAACTTTCATTCGGAAAAGAAAAGAAAAACAAGCTTTTCTTTTGCTTTTCTCTCACTTAATCGTATCTTTGCAGCGCATTATGGTGATACCTGCGCATTCCATGCAAATGGAGTTAGCAGCGTAGAGAGGGAATCCGGTGCAAGTCCGGAGCAGTGCCCGCTACTGTAATTGCCTTTATCGCAGCGTATGAAAGTCACTGGGTTCAACCTGGGAAGACGCGCTGTCGGGCAAAAGTCAGGAAACCTGCCATTTTGTATATATAACATGCATCCTCGGGACAAGGATGACGGAAATGCATTAAATCAGCCCTCTCCATGTGAGAGGAAAAAAACCTGCTCCACTCCCTCATAAAGGGATGGGAAGATTGTGATTGGTCCATTGTACGTCGGTAGCGACTGTGATTACGAACGCAGAAGATACCTCAGACGAATGCAATGACAAAGTGGCAATTATGAATTATGCACAATAATAATACAAAATACTATCTGCAAGTGATTCTGCTTATCGTATTGGCATTTACTGTGACAGTAAGTGCCAATGCGCAGAATCCATCTGCCAAAAGGAATGAAGCAATGGGGATGGAGCGGGATACCGTCCGTCAGTTGCACGAGGTTATAATATCCACTAAACAACCTGCCCGTACCATAGCAACATCCCAGAAGTTGAGCGGTGTCGATCTTCAGGCACTCAGCACAACATCGGTTGCAGATGCCCTGAAGTATTTTGCTGGTGTGCAGATAAAAGACTATGGAGGACTAGGCGGACTCAAGACAATTAATGTACGTTCGTTAGGTGCACAGCATGTGGGTATATACGTTGACGGCATCCGCATCACCAATGCACAGAACGGAACAGTTGATTTGGGCAAATTCTCACTTTCTTCGATGGAATCCGTTTCGCTCTATAATGCCAACAAACTGGACAATTGCCAGTCGGCCAGCGAATATGCATCGGGTGCTACGGTTTATCTGCAGACACGCCGTCCAAAGAACGATTCGTTATCCGTACAGTTGCGTAATGCATCGTTCCATACATGGATGGCTAAACTGAACGGACAGTTCAACTGGCACGGATGGCAAGGATTCTTAGATGGCGAGTATTGTAACTCGCGTGGCGACTACCCTTTCCGCTACAAATCAGAATACGAAGATACTGTGGGACGACGGGTCAACAGCGACATACGCTACGGACGCATAGAGGCTGCTCTGTTCAAGGGCGGCTTCTCTTCGCATATCTATTATTACGATTCGGAACGAGGCTGCCCAGGCGGTATCGTACGCCGACTGAGCGACAAATATACGAACGTGGGACGCGAATGGGACCGTGACTTTTTTGTGCAGGCCAGCTATCAGGAGAAGTTCCACAGAAAAATACTATTTAAGGCTAACACAAAATATACAAACGAGTATCTACGCTATTGCACCAATTACCCTGAGAACCAAAACACAGCACGTGTGGATAACCACTACCGCCAACAGGATATGTATGGTGCCCTCTGCCTTGCTTACCTGCCTTGGAAGTGGCTTTCTCTCTCTACCAGCTACGACATTCGCTACAGTATTCTACGTGCCGACCTGAAACGGTTCGATGACGTGAAACGTGTAGATCAGAAGCAGGTACTGGCCGCACAGATGAACTATCGCGGCATTCAGGCAGCAGCATCGTTGTTGCATCAACGGTATAATGACTTCACCTTTGCACATGTAGGTGCTGCCGACCCGTTGGATCGTTGGACGCCTGCTGTCTCTCTTGCCTATACCTTATATAATAATATAACACTACGCGGATGGTACAAGGAAATCTTCCGTGCCCCAACGCTCAACGACCTCTACTATACGCAGGTGGGAAACCGCAACCTGAAACCTGAATACACCAAACAATGGAATCTGGGCGTGGAATACCATCTTGATAATTCAAAATTCAAAATTCAAAATTCAAAATTGGCATTAGACATTCAGTGTGATGTTTATCAGAACAAGATTGAGAACCGCATTGTCTGTCTGCCACTGAAAGGGACCTATACATGGTCTATGATGAACTATGGCTATACTTTCTGCAGGGGACTGAATGCTACCGTCAAGGGACATTATAAAAGAGGCGACTGGAACTGCTCGCTGATTACCTCGCTCACATGGCAGCATGATGTGGACCGTACTGATCCTGAAGATGAGGACATGTACGACAAGCCCATCTGTTACTCACCCACCCTTTCTACAGGTATTACAGCCATCTTAGGGTGGAGAACCCTGCAGTTCACCACTTCCTACCTCTACGTAGGAGAACGTATGTGGAGTAAAGCCGACCCCGAGGATATCCTGGCCCCATACCATAATGTGGATATGAAGCTATCCTATACGCATAACATCCGCAAGGTATCCATGGGGCTCTGTCTGGAGGTATGCGATGTGCTGGATATTCAATATGAACACATTCCTCGTTACCCCATGCCTGGCAGGAATTATAAACTGACACTATCATTAGGAATATAAAAGCCCCCTCCGGCTCCCCCTTTGAGGGGAGTGAATAAAGAGTGAACAAATATGAAAAAGAAAATATTTATACTATTAAATCTTATTGTTGCAAGCATTCAGGCGCAGGAGCGGATTATACTGCTGAATGAAGGACTATGGCAGGCTGACAACGGGAGGGTTACCTACTTTGAGGACGGGAAGGTGGTGAGCAACCAGTGGTTCCGTGATGTAAACGGTTCCAAGTTGGGTGACACGCCCAATGATATCATTCAGGTGAATGAGGACCTGATAGCCATTGCTATCAATTGGTCAAACGTTGTCCAGTTTATCACGCCCGACGGCAAGGCTGTGGCAGCCACAGAGGATGTTCCCAATAACCGTAAACTCTGTACTGATGGCAAGTACGTCTATGTAACCAGCTACGGACATGAATGCGAGACGGTAAACGGCACTCAGTACTTCGAGAAAGGCTTTGTAGCAAAAATAGACATTAGCAATTTCAAAGTCATCGCCACCTGCGAGGTAGGTTACGAGCCTGAAGGAATCGCGCTCTACGACGGCCGCCTCTTTGTGGCTAACACAGGCGGGTATGCCGGGCAAGAGGACCACGAGTATGAGACTACTGTGAGCATCATCAACGCCAATTCCATGACGATAGAAAGGGTAATAGATACTCAGGTACCTAACCTATACGGAAAAATGTCACAGAGCGGACAGTATCTGTGCATCAACTCGCCCGGCGACTATTACGAGACACCTGCCTGCGGTATCATCTTCGACTGCAAGAAAGCGCTTAGCGGTGAAGGCTGTTATGTCGTTTTCGATTACCCCGTCACCTATAACTGCACCACCCTCGATGGCAAATTCCTAGCCATAGGTTCCAGCTTCTCTTATCTGTATGGCGAATATGAGTTCTCTTATCTTACCATCGATCCGCAGCTTATTATAGAGAGTCAAGGGGAACAAGGATTAGAGCAGACGTTGCCTGGAACATTAGGGAATGACTTTGCCGACATGGGTCAACCCTACGGAATATACGTGAATCCTTATAGTGGATACATCTATGGTACAGACGCTGGTTCGTTCGAAGGTGCTGGCTATCTTTACCAGTGGTCACCAGAGGGAGAGTATTTAGGTAAGCACAAGGTTTATATAAACCCTGGCCACTTTCTGGCGCTGCCAACTGACGAACACGTTGATGGCATTCCAACTATCGAGGCTTTATCGTTGAGCAAAGATCATTATATCTATAATCTACAAGGTTGCTTAATAAATTCACAGTTAAAGGATAACACCCTATACATAAAGGATAGAAAAAAAATAATATATGTAAAGTAATGTTTAACATGATTATTAACAAAAACATGAGAAAGTTTCTACTAAGTATCGCGACGTTGACACTGTTCGCAGCGAGCAATGTCTTTGCCACCCAGGTAGAGGTGACAATGAACGCTAAGAGTAAGCTTATCAAGTCGTTGGTCAACATAACGACCAGCGAAAGTGTGAATGTGGGCAATCCTACAAGCAACAAATACACCTTCGATGCGCCTGACGGCTCTTATCTACTGACAGCAACTGCCGCCGATGGTGAAACTGTAAGCGGAACCATCCAGTTGGACATAGATGCCGACCATACCGCCTTTTCAATTTACTCTCCTGAGATTACAGTAAAGAACACCGGTTGGGTCTATGGTAGCGACTATACTTTCGACTTGAAAGTTACTACAAAGGAAGGCCAAACCGTTAACACCACAATGGGAGAATACACTACTGGCAAGAAGATGTTCATGGTATTCAGCGGTAACACTTACTACCTTGACATCATTCCATCGGCAGCCCGCCAGACAGAAGGTTATCTCACAGCTTCCTACACAGGCACAGTTACCTTCAATTCCTCCATTAGTGCCGAAGCCCCTGTTAGTGTAATGTACAGCATTACCGTTCCATCCGGTGCTAACCTCTTCTTAGGAACTAAGACTGCACATTTTGTAAAGTTCAAGGAGGTTGTTCCTGAAAGCATTACCAATGGTGGTACAGTTTACACATTCAAACTTGCCGATAAGCAGGTCTATAACTATCGTGTCAGTCAGGAAGGTAAGTACACACAGGCAGGTCTCTTCACAATGAGTGCCGACGAGACAAAGCGCCCTGAACTCGTTTTCACTGATGCCGACATGACAGCAAAAGATCCGAAGTTCATCGACCATGACGTAAACTCTAACAGCAAGTACAATGTGGGCGACCTTTTCCTGAACATCAATCCTGCAGGACATTTGCAATTGGCTAACGTGGGCGACACATACGACATCCTGCCCATGCGTACATGGCAGCTTATTGAGAGCATCACAAACAACTACTTCATAGAACCTGACTATCACTTCACCGTTGTTAACCTGAACGGACAAGAGGACAACTCCGTAGTGAAGGTTGAAAACGAGCTGCTGACTGCAGTAGGTACAGGTACAGCCATCGTATTGGTTACCTACGATGCCATCCACCTTAACCAGTATAGCAGTGCCACAAAGAAAGACTTTGTGGGCGGTGCCGACTGGGGTGCTATCTGGCCCGAGAACACAGGAGCATTTGTTGTTACCGTTGGTGAGGTTGCTACAGGTATAACACCTAACATTATTATTAACAAAGACTATCTGACCAAAGTTAATGGTGTTGACACCAAGATGGCAATGGAGAATGTTGATGCAGAGTTCGATGTGCTTTACTATCTTGATACAGAAGACGGCTTCG
>CAMOMP010000008.1:0-73655 GCA_946619915.1 uncultured Prevotellaceae bacterium | reverse complement strand
TATCCCCAGAATTCCCGGATTGCCCGGGATTGCTAGATTCTCCGGATTATCTGGTTTCTGCAATCTTCTTGATTACTTTTATTCTACCTTATCCTATGCCAGTGATTTTTTTTCTTTTTTTGTTCAAACCACTTTTTCTTATTATTTCTGTTTGTATTACTCTCGATTTGATGCTTGTTTCATCCTTTTTGCACCTGTTATCTCTCGATTTTATAAGAACTTAAGTAATTTTCCTTTTAATTTTGGCGGAGAATACAAAAAGGTTACTATATTTGCACAGGAAATTTTAAGTCTAAAACGAGAAACAACATTATTTCAATCATGAAACAAAGATTACTTTATGGTATTCTTTTGCTGTTTGTCTGTGTGACGAGCAGTACGAGAATGTGGGCGCTGGAGCAAGATGCTAACAGTGTTTATCAGATTGGATCTGCTCAAGATCTGATTGATTTTGCAGATTTAGTGAATCAAGGTGGTGCCAACATGTCCGCCAATGCTGTTCTTACAGCCGACATTGACATGACTGGTCAGCCATGGGAAAATTCCATTGGCAACTATGTTAACAGTAATGGCTATAAAGGTCATTTTGACGGACAAGGGTTTGCTATCAGCGGACTTGAATTTACCACGAACAAGAACTATCATGGTCTTTTTGGCGTGCTTGTAGACGGCGCAGTTGTTGAAAACTTCTCCGTTTATGGAACTATAACCAATGTAAGTTATGATGCCATAGCTGCCATATCTTATTCGAAAAACGACTCCAAACCCAACTATATTCGTAACATTCATAGTTACCTTAACATTACAAGTGCGGGTTCTGACATGAAAGTCGGTGGCATCTTAGGAAATGGTAATGCTGGTACGACATATGTTGACCGCTGTATTTTCTCAGGTTCTATTAAATCGACTAATAAGACAAACTGTGGTGGTATTGTTGCTTATATTCAGAATAATTCCAGTACTTATGTTAATATCTCTAACTGTTTATTCGATGGTAAACTTGAGAGTGAAATAAGTAATACATATTGCGGTGGTATTGTAGGTTATATTGGAGCAAAAAGTAACAGATATACTGTTAAGAACTGCTTGTCTTTAGGAACTGTTACAGCTCCGATTGCTGGTTCCATTTTTGGCTATGTAAGAAATGCTGGTGGTGGCTCCAGTAACAATTACTATCTTGGAAGTAAAACAAGTGGCTTAACGGAAGGCACTGGCGCTGACATTGTTGCCATATCGGTATTTGAAGAGCAGTTGGAAAGTGGTGAGGTGTGCTATAGCCTGAATGTTGAGAATCTTGAGGACCCTGCTTTCTATCAGAATATAGGTGAGGATAAAGTTCCTACACTGGATGCTAATCACAAGCAGGTTTATGCTATAGGTGAAAGATTGTGTGATGGCTCCTTCTCTGGCGACGTAACATATTCTAACGATAACAGTGGCGCGGGAACAATTCCTGATCATGATTTCGATGAAGGGTACTGCAGTGTTTGCGGTGCTATGGATATGACATACATGGAACCTGTTGATGGTTGGTACGAAATAGGTACCGCTAGACAATTCCGCTGGTTCGCTGACTTTGTAAATGCTGGCAACTTCAATATCAATGCGAAGTTGACAGACGATCTTAACCTCTCTTACGAGGAAGATATTGCTGTAATTGGTAATAGCCCTTCAAATGCTTACAAGGGAATCTTTGACGGACAGGAACATGAAATCAGCAGTTATTTCCTGACAGTTACCAATTTCGTTGCTGGCTATGGCTATGGAATGTTTGGTAATACCAGTGGTGCTACCATTAAGGACTTCAGTGTTAATGGTGAGATATCATTTGAGAATGGCGGTGCATCTACTTCCGACCTTGGATGTGGTCTGATTGGATGGCCTGACGGTGGTACTTTGATTCAGAATATCAAGAATAGTGTGGATATTTACGCTAACATTTCAACCCATGTGGGTGGTATGGTTGGTTCTTTGCGTAATGCAACTATAGACCGTTGTGAATATTCGGGTCATCTTAATGGTCTGAGTAGTAAGAATGGTGTTGCAGGTATGGCAGGATATACCAATACAGGTACTATTACCAACTGTATTTTCTCAGGAAGCGTTGATGGTGATGGTACGGGTTATTTTGCCGGTATTCTGGGTTATGTAAACAATGCCAATGCTAAAGTAAAGGGATGTCTGTCTATTGGTAAGGTAGAGAATGAGGTTTCTACTTATACTGGTGCTGTATTGGGTCGTGTTCGCAATATCGGTACAGACTATGCCGACAACTACTACACTGGCGAGGTTAATGGTATTGGTGGCGGTGAAGCCGCTCAGTACGATTATGTTGTTTCCAATACCACACTTGTTACCGAAGATCAGGTAGCTAGTGGTGAGGTAACATGGGGTTTGAACGGAGCCACTTATGTAATTCCTGCTTTCTACCAGACCATAGGTCAGGATGACGTTCCTGTTTGGGATACTACTCACGACATAGTTTATCCTACAGTCGACGGTTTCTCTTGCATGCAGATAGACGATTCTATGGACGAATTCCTGGATGCATTTGCTGAATTGGAGCAGGCAAAGGCAGAAAATACCGTTGCTTGCCAGCAGGTTATTGACAACTATCTGGCGGCTATAGTTCCCCTTGCTGACGTTAATACATACGAGGAGTTCGTAGAGGCTTATGCCGAGGTGAAGCCTCTGTTGGATTCTATTCAGGTCTCAGAAGGCTACTATAAAACATATGCCGATGTTTGTTCTAGTGTGGCAGATTATATGGACAAAAATGATGTAGGTGGTAAGGAGTTCGTTCTGCTGAACGAGTATTTGACTACAGATGCAGAGCCCAGCGAGGACTTCCCCAATGGTACATCTTTATATATATTGAGAACCCACTTGTTGACAAATGAGCAGATTGATGCGGAGGCAAAGGATTTGGATGCACGTCTGCAGGCTGCTATTGCCAATAACTATATTGAGAACACCGATATTACCAGCATGCTGGTTAATCCTACCTTTGCTGAGGGCACTGCCGGATGGGAGACAAAGGCTAAGCCTACTGTTGCAACAGTGGGTTCTAATACTGCTATTGAGATTACAAAGACGTTCACTATTACCCAGACACTTACCGGTATGAAGAACGGTATCTATCTGTTGGGTGTTAATGGTTCACAGCGTGCTGGTAGCGACCTTACCAGTCAGTACTATGCTGCACAGATTACGGCCAATGACAACATGAACTATATCCAGGTTCCTGGTGAGGATTATGCCGAAGAGAAGGCCGCTACCGATGATAAGGAGTATAAACTTTACGAAGAAGTGCTAGGTTATGTTCCCGCTACCGCTGAAGGCTTCACTTATGCAATGGAATCCGGAAGATACCAGAACTACACAGCCGTACGTGTTACTGATGGTCAGTTGACAGTAGGTGTTGCCAATCCTGGTACAGACCTTGGTTCAGATCAGGTACTGATGGGTGGTTTGTGTCTTGTTTACTTAGGTAAGGGCGATACCCCTTGCGAGGGTCTTGACGTTGTACTTGAGAGTTATCGTAAGAGAGCCCAGATCATTATTGACTTTGTACACAGCGATGATGTAGATTTTGCTCAGTATCCCAACATCTCCAATGACCTGAAGGATGCATTGCAGAATTGCTCTGATGATATAGATAAGGCAACTACGGGCGATGAGAAGATAGCTTTGATAGACCGCTTCTCTGCTTTGATGAAGGAGGTCTACGATTGTCGCAAGGCATACATCGAGATGGTAAGGATTGCCGACGAGATGATAGTCATGTCAGATGAATTGCTTAATTGCAAGGCTATCACTGGAGATGCTCAAAACGATATGTATGATTTGGCAGATGCAGCTCAGATGGCATTCATGGAAGGTACATACAGTACCTTGGAAGCTCAGAATGCCGTTAAAGCTATGCGCGAGTATGGTAACCTGGTTCCTCCAACAGACGAGGATGGAACTTATCTGCTTGGAACTCCCCTTCATTTGGCAGTCTTTGCTGTCAAGGTAGCTGTTGGTGAACTGGATGCAAATGCCAAACTTATTAACGATATTGACCTGACTGGTCTGGAGTGGAGGGCAATTGGTCCACATGGAAAATACGGCTCGTTAGATTCTGCTTCTCCTTACACAGGAACTTTTGATGGTCAGGGTCACAAGATAACTAACTTCACCATCACAAATGCTCTTGATAGTTACAATGGTCTGTTTGCATGCGCAAGCGGCACTATTAAGGACTTTAGCATCGAAGGTACACTTACTACTGCCGATGTGGATTTTGTAGGTGTCGTAGGTCAACTGAAAGGTGGTGTGTTAGAGAATGTCCATAGCTCTGTAAACATTGAAACAGGTTCTGTTAGCAAGCATATCGGTGGTATTGTTGGTGCAGCCACCAACTCTGCAAAGGTTATTGGTTGTCGCTATAGTGGTACATTGAACATTGGTACCAATGGCGACAGTTTTGGCGGTGTTGTAGGATACGCTGGTGCTATGACAATGAAGGATTGTCTGTTCGATGGTGTTCTTATAGGCAATGAAGAAAACGAGGCTTCGTACGTTGGTGGTCTGGTTGGTTATGCCAACACTACAGCCATAGAGTTGCTCAACAACTTGTCGGTTGGTAAGATTTCATTGGTTAACGCATCGGCTATTTCCGGAACTTTCCGTGCAAACGCTCCTTCTCTTTATGTTAACAACTTCTGGTTGGAGGGCACAGCTTCTCGTGGCTTTGGCACCAACGAAGGTGTGGATATGCCTACAATCACTGCTAACACCTTCGAGGTAAGTGCTGACAAGTTGGCAAGCGGTGAGGTTTGCTACACCCTGAACGATGTTGATGACATTTATTTCTATCAGACATTGGGACAGGATGCTTATCCAGTTCTGGATGCTACACATGCTATCGTCTATCCTGTTGGTGAGTTTACTTGTGATGGTCGTGCTAAGGGCGAGCTTGGATATGCTAACGACAATAATGGTTATAGGCGCGACAATCACGATTTCGTGGACGGTGCTTGTACTGTTTGTCATCAGACTCCCGACGGATACTTTGGTATCAAGACTGCGGAAGAACTGAGATCATTTGCCGAAAGGGTAAATGCTGGGGAGTACACTCTGAACGCCAAGTTGGTGAAGGATATCGACCTTTCCGAGACTATTACTGAGGCTAATCCTTGGACAGCAGCAGGAACTTGGGCTTCAGAGGGTGTTGGCTATAAGGGCCATTTCGATGGTATGGGCCATACGATTACTGGGTTCAATGCTACTTCAAACCGCAACTACTTTGGAATCTTTGGTGTACTTTCTGTTGGTGCTATTGTCGAGAACTTCACCATCTACGGAAATGTTATCCTCAACCACAAGACTGGTGGCGTAATAGGCTATTCACGTGATGATGCTCCTGTTGTACGCAACATCCACAGCTATTTGAATATCACAAGTATGGCTGGTGGAAACAGACCTGGTGGTATCATCGGAACCATAAGTAACGGTACAACAACAATTGAGAATTGTACATACTCCGGAACCATCAATTGCGGAGAGAGAACTGGTAACTATGGTGGTATTGTCGCATATGTCAACAGTGATGTCAAGACAGTTCTTAATATCACCAACTGTCTTTTCGAAGGCGAGATTCAGAACGGCACAACAGCTGATGGTCAGTGTGGTGGTATCATAGGTTACAACAACGCAGGTAAGGCCACTGTCAAGAACTGCTTGTCTGTCGGTAAGATTACAACAAGCGATGGAAACTACGGCCAGATTATAGGCAGACTTGCAGGTAACAACTCAACTTTCGATAACAACTATTATCTGGGCGAGTTTGATAAGGGTACCACAAGTGCTGGCAAGGCTGCTGGTTCTACACCAATTTCTGTTACCGATGCTCAGTTGGCAAGTGGTGAGGTTTGCTACAACTTGAATGGTGACAATCAGGAAATGAATTCTGTTTGGTTCCAGACATTGGGCACGGATGCTTATCCTGTTTTGGACAATACACACTTGATTGTTATTTACGATGCTTATAATGGCTACCACAATCCAACTAAGGATGAGGAAGATAGTATTGATGAAATCCAAAATTCATCATTCGGAATTCAAAATGGTGATGCTATCTACAACTTGGCAGGTCAGCGCATAAGCCGCTTGCAGAAGGGTATCAACATTATTGGAGGCAAGAAGATCCTTTATTAAGATAGACTTTATAGCGTATAGATAATTATTAGAGAGGAACTGTATCAGAATAAAGATACATAGCAGGTTATTACAGTTCGTACGTTACGAACTATAGCCTTCTACTTGATATCTTTATTTTGATACAGTTTCTCTTCTTTTTATGCGTCTAATCCTTGTTTTTTTTCAGTTTGTTTTCAGGCTTATTGTGTGTATTTTGATATGTATACTATTTTTTTTGTGAGATTTTTTTGTGCGCGAAATAAAAAAAGTTATCTTTGCACTCTGAAGACTATTAAACCTAGTAACTTTAAAGCAATATTATTATGAGACAACGATTTTACTCTCTTTGTTTGGCTGTGCTATTATGCCTGATAGGGGGGCGTATGGCAGCTACGGCGCAGGTTCCTGAACCTACTGCTAAGTGGACCTTTGAGAATGCCGAGGATCTGATGGCTCCCTCGGTTGGCAATTTGACTCTGACCCCATGCGTAATACCGCGCAACAAAGCCATTGAGACTTCAACTATCGATGCGGCAGGCATTGCTACAGCAGATGGTCCCACAGCAGGCAGCAAGGCAATCTATGTGCCTAAAGCTTCTGCCCTGAAGGTATGTCGTGCAGAAGGGGTAGAGGCCTCTACTGCTTACACTATCATGTTGGATTTCATGGTACCTAATGCTCAACCTTTCAATGGCTTGCTGCAGATGGATGAGGCTAACAGCAACGATGGTGACATCTTTACCAATAAGAATCAGATTGGTATAGGATCCCTGAAGTATGCTGGTAACATCCAGAATAATAAATGGTACCGTTTTGCAATTACGTACAATGAAAGTAATCCTGCAGGTACTCAGGTCAGACTTTATTTGAATGGCGCAAAGATTGCCGAGGGCGGAGCGAACCAACGTCATATTATGGAACCTTTTGGTTTTTATGTACTCTGCGACGAAGATGGTGAGAAAATTGATTTTACCTATTTGTCGGAAATTGCATTTTGGGAAACACCCCTCACCGATGAGCAAGTATTCCAATTGGGTAGAGCGGTTCCTCCTATATCAATGGAAATTTCCAATGCCGAGGATCTGAAAAACTTTGCACAAGCCGTTAATAGCGGCGAGAATGTGAGTGGTGTGCTGACAGCCGACATCACTATGAACGGAACTTGGGAAACACCCATCGGCACCAGCGAGAATCCTTTTGCAGGCTCGTTCGATGGCCAAGGACACAAAATAAGTGGCTTCAATGCGAAAAGCGATGGTAATGGTGGTGGACTATTCGGCTACGCCTCAGCTGCAACCATCCAGAATTTCAGCATCTATGGTAACCTCACGGTAACCGCAGGTACCGGAGCTGGTGTTGTAGGCAATCCTTCCAGTTGTGTCATTTCGGGTATTCACTCCTATCTCGAGATTAATGTTGCCTCTAGCGATGTGCACCATGTGGGCGGTGTTGTAGGTTCATCTTCCGGAAACAACACCATTACAGGTTGTACATTCCATGGTTCTATGAGCGTAGCTGCCGGTAGTAACGACAATTTCGCTGGTATTATGGCATATCTGGGGGGCGACAAGGTTTCATTTTGTGCCAATTACGGTACTATCAGTTTTGACGACCCAGGATGTACCGCAGGAGGTATTGCAGGCTACTGCAACAATACCGGCTCATGGGTACAGAACTGCTTGAACATGGGTAAGGTGAGTTGTACTGATCCTAATGCAGAGACCAATAAGGATGCAGCCATTGTAGGTTGGCTACGTACTCACGATCCCGAGAAGATGACAGCTAACTGCTGGCTCGAAGGTAGCTCATTATATGCAGGCAGAGATGGTAGCACCATCAAGATGCCAACGGCATTCTGCTTCAATGAGGATCAGTACGCAAGCGGCGAGGTTTGCTACAACCTGAACGGCGACCAGTCTGTTATTGGCTGGTACCAAACATTACCCGCCGACCAAGTTCCCGTTCTCTTTGATTCTACTCACGGACAGGTCTATAAGAACGGACACCTGCATTGTAATGGCGATCCCTCAGACAATACAGTATTCTCTAATGAGAACACGGGCACTATTAAAGATGACCATAACGTTGTGGATGGCTACTGCGACTATTGTGGTCTTTTCTTCCCCGAAGGCTTAACACCCAATGCTGACGGATACTACGAGATATCAAACGCAAGGCGTCTGGCTTGGTTCGAGCAGAAGGTGAATACCGGTACTCTCACAGCCAATGCCATCCTTACTGCCGATATTGACTTTGCAGACCTTATGCCGGAAGGCGCAAATCCCGAGGAAACGGAAATTAATTGGGTTCCTATCGGTGACTGGGGTAATACCCGTGGCGTCAATAGCGCAGGCTACCAAGGTCATTTTGACGGCCAGGGTCATACGATCAAGAACCTCAATACTACTGCCAAGCAGAACTTCTTCGGTCTGTTCGGTGTCATTTCGTCAAACAGTATCATTGAGAATTTTACCCTTTACGGAACATACAATACCAATTATGGACATTGCGGTGGCGTGGCAGCATATGCACGTGATATTAATCCCACAATCCGTAATGTCCATAGCTTCGTGAACATCAACAATACTTGCGCAGGTGCCAGAGTCGGCGGAATCCTTGGCGGAGCCTATATTGATAACATAAACTACAAGCTTACCATCGAGAACTGCTCCTACTCAGGCATACTGGACGGTAATGATGCTGGCGGCGGTGGTAATTATGGCGGTATCGTAGGTTATGTTAACAATAACTCTTCTAACGTTGTTGACATTACCAACTGCCTGTTTGATGGTGAGGTTGTTAATAAGAATGCGAATCCTGGTGGTTGTACCTTCGGTGGTATCGTAGGATACAATAATGGTGGAAGGGCAACTATCTGCAACTGTCTTTCTGTTGGTCTCGTAAGTGCAGCGGAGAATAAGTTCGGACAGTTCTTCGGTGCCCTAAATGGCAACAATTCTACTTTTGTCAACGATTACTATGTTGGCGAATTTGTCAATGGCGCGTCAAGTGGCGGCAAGGCAAATGGTGATATACCAGTTGAGGTTGAAGATTCCCAATTGACAAGCGGTGAGATTGCCTGGAAACTGAACGGTGAGAGTTTCATTGATGCCGTATGGCGTCAGGTTATTGATGAAGATGAATATCCAAAGCCCACAGGCACAGGTGCTTTTGTCTATGCTGTAATTGATGGCTATGCTAACGCATCCGAAGATGAACCGGAATCGTTTGCTTCCTTCCGCGATGATGTTATAGCTTATGAAACAGCCATCATCGAGGATGAAAAATTTGTAGCTCGCGCATCTTTGGTTCAGGATTATTCTGAGGTTATCGGGTCTTGGGAAGCAATTGATAATTATAAAGATTTCTTCAATGCTTACCTTGCAGGACAGAAGGTTAAGGAGGCTGTTATGACCTCAGCAGCCAACTATGCTGCTTACGTTCAGGCTTGTGATGCTGCTGCCGAATATATTAAAGATAATGATCTGAAGGGAGAATATACAGACCTCCTTTTGACTTATCTTCAGGATAGTGTAGAACCTTGTAGCGATTATCCCAATGGTAGTGCTCCATATATCTTGGATAACTCCTATCTGAATGATGAAGAGATAATAGCTGAAACAGCTTTGGTAAATCAGATGCTGCAGAATGCGATTGCTGGTGGATTAACACCTGGAACCGAGATTACCCGTCTGATTACCAATCCCACTTTCACAGAAGGCGAGGATAAATTTGATGGTTGGACCAAGGAAACAGGTGATGGCGCAATTATTGCAACCGGTGGCGTGCAGGAGATTATGAATATCGCCGGTGGTAAGAACGGTTCCTTTGATGTTAAGCAGACTTTGACGGGCTTGTCCAATGGTGTCTATATGATGGCTTTGAACGGCATGTTCCTTAGTGGTCAGGATATTTACTCTCAGTTCTATGCTGGACAGTTATACCTGAACGATACCTATAACTACTTCATGTCACCTGGTGAGGATATGATCGATGTTAATGCGGCAGAAGATAAGGTAAACTGTTTGCTCAGTGAGGATGCTTCATACATAGAGAATATGGAGCCCATCGGTTATGTTCCTTCTTCTTTCGATGGTTGCTCTTATGCTTTCGAAGCAGGTCGTTACCAGAGTCTCACAGCCACAGAGGTTACAGACGGAACGCTGACTATCGGTATGCGTAATCTTGGTACAGGTAACGCTGGCGACTGGATGCCTTTCGGCAATATGCGTGTGTATTATCTCGGTACTGCTGAAGAAGCAAATGAGAAGTTAGCCGATGTCTTGGAGGACTTTGCCGCTCGTGCTCAGGTTATCGTTGATTTCGAGAATAGTGACGGATACGATGATGTTGCCATGAAGCCCAATATCTCTACAGAGTTGAAGGGCCGCCTTGCTGAGGCTATTGCAAGCGTTGATGGAGCTGCTACCGGTGAACAGAAGATGGCACTCATTAATACCTTCTCTGCACTCTTTAATGAGGTTTATACTTGCCGTAAGGCTTATATAGCAATGGCTATGACTGCCCAGAAAACAGATCTCGTTATTAGTGACTGGCTTAATCTGGGTATTATTTCCGAAGATGAGTTCGACGAATTGAGTGGAAAGGCTTATAACGCTATAGGCTATTTTGCCGATGGTAGTGTTTCTGCTGAACAGGCTCTTGTCCTTGCAGATGAACTGAATATCTTGGATAAGATGATGCCTCAGGTAGATGGTATTTATCAGATATCTACTGCTAAGCAGTTGAAACTCTTTGCTAAGATTGTGAACGATGGAGACTCAAAAGCCAGTGCTGTTTTGACAAGCGATATTGACTTTACAGAATTGGCAAGTGATGGAAATCCAGAGTACATAGATTTGATGTGGTCACCTATCGGTTTCTGGGGTAACAAGCAAGCTGCCTATAGAGGTCACTTCGATGGTCAGGGCCATACCATCAAGAACTTCAACGTTATTGCAAACCAGAGTTATTATGGTCTGTTCGGTGTTGTTTCCAATGGTGCTGTTATCGAGAATTTCAGCATTAGCGGTAACTTCACTCTCGACAGCAACAGCTTTAATCAGTGTGGTGGTGTTGTCGGCTTTGCCCGTGACAACAGTGTAAATATTCGTAACGTTCACAGTTCGCTGAATATCAACAGCACAGTCAATACAAAAACCATTGGCGGTATCTTAGGCCATGTCTTTAACAATAGTACGGTGAATATTGATCGTTGCTCATACTCTGGTACGTTCACTGTGACGGATGATGGCGGAAGTGACGATGGTATGTATGGCGGTATCGTGGGTCATGTCTATAATAATGCAAGCGCACATGTTAACATCACCAGCTGTCTGTTCGATGGCACAATTGTGAATACCGAAGCTGCTTCATCACCGGTCAGCGGTTGTGTTACAGGTGGTATTGTGGGCTGGATAGGAACATATATTCAGTACAACATTAATAACTGCCTATCTATTGGTGAGGTAACGAACACCTGCGCAGGTCAGATTGCTGGTGCACTTCAGAACAATGGTGCTTCCTACAGCAACAACTATTACAGTGGTACAGCTGCCTTTGGTGCTGTAGCTAAGTCTACCAATACTTCCATCCTGGTAACAACTGACCAGTTGGCAAGCGGCGAGATTTGCTTCAAGTTGAATGGTGTTCAGGAGATTCCTGCATGGTACCAGAATCTTACTGGCGACGAGAAGGATCTGTATCCTGTTCTTGACCCAACTCACAAGATTGTTCTCTATGATGAGATTCTTGGCTACCACAATCCAACTAAGGATGAGGAAGATGGTATTGATGAAATCCAAAATCCATCATTCGGAATTCAAAATGGTGATGCTATCTACAACTTGGCAGGTCAGCGCATAAACCGCCTGCAGAAGGGTATCAACATTATTGGTGGTAAAAAGGTGCTTTATTGAGATAAAAGAGAAAAATTAAAAGAGAAAAGTCATAAACGAAATTCTTTTTTAATCCAAGAACTCAACAACCTATAATTATTATAAAGGGGACGTGGTACATGTGACTACGTCCCTTTTTTGTGCGCCCCGTAATTTTCAGGTACAAAACTTGCATGCCCACATACTTCTTTGTAACTTTGTCCACAAAAGATAGACAAAAAGATGAAGACCTATAGAAATCTGGCTGCCCTTGTTGCGTTCATGTGCTGCTTATGCAGCGTATGGGCAGATGTACCATACGAATACTATGCGAGCGTGAACGGCAAGAAAAAAGCTGAATTGAAGAGTGCGTTCCGTAATGTAATAAAGACAGCTACAGTACTTGATTATGGAGGAGGCCCAGGCAAAACCTGGTCTGGTTTTTACGTTACAGACCGTTACAATGGTAATCAGGTACGCGACCGCTATAGCTACGAGGTATTTTATTTTCCTGCAGGCTCCTCGCCAGAAAGTACCGATGCTGCTAATGGTATGAACATTGAACACTCGTTTCCTAAGAGCTGGTGGGGTGGGGATAAGAATCAGGCGTATAAGGATCTTTTTAACCTGATGCCTTGTGAGGTAAGTATAAATACCGCTAAGAGCAATTACGCTATGGGGGTGGTATCAAAAGTCAAAACCAATAATGGTTGCACTAAGGTGGGAACTGGTGATGCCGGTGGGAAAAATGCCAATCTATGGGAACCTGCTGATGAATGGAAAGGTGACTTTGCCCGTAACTATTTCTATATGGTAACCACCTATAGCAATCTTACATGGACAGGCGAAGGATTGAATATGCTGCAGAATGACGAATGGCCTACACTACAGCCATGGGCTTATGAACTGTTCCTGAAGTGGAACCGTCAGGATCCCGTTGATGAGATAGAGAAGGAACGTAATGAGGCGGTTTATGGTATTCAGGGCAATAGAAATCCCTTCATAGACTTTCCTAATCTTGCTGAGTACATCTGGGGTGACAGTATCAATGTGGCATTTAATGTCTCATCAGCTTCTACTGATATTCCTGATGACGAGTATGACTTTACCGCATACCCGGCCAGCGAAATTGTAAGTTCTATTTATTCACGACGTTTCGATGCCAGCTGGAGTAAATATCAGGATGGCTGTGAATACACATTGAATGTTTACGAAAAGGATGCCAACGGCAAAAAGACTTCACTTCAGGGCTTCCCCGTTACCACCACTGAAAACACCTATAGGGTAACTGGTGTGAATGTTGAGACTACCTATTATTATCAAGTGTTTGTCTATAGTGGCACTCAGATAGTTGCTCAGAGTAACGAGGTCAGGGTTGACTTCCCTGCATTGACTCCTGTGTTTAGTGTATCGCCTGGCAGGATTACTTTCACAACTACTCCTGGTGTGGCCAGTACAGCCACTGCTGTCACGGTTACAATGTTTGCAACAAAGGATAATAAGTTTACAGCTGTTGTCCAAGATCCTTACGAGGTTTCTGATGACCCGGATGCCGATGACGAGGATTGGTCTAAGATGATAACCTTGTTGTGCTCGTCTAACGGTACTACGTTCTTTGTCCGTCTCTCGGCTCAGGAAGCAGGTAATTACACGGGTACTATGACGCTGAGTACAAAGGATGTTGATGACTGCGTGATAGCACTCTTGGGTAGTGTGGATGAACAGAAACCATTCTTTGAGGACTTTGAAACAGGATCTAAGGGTAGCTATGCTGCCGCTGAGGTGAAATGTGCAGCAGCAACGTGGATGCTAAGCGATGCTATGTTAGGGAAGGATGCCAAATCGAACATTGCAACATCGCTGAGAATGAAAAGCTCTGGCTTTGCAGAGATGAAAACCGATAAGATGGGCGGGTGTGACTCACTTTGGTTCTATGCAGGCAACTATAATAATGATACAGGTGCCACATTAACGGTAAGTTATTCTCTGGATGGCGGTCTTACTTGGAAAGAGGTGACTACGTTACAGTCGTTTGAAGGATGGCAGCGCTATGGTTTTGCTATCTGTCAGCCGGGTAATATACGTCTGAAGTTCCAGGGCGGTGGGGTAGCCTCCAAACGTCTGAACATAGATGATATACAGATGAGTAATTATGATGAGGAGATGGGCATTGCCGGACCCACCCCCAACCCCTCCCGTAATGGAGGGGAGGTATATGACCTCTCTGGCCGTAGGGTAACTGCTCCGCATAAGCCTGGCATCTATATCAGGAATGGAAAAAAGATTTTTGTCAGATAACTTTTAGTATGCGATACTTTATAACCCTGTCATATGACGGGACCCGGTACCACGGCTGGCAGATACAGCCCAATGGTATCAGCGTGCAGGAAACATTGCAGCAGGCACTATCCACTCTGCTGCGTAAGGAGACTGAGGTGGTGGGAGCCGGCAGAACCGATGCCGGCGTTCATGCTCGGATGATGGTGGCACACTTTGATTTTGATGAGGCTATCGACTGTCCTCAGCTTGCCTATAGGTTGAATAAAATACTGCCACAGGATATTGCTGTGCAGAAGGTAGAAAGGGTAGATGATGATATGCATGCCCGTTTCTCTGCTACCAGCCGGACCTATCATTATTTTGTGCACACCCAGAAGGACCCCTTTTGTCGCCACTATAGCTGGCTGCTACACGGAAAGATTGATTTTCAGGCGATGAACGAGGCTGCACAGATGTTGCTCCAGTATCAGGATTTTACCAGTTTCTCTAAGGTCAATACGGATACTAAGACCAATCTATGCACTATTACCGAGGCGCACTGGGACGAAGTTGGCTCAGGTCAGTGGCGTTTTACCATTACAGCCAACCGTTTCCTACGTAATATGGTACGTGCCATTGTGGGAACACTCCTTGAGGTGGGCAGGGGCAGAATGACGAAAGAGGATTTCTGTAAGGTGATAGAACAGAAGAACCGTTGCTCAGCCGGCGAAAGTGTGCCGGGCAACGCCTTGTTCTTAGTGAAGATAGAGTATTAGGACCCCACCCCGACCCTCCCGAGGGAGGGGGATTTTTATGAATAGAAAAAATGTGGATAATATATGCTTTTCTTTCGGCTGCCCTGTTGGGATGCTATGATGTATGCAAGAAGCACTCACTCAGAGATAATGCCGTAATACCTGTTCTGTTCCTGAACACCCTGTTATGCTCCATCATCTTCCTGCCCATGGCTATCAGTGCGCCATTTGGCGGCTGGGAGGTACAACGCTACATTATACTGAAAGCCTGCATGGTGCTCAGTAGCTGGATATTAGGCTACTTCGGGATGAAACATCTGCCCCTTACCTTGGTAGGTCCTATCAATGCTACCCGTCCTGTAATGGTGCTGTTAGGAGCCCTTTTGCTGTTTGGGGAACGGCTGAATCTGTATCAGTGGGTAGGTGTTGGCTTGGCCATCCTCAGTTTCTTCCTGCTGAGCAGAAGTGGCAAAAAAGAAGGTATTGATTTCCGTCATAACCGCTGGATATTCTGCATCATAGGTGCGGCTATTCTAGGTGCCCTTTGCGGCTTGTATGATAAGTACCTCCTAGCTTCACCGCAGGACGGTGGCGTCGGCCTGAACAAACATACGGTTCAGAGTTATTACAACTTCTACCAGTGCCTGATGATGGGATTGGTACTGCTGACGCTTTGGTATCCCCGCAGGCAGAAGAGTACGCCTTTCCATTGGTCGTGGGGTATTCCTTTGATCAGTATCTTCCTGAGCATTGCCGACTATGTGTATTTCTGCTCTCTGCACGAGCCTGGGGCTCTAGTCAGCGTAGTCAGCATGGTGCGTCGCGGAAGCGTTATTGTTAGCTTTATGATTGGAGCCTTCCTCTTTCACGAGAAGAATCTCAAAAGTAAAGCCCTTGACCTTTTTCTCGTTCTCTTAGGAATGGTATTCCTCTACTTAGGAACCCGCTAAACTTTCTCCCTCCCTGACGGGAGGGATGGGGCCTCTACAGCTTAATGGCAATAGAGGTGAGGGAATGCTCAATGGTCCTTTTCTGTGTCTCAGTCAGTTCCGTTATCTGCAGTTCCCATGTCAGGGTGGTATCGTCACGGCTGAGGCTGGCCTTAATGAGGGGCAGTTGACGCAACAGACCGCAAACCTCCCCGTCAGCACCCGGCAGAAAGAAATCGTCAGCCTTGGGGCGCTCCAGGTTATAGCTGACAGGTTGCCATTGGGTGTTGTAGAAATATACTTTGCTGTCTGCCCCTGGGCCGTAATATGTTTTGACCACACAAAGCAGTGTGTCGTTTACCAACTTCATCTCAGCAGAACTCTTCTCTGATATTTGAATGCGCAGGAAGTCGTCCGTAAGAGTTGTCAGCTCGGAATAAGTGTCGAACTTGTTCTTCACTCTTGCCCTCATTTTATTCTCAATGAAGTCTATGCAGTCCAACTTGTTGTTCTTTGTCAACAAGGGGAATATGCTGTCAGGTGCCTGAGCAAATACGTCACGCATCTTCACTTGCTGTGCCGAAACATTACAGCAGCAGCCAAGCAATATAAAAAATATAATCGGAAATCTATGCATGGTTTATTGCTTATTGTTTACCCCCTCTCCAACTCCCTCGAGGGGGAGAGGTATGTTTTTTGTTAATAGTAGGCTCTTCCCCTCGGGGAAGCGGGGAAAGGGGTTTGATTCTTCATTCTTCATTTTAATGTTTTACCAGTTCCAATCGCCTAGGTTGCGGGTTGCTTCTACCTGAGGCTCTACATCATCAGATAGGTTGGGGAAGAAGTCGATACCCGTGCGTGCCTCCAACTCATCTATGCTGATGGTGTAATTCTTTATATTGGTGTCAGAGTTATTTTCGTGTTTTGTCCAAAACGCAATGGCATGATACTTGTTATTGTTGTCTAACAACAGGATTGCCATCCAGAAGTAACGTGGAACAGGGATGCTAATTTCTTCCAGGAACGGATCGGGGCATTTATCTGTCGGAGTGGTTGTTCCTCCTTTGACTATATATAGTACCTTACGTTTAGATTTGTTAAAGCCAAGATTATGAACCCAGTTTTCCATTGTCAGCCAGATACCGCTATTGAAGTGGTATAGCTGCGGCTGTATGTTAGAAAGGTAAAATGTCTGTCCGTTGGCATTCTGAGACATCAGTCGGTCCTGCGAATTTACGATATGTCCGCGAGTGTAGCCGCTGCCACTGTAATTGCTCAGGTGGGTGCGATATTGTGCAGGTATTACAGGGTCTTCCTGAAAGGGGTCGCCATCATAGGTGATACCCTGCCATGTCGCCCCTTCCCAGTTTTTCCGACTCCAGTTAGAAACGGCATTCAGGTCTGTGATGCTGTAAGCCGCCCACCGCTGTGTTCGATTCTCCTTGTCCCATTCCTCAGTATAGGTGACGCCGTATTTTTCTGTGCTGTGCACAATAAACATACTCTGGTCTGTTACTTTGGGAACCTCCATTCGTTGTTGGTATGGTTGGGCTTCCTGACCTATCAGGGAGATTAGTTTATCTCCTGTTGTGTCACCAGGAGTGCCTGCATCTTCTTTATTGCATGCGGTGATGCAGACTGCTGTGCAGAGCAACAGGGGGTAGAAATAGTGCTTCTTCATTGTGGATGGGTGATTTTTTCGGGTGTTTTGGAAAGAAAAAGAGGTGCAGATTATCTTTTTATCTACACCTCTCTTCCTTTTATTTCTCTTTGTTCTGAGGCTTGCTCCAAATTACTTCTTGGTGCGAGCGTAGCGGCTCATGAACTTATCAACACGACCGGCTGTGTCAACCAGCTTGCTCTTACCAGTATAGAAGGGGTGAGAGGTGTTACTGATTTCCAACTTAATCACGGGGTAAGTTTCGCCCTCAAATTCAATTGTTTCATTGCTCTTAGCAGTAGAGCGGCTCAGGAACATATCGCCGTTGCTCATGTCCTTGAACACTACGGGGCGATAGTTTTCGGGATGGATTCCTTCTTTCATTTTTGTTTTGTTTTGTGCTCCCGAATTTCCGTGTAACGGAAGGTGATAAGGAGCTGTTATTAATGATTTTGCGTGCAAAGGTATGGCTTTTTTCTTTTTCCGCCAAGTTTTCCCCGAAATATTTTCTCTTCAAGTCAGGAACTTAGACTTTAAATCAAAAAATGGGGTAGGCCATTTAGCCTACCCCATAATTATAAATAGCTTAAATTAGTTTGCTTAGAAAGTGAAACCAATGGTGCCAAAGTGAATCTTGCTCTTACCAGCTGTCTCGTACTGGAACGTGTAGCCGAAGGAGAATTTCTCCTTGAACTGCAAACCTGCTCCTGCATTCAAAGCAAATGCGCTAGTCTTACCGCCACCAAGATAAGTGTAGCCACCTGCAATGTTAGCGTAACCACGCCAGTTGTCGCCCCAGAAAGTAGGAGTGAAACCACGAAGACCAGTCTTAACGCCAATCTGCCAGAAGTCGCCAGCATTCTTGAATGTGTCGGTAAAGTCAACAGTTAACATGTCCCATGCCAGGTTGAAACCGTCAGAATCAGTGATAGGCTTCTGATAACCAACGCCAATATTCCATGCACCAACACTACCTGGAGAATATGCACCACCGCTTACACTAGCGGTAAACTTACCATTGAAGAACTGTGCATTTGCACCCATTGCAAAAGTCATTGCTACTGCTGCAAGAAGTAATTTAACTGCTTTCATGATGTAAATCGTTTTAGTTAATAAATAAAATAAAATAACACTTGTTTAGTTTAATGTTGTTGCAAATATAAGTGATTTTATTATTCCTTCCAAACAAAATTTAACTTTTTTGCAAAAATAACTCAATAAAGTATAATTTTTATTGATTTCTTCAGCTTTTGCCTAAAAATCAAGCCCAAAGCAATGGCTCCGGGCTTGATTTGTTAAATGTATGTAATCTTTATTTAATACCGAAGAAAATGACACGCTTGTCGGAAGTTACTGTGATGGTGGCCTGTTCTGTAACCTCAAACTCGTACTTGTCTGCTTCTGTAACGGTGAAAGTGTAGGGCGAGTTCTGTATAGCACCTGCATTTTCGTTTACAGTTACGGTCTTTACGACTGTTTCGCCGTTCTTCAATACAACATCGGCTGTTCCGGTTCCTGACCATGTTACAGCATAGAAGCTATGTGTGCCGGCAGGAACTGTCAGGGTGAAGTCGCCAGGGTTCTTTGAGGTTCCAATCTTCAGGACTTTGCAGTTAGCTTCACCGTTGATGGTTGCCACGCCATTGTCGTAGAAGTTGGTGCCGCCTGTATAGGTGAGGCTGATGCCATACTCTGAGGTGTCGCCGCCTTCACCTCCGCCGCCTTCGCCTCCTTCTCCAGCTTCGAGGATTTCTACGGTGGCGTTCTTGATTTCAGGCGTTACCTTACTATCCTTAACGTACTTCATGAGCTTTCCGGTAATCTTCACCTTAGAGCCTTTAACGAATGCTGTTACGCCCTCGGGTAGGTTAGCCCAGTATGCCTCGAACATGTTTTCGCCATCCTTCGCGTCTGCCATCCAGAAAGTTTGCTGGTTCTTGCTAACGCTGCCAACAACCTCTGTGATATAACCCGTAATGGTGTAGGTGTCTGTTGATGTTGCACCATCGACAAGGGCGTTTGTCAGTTCTACTGCCTCGGCACAAGTAACGGCTATACCTTCTGTGGATCCACCGCCTCCGTCGCCGGCTTCGAGGATTTCAACGGTTGCATTCTTGATTTCAGGTGTTACCTTACTATCCTTAACGTATTTGATGAGTTTGCCGGTAATCCTAACCTTAGAGCCTTTGACGAATGCTGTTACGCCTTCGGGCAGATTAGCCCAATAGGCCTCGAACATGTTTGCGCCATCCTTTGTGTCTGCCATCCAGAAAGTCTGCTGGTTATTACTAACGCTGCCAACGACTTCTGTGATGTAGCCCGTAATGGTGTAGGTGTCTGTTGATGTTGCACCATCTGCAAGGGCGTTGGTCAGTTCTACTGCCTCGGCACAAGTAACGGCAGTACCTTCCTGATTTCCTTCACCAGAATCAGCGGGAGTGCCTGCAACAGCCTTAAAGTCCTTAATCTCGAATGTTGCAGATTTGGTCTCGTTAGGAGTTGTGAAGTAGATGGCAATATTCACCTTTTCTTTGTTTACGAATTCTGCGGGCAATACAATTGAGGTTGTTGCCAATTCCCAAGTGGAGGAGGTATGGGTAGCCTTCCAGTCGAGTTCTGTCCATTTCTCTGCAACAAAGCCGTCAACGGGAGCATACTGCGTAGAGGCATAAAGTTTGATGTGGTCGGCAAACTGAGCGTCGTTGCTGGCGTATCCTACGCAATACTGGAAACTGATGTATGCGGCCTCTTTGTTAGTAACGGTTGAGAATCCTGGTGAGATCAGGTAACCGTCAGCCATCTTGTTGCTCTTAGTACTGGCACCATCCCATTTCTGGTAGCCGGTAGCCTGAGTGTAGCTACTCCCCTGACTCCATGGGTTATAGTCTGTGGTAGCTGCCACCAGAGACCAGTCGGAGCAACTGGTGCTGGAATAGAATGATGTTGCCTGTTGTTTTCCTCCTGTGCCCGGAATCTCGTATGGTGCGGGAACGTCCTCGCAGCAAGTGAGAGCAAATACGCCTAATGTGGCGAGGAGAATGCTTCTAAATGTCGTTTTCATTGTTGTATAGTTTTTTGTTTTTTATCATTGACTAAAGTCTAAAGTCTAACGTCTAAAGCCTTTCTGTTACTCCACGATATCTGTTATGGTTCGCATACCTAACTGCCATCCATCTGTATAACGACTTAGCACACCGTAGATGGTATATACGTGGTCTTTTATGATGGGGTAGCTGGCAAAGTCTGCATATGTGCTGGTGCGCAAGTCCAAGGTGCCGCCACCTTGTACGTTGATGGTATTGGTAACGCCGTTGCCTGTGTCGGCATCCTCTGGGGCTGCCAGTACCCAACGTTCTGTGCTCTTGGGCGTGATGGTTCCCTTAACACGTACGATACAGCCTGCCCATTGATCCTTACTGAGGTTCTTGACGTTGGCAAAGTCCAGCGTGTCGATGCGTGAAGCATTTGGCGCGCCCAGGAACTTGACGCGGTTCCAGAAGTCCTGTGAACTCATACGTCCGATGCGCTCAACGCCGGCTGCATTCTTGCTGGGATAGCCCAACTGGGCATTTTTCCCGTATCCACCAATAAAGACACCCTTCAGATTGAACAGGATATCCTGACCGGGCTGGATAAAGTTATAGAGTGCGTCTTGGTTCACACCGATAACCAGAAAGCCTGGATTTTGCTTTGTGCCGTCACGCAGTATTATCTGCTGGGTCAGGTTTCCTCCGTCATCCGTACAGATGACTGTTCCGCGCAGCATGCTGTCGTTAGTAACCTGGGCAAACTGGTTCTGCCCAGTAATGTAGCTGCTGAATTCATTTTTCAGTTCCTGGATGGAGATAACATTATGCTCCTGGAGCGCCTTGTTCCAGATGGTATAGCCGGTATAAGGGTAATCGTCCCAGCCATTGTTCTGGCAGGAAGAAACCGCAAGGCCTAATGCCAAGGTGAGCAGTATATATGTCTTTTTCATGTCGTCTGTTATTTATATATAATAATGTATAGGGTGAGTTAGAAGCGGTAGTTGATGTTCAGCATAAAGTTGAATCCCTGAGCATAGAATCTCTTGTAGCTATTGCGGAAGTCGTAAACACGCTGGTTGCCTTGTGTTCCGTTCTTATTTGTGCTGTAGTTGCTACGGCTCTGCTCGTAACCGCCAGTACAGATGCCAGTATTGTTAAGGATGTTGGTAAGGGTAAGGTTGATGCTCATGGGGTGATGGGCAACGAAGATTTGCTTACCGATGCTGGCGTCCAACATAAATCCACCCTTGCCTGGGCTCTGTTCAGGAACCTCGTAAGTGGTAATCATTTGACCAGTGACGGGGTCTTCCACCTGAGTCGCAACATTCTCCTTGTAACGTAAGCATGAACTGTAAGAGAGGTAGATGCGGTCGTAGTAGTTACCGATGAGAGACAGATACCATCTTTTGATGCGATAGTTAACTGCTAAACTGTAGGCAGAGAGGGGAGTGCCGCTTTCGCGCATGCCCTTATTGTAGCAGGTGGTGTGGCTCTCTGTTCCCTTGGTGCTGAGCATATATACACAATCGGAATTGTTGGTGTATAGGTTGTCGCTCCATGTGGTCATGGCAGTTATGTCCAGGCTACTGGTAATCTTGAATTTTGCGCCAACCTCTACGCCATAGTAGCTCTTGCTGACATCGGTCAGAGAAACATAGGTGAAGCTGTTCACGTCATCGAAGTAGAAGTTCTGCCATTCTGTACCATCGAAGATGTGGGAATAGTAACCTGTTACGTTCAGCTGCAGCCAGTTGTTGTTCAGGCGATAACCCAATTCGGCAGAAGCAACCTTCTCATTATAAAGGTTTTTCACGAAGTTGTTATTCATCTCGGGGCTTACGAAGGCTGTGTTGGCATAGGGTGCGCGAGTCTCGAAACCGCCGCCAACGGCAATGCCGTGTCCCTTGCCCAGATTGAATGTGGCGCCTGCTTTCACGCCACCGTCCAGGAATTTCGCTGTCTGGCTTCTGCCGTAAGAGAATTTAACTTCGCGTCCGTTCTCGTCGGCATAGTTGGGGCAGATGCCATTGTTCATGTGACCTACGCGCCACATCTGTGTGCTTCCAATCTTAGCAGAAGCAAAGTAGTGTCCGATGCCTCTATCCCATGAAACAGAGGTCCAGGCCTTGGCGTCGCGTACTGTGATGTCGTAGTCGTAACCGAAGGTGTCGCCTTCGCCAATCATGCGGTCGCCGTTGTACAATCTGTCGTACAGGTTGTAGTAACTCTGGTTAGAACCGGGCAGGTAAGTGCCGATGGCATAATTGTTGACGTTATGCATATATTTGGCGCCCAACATATCATCGATAGTCTGGTAATGCATACCCTTGTTGGTGCCCAGTTGCAGGCCAATGCGCCACTTGGCGTTCTTAGAGATGGCGTAGTCGAGGGTAGTGCCAAGGCGCAGGTTCAGGTGGTCGTTGTGCTTGGCTGTAATAAAGTATGCAGCATCCTTACCCAGCGCATTGTTGGTGCGGTTGGCAGCATAGAGCTGGTCGAAGTTAATCTGGCGATTGGCATCGCTGCGGGTCCAGTAGTCATAGCTGCTTTGCCAGGCATCTATACCATATTGCCAGTTCTGTACATTCTCAATGTCCCATACATCGTACTGGCTGCTGGGGAAGTTCTTCCAGTAGTCGGGCGCAGGGTTCTTGGAGTCGTTGTACTGCAGACGCGTAGCGCTATACTTTACATATTTACCGATGATGCTGGTCGTCAGCTTCATCTTATCGTTGATCTTGTAATCCCAGGTCAGCAAGGCTGTTGGCTCGTAGTTGTTCACAACGCGGCTGGAGCGCATCTTGCCGTTCTGGTATCCCCAGTAAGGGTTGTACTGGCGGTCGTTGGCCAACCAGTAAGCCTCGTCGGTAGAGGCACCCTGCTGAGCGCGTTCTGTGGGATTACCCCAGGTGGCAAGGTTCAGGGAGTGCTTGTCGTTGAATACCTTCTGCAGACTCAGGAAGTAGCTTAGGCTGTTGTAGAAGGTACCCTTAACGGCTGCTGTCTGCATATTGGCCCAGCGGTAGCCGACGGTGCCGAAGAAGGCCCATCCCTTGTCCGTAAGACCTGTGCCGTAGGTGTACATGCCGCGCAGGGTGTAGTTGCGGTTGGCACCGGAGAGGGTCACCTTGTGTCCTGCGGGCAGCATGCTGGCGCGGAAGTTGTAGTTGTTGCTACCGCCCATGTTAGCGATGCTGAAGGAGTTGTCCTCGAACGGACTGGCTGCATCCTGATTACGTGTAGCGTCGTTCATGCCACCGATGGTGGAGAAGTTGAAACGTCCGTTCTCGATGTTGTTAACCATTACTCCGTTCATGTACACATCGTTGTAACGCGAGTCATAGGCACGGTACTTGAATCGTACCGGACTCCATTGGTAGCCGATGTTACTAGTGTAAACATTGTTGGCTGAGCCAACCTGAATGATGTTGACGGTCTGGTCATCATCCTCGCCCAATTGCGACTCCGACAGGACAAACGAGGAATTCTCCTGACGGATTTCCTCTTCCAGTTTACTGACAGCCGTTGTGTCAGTTTGGGCGTAGCATAACGGTGAGGCAAACAATGCTGTGACCAACAGCAGATGCTTTGTTCTCATTCTCATGATATATTAGTTGTTTGTTAATATGTTTCTGCAAACTTACAAAAAATAATTTATCCCGCTATGCAAAAATGCAAAAAAAAAGAATTTTCTTCAAAACTTGTATTTGTTATACAAAAAAGCATTAACTTTGCATGAAATCATGTATAGTATAGAATCTCTAAACAAGTACCACAAAAACAAATATGAAAAGATTTGCATTCCCCCTTCTGTTTATCGTGTTGCTCGCTGTCTCTGTGGCAGTAAAGGCTCAGTTACAGTGTCATGCCGTATGTTTCTATAACCTGGAGAACCTCTTCGACACCGCTCACGACTATGGCAAGAACGACTTCGACTTCCTTCCCAGTGGCTCGTATCATTGGACCAAGAACAAGTACGAGAACAAGTTGAAGAATATGGCTCAGGTGATTTGCGACCTGGGTACAGACAAGTTGCCCTATGGTGCCAGCATCATTGGCGTTTCGGAGATAGAGAACGACAAGGTGATGGAGGACCTGATGGCTCAGCCCAATATGCAGAAGCGTGGCTATAAGTTTGTCCACTTCGAGGGACCCGACAAGCGTGGTGTGGACTGCGCCCTTATCTATAATCCCAAAGCCTTCAAGATTACTAAGGCCTTCCATAAGCTGTATGTCTATGAGAACGGAGACACCACGCATACCACCCGTCCTTTTCTGTGCGTACAAGGCATCCTGGCAGGCGACCCCCTGACTGTTATCGTATGCCATTGGCCCAGTAGGGGAGCGGAAGGAATCTTCCGCGAATATGGTGGCCGTCAGGTGCGAGCCCTCACAGACAGCATTCATGCAGCCGATCCCGATATGCGCATCATGGTAATGGGCGATATGAACGATGACCCGGACAATGCCTCCATGGCCAAGTGTCTGGGTGCCAAGCGTAAGATGAAGGATGTGGGCGATGGCGACTTCTATAATCCTTGGTGGGATATGCTGCGCAAGAACGGGCAGGGAACCCTCTCTTATCAGGGTGCCTGGAACCTCTTCGACCAGATTGTTCTCAGCAAGAACCTGCTGGATATAAACGATACCAAGGACTACAGCCACTTAACCCTCTATAAGTATCAGATATTCAGACGCGACTATCTGATACAACAGGAAGGCAAGTACAAGGGGACACCTAAGCGTACCACCTCGGGCGGCGTGTGGTTGAACGGGTATAGCGACCACTTGCCAACTGTAACCTATCTTGTAAAAAAACAAAGCTAAAGTTTCGCTGTTTCGTAAAAAAGGTGTACCTTTGCAGGCGCAAAGGAAGCCCCTCTCCCTAACCCTCCCCCAAATGGGAGGGGAAAGTAAATATGGAAAAGTTGTAAATTATAGAATATAAATCGTAAAATTGTAAATCCTATGACAAGTTACAAGGAATTGGGTTTGGTAAACACCCGTGAAATGTTTGCCAAGGCAGTAGCAGGTGGCTACGCAATCCCCGCATTCAACTTCAACACTTTGGAGCAGATGCAGGCTATCGTACAGGCAGCTGTAGAGACAAAGTCTCCTGTTATCATGCAGGTTTCTAAGGGTGCTCGTAACTATGCTAACGGTACTATCCTCCGTTACATGGCTCAGGGTGCTGTTGAGTATGCAAAGGAGTTGGGTTGCGCTAATCCTCAGATTGTTCTTCACCTGGATCACGGTGATAGCTTCGAGCTCTGCAAGGATTGTATCGACAACGGTTTCTCTAGTGTAATGATCGACGGTTCTGCTCTTCCTTACGAGGAGAACATCGCTCTTACAAAGAAGGTTGTTGAGTACGCTCACGCTCACGATGTAACTGTTGAGGCTGAGCTTGGTGTATTGGCAGGTGTTGAGGATGAGGTTGCCAGCGAGGTATCTCACTACACAAAGCCTGAGGAGGTAGAGGACTTCAGCAAGCGTTCTGGTTGCGACTCTCTGGCTATCTCTATCGGTACAAGCCACGGTGCTTACAAGTTCACTCCCGCACAGTGCACACGTGACCCCAAGACCGGCAAGCTGGTTCCTCCTCCATTGGCATTCGATATCCTGCACGAGATCGAGAAGCGTCTTCCCGGTTTCCCCATCGTTCTGCACGGTTCTTCTTCAGTTCCTCAGGACGAGGTTGATACCATCAACGCTCACGGCGGTAAGTTGCCCGATGCAGTAGGTATCCCCGAGGAGCAGCTGCGCGAGGCTTCTAAGAGCGCTGTTTGCAAGATCAACATCGACTCTGACTCTCGTTTGGCTATGACTGCTGCTATCCGCAAGTACTTCGACGAGAATCCCAGCCACTTCGATCCACGTCAGTATCTGAAGCCTGCTCGTGAGAACATGAAGAAGATGTACATGCACAAGATCATCGATGTTCTTGGCAGCAACGACAAGCTTTAATTAGACTTTAGACGTTAGACTTTAGTCTTTAGCATAAATAAAGGAGGTAGATTATCTGCCTCCTTTGTTTGTATATTAAAGTATCGCTTTTTGCGTAAAGTACTCTTGCTGGATTACTCCAGTACTTACGTTGAAGTACTGGAGTACTTCCTAACAAGTACTGGTTCAGTCGTACCAGTTTATATTCTCTTCGTACTTATCGAACTGCATCTTTTCTGTAACGCCGGCCTTGCGAAGGGCTTCGAGTATGACCTTCTGTTCCTTTGGTGATAGGGGAGATTCGCCGCGACGACGTTCGAAATAGGCGTTACGTCCAAACTTTCCGATTAGTGTGTACATGAAAGTCTGGTATTGCGCAGGGAACATCTTCTTCTGGAAATTAGTGAATCCAAAGGCGTATGTCACGGGCTTGGAATCGCGATAGAATCTACATTCCTTATCCTTAGAACACTTCTCTGGGTTGATGAGGCGCAGAGTAGTCTCTTTCTTCAGTAATTGGGGATAAGCTATCTGATGAAGGCATGTCGCCGCCATCGGACAATTTGCGTGCAAACAAACCCCATAGTCTGGGGGTAGGTCCCTATAAGTTTTTTTAGGCATCTCTAAAGTCTAAAGTCTAGCGTCTAAAGTCTAAAAATTTTTACCTCGTAATATCCTTGGTGCCGCCTGTGGTCTGGAAGAATGTGACCTTGGTGGTAGCCTGCTTATCGAAGAGCGTGTTGGAGAGAATCTCTACCACGCCGAACTGACCCATTGGCAACTCTGTGGAGCAGAACTCCTGCTGGCTGTTGAAGATAGTTACCTTGGCTCGTGCGGGTACATTATAATATATACCTTTCTCCATCTTGGCCTTCTTCTTGGCAATATCCTCGTCGTTCTCTGTCTGAGGAAGTGTCTCTGTGCGTCTTACGCTCACGTAGATGGGAGCGCCAGCCAGATCGTCCTCGTCCACAATGCCCAGTTTCTGAGAGAAGCGGAACAGAATGTCCTTGTCCGTCTCCTCATTGGGCAGGAAGTTGAAGGAAGTGACCTCTGTGCTGGTTTGCTGTGTTCCCTTGAACATAGATTCCAGGGCGGCAGTCTGCTTGTCCAACTGGTTCAGCATCAGTTGCAATTGGGCACCATCCTTGGGGGTATTGTCTGCCTCGCCCTTGATAAGGGAGTTGCGACTGTCCCTGAGGTCGTAGATTTCCTCGGCACAAAGTTCAGCCATCTTGGACGTACTGCCGGCAGCCAGCATTTCCTGTGTCATATAGGTGCGTGGGTCTTCCAACTTAGCAGCGGGGATGGCGTCAGGCAATTCGGGCAGCACCTCCTCTACGGCTTCTGTGTTGATACTAAGCAGAAGGCCATCGCTACTCAGTCCTACCAGAGGAGCCACAGTCTTACTCTTTATCTTTATGCTATAGGCCTTGTCCTTATCGGGCACGCCAAAGGGTTCCAGCTTTATGCTCTTGATGCGCCATTCCACCTTCTCCTCAGTAGGTACGTTGGAGAGGCGCAGGTAGCGGTTGGCATATTTATAGAAATCGCCTGGCTTGGTAACCGTTTTCTCTGTTATAATGGTAACGCGGAAGGCTGTTTTGGGCAGAAAATAAGAGACACCCTCGAGGGTGCTTCCAGGTACAAATTTGGTTACATCGGTCTGTGCTTGAACGGCCAGAGCAGAACAGCAGAAAACAAGTCCTAAAATGTTTCTTAGCTTCATAATCTTGATGTTTTGTAATGCAAAGATAACGTTTTTCGATGAATGTGATACGGATATACGGCAAAGATTTTACTTTTTGTGAACTTTTATATACCTTTGTCGCGATTTTCAAAAAAAGAATACCAGTTAGTATGCAGACAATTCAGGTTAAGGATAAGAGTTTTTCCCTCTTTATTTCCGAGAAAGAGATTCTGCGGGAGGTTAAGCGAATAGCAAAGCAGATTAACAAGGATTTTCAGGATAAGGAGCCCGTTTTCTTGGCTGTTCTGAACGGTTCGTTCATCTTTGCTGCCGACCTGCTGAAGGAGGTAAACCTGCCCTGCGAGATTTCCTTTGTCAAACTGGCATCCTATCAGGGCGTGAACACTACGGGTAAGATTCGCGAGGTGATAGGCCTGAACGTGGACCTTACAGACCGTCCCGTTATCATCGTGGAGGATATCGTGGATACGGGTCTGACGATGGCGCACATGTTGGATGTGCTGAAGCAGCAGAACCCTGCCAGCATAGATATCTGTACGCTCTTGCTGAAGCCAGGTAAGTTGCAGGTGGATCTGGACATCAAGTATTGCTGCATGGAGATTCCCAACGACTTCATAGTGGGTTATGGCCTGGACTATGACGGCTATGGAAGAAACATGAGGGATATTTATACTTTAATTAAAAATTAAAAGAGAAAAGATAAAAATTAATCGAAGAAAATAAAGACAAACAATATAGTTTTTTTAAGGTATGAAGAATATTATTATCTTTGGTGCTCCCGGTTCAGGAAAGGGTACCTACAGTGACATGATTGTTGAGAAGTATGGTATGGGTCACATCAGTACAGGCGATGTGCTGCGTGCTGAGATTAAGAACGGTACTGAGCTGGGCAAGACAGCCAAGGGTTATATTGATAACGGTCAGTTGATTCCTGATGAGTTGATGATTGACATTTTGGCAAAGACCTACGATAGCCTGCCTGCTGGCAAGGGCGTTATCTTCGATGGTTTCCCCCGTACTATCGCACAGGCTGAGGCTCTGAAGCAGATGCTCTCTCAGCGTGGCCACGATATGGGTATCATGATCGAACTGGTTGTTGAGGAGGATATCCTCGTTGCTCGTCTGCTGAACCGTGCTATCGAGCAGGGTCGTGCCGATGATAACGAAGAGACTATTAAGAAGCGTTTTGCTGTTTATCACAACCAGACAGCTCCTCTGGCTGAGTGGTTCCAGAAGGAGGGCATCCGCAACATCGTAGCATGGGCAGAGCATCCCTCTAAGGAGGAAATGATTGCCGAGGTATTCGCAATTATTGATAAAGCAAACTAAGTTAAGAATTTGGAGTTAAGAATTTTCAATTCTCAATTTTCAATTCTCAATTTATAAAGATGGCAGAAAGCAATTTTGTAGATTACGTTAAGATCTGCTGCCGCTCTGGTAAGGGCGGTCGCGGATCTATGCATATGCACAGGGCTAAGTACATTCCCAATGGTGGTCCTGACGGTGGAGACGGCGGCCGTGGCGGACACGTTTATCTGCGTGGCAACCACAACTACTGGACTTTGCTGCACCTGCGTTACGAGCGTCATGTCTTTGCCACCCATGGCGGCAATGGCGGTAAGAGCGGCAGCACAGGAGCCGATGGTGAGGACCGTTATATAGATGTACCCTGCGGAACCGTAGTCTATAATGCTGAGACGGGCGAATATATCTGCGACGTAACAGAGGACGGACAGCTGGTGATGCTCCTCAAAGGTGGTCGTGGCGGACTTGGCAACAAGCACTTTGCCACCAGCACCAATCAGGCACCGCGCTTTGCGCAGCCTGGTGAGCCAATGCGCGAGCTGACCATCATTCTGGAGTTGAAGCTTTTGGCCGATGTCGGTCTCGTTGGCTTCCCCAATGCAGGTAAGAGCACCTTGCTGAGTGCGCTGAGTAGCGCCCGTCCCAAGATTGCAGGCTATCCCTTTACCACCCTGGAGCCCTCGCTGGGTATTGTCTCTTATCGCGACGGTCAGTCGTTCGTGATGGCAGACATCCCTGGTATCATAGAAGGTGCTGCCGAGGGTAGGGGACTGGGTCTGCGCTTCCTGCGTCACATAGAGCGTAACTCGCTCCTGCTCTTCATGGTGCCGGGCGATACGGATGATATTCGCAAGGAATACGAGATATTGCTGAACGAGGTAAAGACCTTCAACCCCGAGCTGTTGGACAAGCAACGTGTCTTGGCCATTACCAAGACTGATCTCTTGGATGAGGAACTGCAGCAGATGCTGTCTGAGGATTTGCCTGACGATCTGCCGCACGTCTTTATCAGTGCTGTTGCCAACAAGGGGTTGACCGAGTTGAAGGATATCCTCTGGCAGGCTCTCAACAGCGAGAGCAACAAGTTGCAGGCTATCACGCAGCAGGAGACCATCGTCCATCGCAACAAGGACCTTGCCTGGCTCCGTTCTGAGATGGAGGATGAAGGCGAGGACGAAGAGATTGAGTTCATCGACGAGGAAGATGTCGAGGACATCGAGGACCTGGAAGACTTCGAGTACGAAGACGAATGATTTATCCTACACCCTCTTGGCTGCTCGCTTTTTCCGCAGGGAAGGGCGTGCATGGTACAGAACCCGGCATTGATGCGCGTCAGACTGGGCTCAGTGGCGAGTCCTTGCAGATTCCCGCTACCAGCATCATGATTCCCCGTCAGACTCACAGCACCAATGTATGCTGGGTGGATACCTTTGGCGAGGTACCCGATACCGATGCTGTCATTACCGATAAGCCTGGTCTTTGCATAGCTGTCAAGACGGCCGACTGCATCCCCGTTCTTCTCTTCGACCAGCGTCAGCATCGTATAGCAGCCATCCATGCCGGTTGGCGCGGTACGGTAGGTCGCATAGTTGAGAAAGCACTTCAACTGATGCAGAGTAGGGCAGAGGATATCTCTGCCATTATAGGCCCGGGTATTTCCTTGGAGAGCTTCGAGGTGGGCGATGAGGTCTATGAGCAGTTCCTGCAGGCAGGCTTCCCCATGCAGCGTCTGGCCAAGCGTTATGCCAAATGGCATATCAACCTAAAGGATGCCAACCGATGGGTGCTGGAGAGCAACGGCATCACCAATATTCAGGTATCAGATATTGATACCCTTACAACTCCTGACTTTTATAGCGCACGCCGTGATACCATTAATACGGGTCGTAATATTAATGGTATTATGATTGTCTCCTAGCTTTTAAACCAATTCTCCCCTCCCATTTGGGGGAGGGGAAGGGGGAGAGGGGCTTCCTTTTTTACTTCAGATTACCTAAGATGCTGCGGGTGAGCTCGCGTGTGGCGGTTCGTGTGGCTGTGCTGACTGCGGTTTTTGTCACTTTCTTGCCTAAGGAGTCCTTCGAACGTCTCTTACTACCTGTAACGGTATTGGCTACGTATGTTCCCAGAGCAGCCGTAACACTGGTGATGATGGCGCTAAGAATCTTGCCGAAGAAGGATTTCTTCCAACTGCTTTTTGAGCCACTCTTCGACTCCTTCGAAGTCGAGGACTGCTCTTGCCCTTTGCCCTTTACTTCTTGCTCCTCTTCCTCTAAAGAGGGTTGGGATGAGGCTTCCAGCAGCACTTCGAAGGCACTCTCGCGATCTATGACGTTGTCGTATTTGCCAAAGATGCGCGAGGACTTGATAATCTGATCGCGTTGTGCATCCGTAATGGCCCCTATCTGGCTAAGGGGGAAGAGTACCTTGGCACGCTCAACAATGGTGGGCGTTCCCTTCTCGTCGAGGAAGGATACAAGGGCTTCGCCTGTGCCCAGTTCCATGATGGCCTCCTCTGTCTTGAAGTTGGGGTTGGCACGGAAGGTCTCTGCTGCAGCCCTGACATTCTTCTGTTCCTTGGGTGTGAAAGCACGCAGGGCATGCTGCACACGGTTACCCAACTGAGCCAGTACAGAGTCAGGTATATCTGTAGGATTCTGAGTTACGAAGTAAACGCCAACGCCCTTGCTGCGGATGAGTCGAACCACTTGTTCTATCTTGTCCACTAAGCTCTTGGGCGTATCTGTAAAGAGGGTGTGAGCCTCGTCGAAGAAGAATACCAGTCGTGGCAACTCCTGATCACCCACTTCTGGCAGACGAACATAGAGGTCGGACAACAGCCACAACAGGAAAGTGGAATAGAGCTTGGGATTCAGCATCAGCTTGTCGGCAGCCAGTACACTCATGATACCTTTTCCATCGGCACGGCATTGCAGTAGGTCCATAATGTCGAAGGCCGGTTCGCCGAAGAATTTGTCTGCTCCCTGATCCTCCAGTCTGAGCAGAGCTCGCTGGATCGCTCCCACACTGGCGCTGGATACATTGCCGTACTGCTTGGTCAGCTCCGATGCATGGTCTGAGATATAGGTGAGCATGGAGCGCAGGTCTTTCAGGTCTAACAACAAGAGTCTACGCTCGTCGGCTACCTTGAAGAGAATAGTCATCACGCCAGCTTGCACCTCGTTCAGCTCCATCAGGCGCGACAACAGCTCGGGGCCCATATTAGAGATGGTGGTGCGCATGGGATGTCCTTTCTCTCCGAATACATCGTAGAAGCAAACAGGACTGCCTTGGAATTGCGGGTTCTCGATTCCGAACTCAGCACAACGTTTCTCTATAAACCCAGATAGCTGTCCTGTCTGACTGATACCCGAGAGGTCGCCCTTCATGTCGGCCATAAAGCAGGGAACGCCAGCTTGCGAGAATGTCTCGGCCAATACTTGCAAGGTTACGGTCTTGCCGGTTCCTGTTGCTCCTGCTATCAGGCCGTGACGGTTTGCCATCTTTCCGCAAAGGCATATTGGTCCGTTCTGACCATGTGCCACGTATAACTTGTTGTCTGTAAACATATCTTGTAGAGTTTTTGGGGGTGAATAGACTGTTTTTTTATTTATATTGCTTGGCATCCACTACTATCAGACTGTCTGCCTTGATCCTGATTTGTAGCCATTCGCGCAACTTTTCTGCATCAGCCTTTGGCAAAGGCTTGGTGTTAGTGGTTTCAATGATGGCCGCAACAAAATGAGCTGTGCTTGTAGTGTCGTTACTAGCATGGGCAACACGAGCCAGGTTCAGGGTTTCTACTTGTGGGAAGAGTGTTGCCAATTCGTTGCTCACATCTTTGGAAAGCGCTTCATAGCGGGTATAATCGTCTAGTTGGGAACTGAGCAAACTTACCTGAGCCGTCAGGTTCATCAGTTGCTGTCGGTCGGATTTTCTGCTGGTATTCATAGCCGTTAGCTCGTTGTTCAGTAGAATCAAACTGTCTGACTGTGCTCCTTGTATTACCCTCAATTCAAAGCCGTTCAGTCCATAGAACTCCATCCTCTTCTGTGCTTCCCGCTGATGAGCCTCGGAAATCTCGCGTCCTACAGCCACTATCCGAAGTTTCAGGCTATCACGGTCCACGTTGTTGGAAATAATCTGGGTGCCTCGCTGTTGCAACTCGGCTTTGATGAAACGGTTCACATTATTGTTGAATACGCTCTGCTTTACAATCTGCATGGTCATAAAGGCTGCTGGTAGCATGGTAACAACCACCAGCACCATCATGATACGGCGCGCCCTTGTAGCACTTGCAGAGGATACAAACTTGTGCTGGCTGAACTGTAGGAACCTAACTCCAAGGAAGGTGGCAAGGGCAATAAATACCGTATTGATAAAAAAGAGATAAAATGCCCCTAAAAAATAGAGCCAGTGGCCTGTTGCCAATCCGAATCCTGCCGTACAGAGGGGAGGCATCAAAGCCGTTGCAATAGCTACGCCAGGAATGACGTTGCCCTTGCCCCGTGTACAAAGGGCTATGATTCCTGCTGCACCGCCGCAGAAGGCTATGAGTACATCGTATAGGGTAGGAGAGGTGCGTGCCAACAGCTCAGACTGAGCCTCGCTAAGGGGAGATATCAGAAAATAGACTGTTGCCGTAAGTACACTAATTAATGTTGCCACACCGTAGTTTTTGGCTGAACGTTTCAGTAGGCTCAGGTCGTTAATGCCGACAGCCAGTCCCATTCCTATGATAGGACCCATCAGGGGCGATATCAGCATGGCACCTATGATAACTGCAGTGGAGTTGACATTCAGTCCCAATGATGCAATGAAGATGGCAAAAATGAGAACCCATAGGTTAGCCCCCCTAAAGGATACGCCGCTGCTAATTTGGGCAATGATTTCCTGTTCATCCTCCTTGTCGGGCAGGATGTTGAAGAAAACTCTGATTCTTTCTGTGATTTTTCCTATTTCCATGATATTGCAGTAGTTATTTACTATGAATAATGCAAAAATCTGTCTCAAAGTTACAAGTATGTGAGTTATTTTCCAAATTTATCAAAGAAAATAGGTATCTTTACTCTTGATAAAACGAATTTATAGGCGCAAACAAGATAAAAAATAGCATTCAGTATGGTCATCAATGCAGAATTGAAGAAATATGTAGAGCAGAACATTATACCGCAGTATGACAGTTTCGATAAGGCACATCAGCGCGACCATGTGCTGATGGTTATCCGGCAGAGTCTGGAGCTGGCAGAGAAGTTAGGGGCTGATGCAGATATGGCGTATGTCATTGCGGCCTATCATGATACAGGTTTGTGTGAAGGCCGCGAGCATCATCACGAGGTTTCTTCAAGGATTATCAGAGCTGACCAGACGTTGCGAAAGTGGTTCGCGGAGGAACAGATCAACATAATGGCTGATGCTGCCGAAGACCATCGTGCCTCTTCGGGCCATGAGCCTCGCACCATCTATGGCCGTATAGTAGCCGAGGCTGATCGCTTCATTGATGCAGACACTATCATTCGCAGAACCATTCAGTATGGTATCGACCACTATCCGGAACTTGACAGGGAGGGGCACTACCAACGTATGCTCTCGCATCTGCACGAGAAATATGGACGTAATGGCTACCTGCATCTGTGGTTCGAGGATTCACCCAATGCAGAACGTCTGAGACAATTGCAGGGCATCATTGATGATGAGGCTATGCTGCGCCAGCTCTTCAATCAGCATTTTTCCTTGAAGGCTTAAAAAGAAAGGGGGCAGATGCGAAAAGCTCTTCCCCCTTTCTTCTTTCCATATTATTTATGCCTGTTGGCACGTTTCTTGCGGATGTCGGCTTTCATCTTAGCCGATCCGCTTCCGTGTGCTCCAGTAATATACTGTTTCTTCTTAGCTTTGGTCTTTACCTTGGGCTCCTCTTTCTTTTTCTTGTCGCCCTTAGACCCAGCTTTGAAGGTGATGCCGTTAAGTATAACGGATGCAATATCGTCAGACCCACCCCCGGCCCCTCCCGTGATGGAGGGGAGATTGGGTTTTGTAGTAGGATTATTATTCCTCATTAATTATCTTTTTTATTATTCCTAAAACATAATCTGTTTGAAAGATAACTTCTTCATTAGTGAAACGAATCAGTTTAAAGCCTAATGATTCAAGACGATGTGTACGTCCTTCATCATATTGTAGCTGTTCGTATTCAGAATGATAAGAGCCATCTACCTCAATAATCAGGTTAAACTCCAGAGAGACAAAATCCACAATATAGTCAGCTATAATATATTGTCTGAAAAACTTTAATCCTAATTTCCTTCCTCTTAGTTGCTCCCATAGAACGGTTTCTGCGTTTGTGGGGCACTTTCTATTTTGGCGAGCCCAATCCTTTAGTAAAGAATATCTGTCACTCGTTGCCCATTTTAGCTCATCATTCATCAATACTTGCAATGTCTCCCCCTCTTTTTGATTCCCCTCCCTCACGGGAGGGGTCAGGGGAGGGTCTTTTTCTTTAATGGTGGAACAGACGGACGCCAGTGAAGGTCATGGCAATGCCGTACTTGTCGCAGGTATCGATAACATGATCGTCACGAACGCTACCACCAGCCTGTGCAATGTATTGAACACCACTCTTGTGGGCACGTTCAACATTGTCACCGAATGGGAAGAAGGCATCGCTACCCAAACATACATTGGTGTTCTGTGCAATCCACTCTTTCTTTTCCTCGCGTGTGAGAGGCTCGGGCTTCTCTGTGAAGAATTTCTGCCATTCGCCATCGGCCAGGACATCCATGTAATCGTCGCTGATATAGATGTCGATGGTGTTGTCGCGATCGGCACGACGGATATTAGGCAAGAAGGGAAGTGCCATTACCTTGGGGTTCTGACGCAACCACCAGATATCAGCCTTGCTGCCAGCCAGGCGGGTACAGTGGATACGACTCTGCTGCCCTGCTCCGATACCAATGGCCTGACCGTCCTTAACGTAGCATACACTGTTGCTCTGGGTGTACTTCAGAGTGATGAGAGCAATGATAAGGTCGCGCTTGGCATCTGCGGGGAAATTCTTGTTCTTGGTGGGAATGTTCTCGAAGAGAGCGGGATCATCCAGCTTAACCTCGTTGCGACCTTGTTCAAAGGTAATGCCAAAGACCTGCTTACGCTCTATAGGCTCGGGCTTGTAGGTGGGGTCAATCTTGATAACGTTGTAAGTACCCTTACGCTTCTCGCGCAGAATCTGCAGAGCCTCTTCCGTAAACTCGGGAGCGATAACGCCATCACTTACCTCGGGCTTGATGAGCAGGGCTGTTGCCTTGTCGCAGCAATCGGAGAGTGCAATGAAGTCGCCATAGCTACTCATACGGTCGGCACCGCGTGCTCTGGCATAGGCACAAGCCTGGGCGCTGAGTTCGCCAATGCTCTCGGGTACAAAGTAGATGTGGCGTAGCGTATCTGTAAGGGGCAGACCTACAGCAGCTCCGGCAGGGCTAACGTGCTTGAAGCTGGCAGCTGCAGGCAGACCTGTTGCAGCCTTTAACTCTTTGACTAACTGCCATGCATTCAGAGCGTCCAAGAAATTGATGTAGCCGGGACGGCCGTTCAACACTTCGATAGGCAGCTCGCCTGCCTCCATGTAGATGCGAGATGGTTTCTGATTAGGATTGCATCCGTACTTAAGTTGTAATTCTGTCATTTTCTTATATTATTTATAGTTTACTGTTTACCATTTTTTTAATTAAGAATTAAGGGAGAAGAATTAAGAATTAGTTTGCTTTTGCCGTTTGGTAACTTTCATTCTTCACTCTTCACTTTAAAAGTTATAGTACAGGAACGGGGTGATATTGCTGCTGTGAAACTCTATGGCCAACTGTATTGCAACAGCGAATGCTATCAATTTCATTAGCCAGGGAGAATATATGAATTTTATCATCAGTCTATTGTAATACCTTTCTCTGACAAAGAGCAGGATACCGCAAATAACCATCATCATCAGCCATGTGGGACGCATCGTCCAGAAGGCAGGAATGCTCTCGAGGCGGAAGTTGGTGAATATTTGCTTGAAGATGAGGCTCGCCGTATCCAAGTCGGGTGAACGGAAGATAGCCCATCCACATATAATAAAGGTAGCAGTGAGCAGCATGGAGAAAGGCTTAGTTGCCCATGTGTCAGGAATCAGGCGAAGCCAGCGCTGCATGGCTTTGTGTACAACCATGGCCAATCCATGCATAAGTCCCCATAATGCATACATAACGGTACTCCCGTGCCAGATACCTACCAGGAGGAAAGTGATTAGGCAATGAATGCCGGTGCGTATCCTTCCATATTTGTTACCTCCCAAGGGGATATAGACATAATCTCTGAACCAAGAGGAGAGGGAAATGTGCCATCGGTGCCAGAATTCCGTAACATTAAGACTCTGATAGGGGAAACGGAAGTTGTCGCGTAAACGGATACCCATCAATGCCGCTATGCCTATGCTGATGTCGCTGTAGCCTGAAAAATCAAGGTAAATCTGTAGGGCGAATCCAAACAATCCCATTAAATTCTCGAATCCGGAATAGGAGAGGGGAGAGTCGAAAATCCAGTTGTTATATTGTGCAATGTAATCTGCCACAACCGCTTTCTTGAGGATACCCATAATGATGAGCCAAAGTCCCATGTATGCCAGACGTTCGTTCAGAGGCTGATGTCTGCGAACCTGTGGGAAGAAAGTCTCTGCCCGGGTTATGGGACCGGCAAACAGTAGGGGAAAGAAAGACAAGTAGAATATGTATTCCAGGAAGGTGATGTCCATCGTGAACTTCTTTCGGTAAACATCTATGGAATAGCTGATTGCCTGGAAAGTGTAGAACGAGATTCCTACGGGCAGCGCAATGACCGGCAATGAGAAATTACTTTCCCAAAGGCTATTCAGGCAAGAAACGGCGAAGCCGGCATATTTGAAATAAACCAACGGCATCAGATCCAATAGGATAATACTCAGCAGGAAGACTTTCCGTTTGGCACCATCGTACTGCTTCATGGCTTTTGTCAGTGACCATGATATTAGTGCTGTTAATGGTAGCAACTGCATGAGCCAGCGGTTGGCTAAGAAGAAGAAACATAGACTGATGATAGTTACATAAAGCATCATCCCCGTTCGTGTAGAACGGCGCAGCAAGGCAAATATCGTCAAGAAGACGATAAAGACGGCCCAGAAATGAATGCTTGTAAATATCATATCTCTAAACTCTAAACTCTAAACTCTAAACTCTAAACTCTAAACTCTAAACTCTAATCCTCCCTCCCTTCAAGGGAGGGTTGGGGTTGGTCTTTTATCTCACAGGTTGCAGCAGGTGCAGGGGGAACTTTCGTGTTGCTTTATGGGTTGGCCTTTGCATTTGGATGGGGTATCGGTCTTTCATCCATACTGCTATGCTGTCCATCCATAGGCTGGCAGCTCCGAAGGTGGGGTGAACGCGGTCGGAACCACGTTTCAGGGTAAGACGGCGACTGTCGAAGTACCGCTCGTCCCCTACGCATTGCTGAACCATATTATTAAATCCCGTATCGCCCTTCCATGTGGGAATGCCTATCCACACAAAAGGTCTTCCCTCCATGCGGTCTATGATTTGGCGGATGAAGGCTTCTCTTTCTTTGGGTGCTTTTAGGAACTGTTCGTTACCTCCTAAGCATACCATAAAGAAGGTGGGGTGATATTTGTGAATATAATGTTGCAAGGTGTCGGATGTGGCCCATAATTTGGTGGTGGAGTTGTACCATATCACGCGTGCCAAATCGTATCCGTTCTCCTGAGCATAATCGGCCATACGTCGCACCAACCCTTCGGCCATAGAGTCGCCAAAGAAGAGAATGCGTTGGATCGTTGTGTCAGAAGAAGCCTCCCCCGTCCCCTCCAAGGGAGGGGTGATTGTACAAGGTGCGACAGAGTCCCTCACCTCTCCTTTGGAGGGGCTAAGTGAGGCTTTTAAGTCTATCTTGCTGAGAGTCCAGCCCGGAGGCGGCAATTGAATAGGGCATAAGGCATAAGCAACCACAAAAATAAGTGGCAACGCTAAAATGGCAATTACCTTAGCATACAACTTCATACTAATCTTAGTTGCTTTTCCCTATCCTCCCTAATGAGTGGAGCTGGAGGGGATTGAACCCTCGTCCAAACAGGGACGTCCTGTGCTTTCTACACGCTTATCCCAGCCTTCGATTTTCGAGTGCAGACAAGACCTGAGCCACCAATCTGCACCTTATCCTCTAAATCTCACCCACAACGCGAGGCCGTTATGAGCTATCCCCGATTTTGCTGTGCCACTTTGCCTGGATGCTTCGGAGCAACAGCTCCAGAGTGACATCTCGTCTCAGCACCTGGTGCCGAGATAAAGCCTGTAATCTACTGTGCTTCGATTAGGCAGCGAGAGCGTAGTTGTTTTCGCCAGATAATCTTTGGCAATCATTGATTAAAGAGAGCGGCTGCCAACTCTCTGCGTGCTTACACAACACCTCATCCTGCTGTCAAATCCAGTCAGCCCCGGCGTGCTTATGCTTAATAGACTGCAAAAGTAGGGAAAAAAGCAGACTTGGACAAGTATTCGCTTGTTTTTTTTGTTTTCTGCCGCTATTCGGGCAATATAATCTACTTTTTATTGAGATAAAGAAAAAAAATAGGTTATTTTGCAATAATTTAACTAGTTGCGCAGTTTTTATATTAAAATATAATAAAACCATAGGTTATGACTTCAAAATACGGAGTGCTCTCCAAAACTATTTTTGTGGCTTTTTTGATGGCTGTTTCTGTAAACGGCTACGCCCAGTCTATGACAGAGGGGCAGATTATTCAGTTTGTTCAGCAAGAACAGCAGAAGGGATCAGACCAACAAACTATTGTTGCAAAACTTCTTCAGAAAGGTGTAACAGTAGAGCAACTTAGAAATATCAGAAAGAAATATGAAGCCCAGAATAGTCAGCTGGGCGCTGTTGACTTGCAGAACTCAAATGCCAATGTTAATAATACAGCTGGCAGAATGCGTACCAACAAGGAGAAGGCTCTGGAGAAACAGAATCAGCAGAATGGTTATATGATTCGTTCTCAGCGCGAGGAAGATGAAGCAAAAAGAATGTCAAGAGCAGATCGTCAGAATGAATTGAATGACGAGATTGCCTTCATGGATATAGATTCGCTGGTTTATTATCAGAATCATTTCCGAAACGACAATCAGGTTTACGGTAGGAACATTTTCAACAACAAGTTGCTGACCTTCGAGCCTAATCAGAATATGGCTACTCCTGCCAACTATATGTTGGGCGCAGGTGACAAGGTGGTGATTGACGTTTGGGGAGCCAGTCAGCAGACTTTCGAAGGAACCATTTCGCCTGATGGCGTAATAGTCATAGACGGTGTGGGGCCGATAAAGTTGGCAGGATTGACTGTCAAGCAGGCCACCCAAACGGTAAAGAGTCACTTGGGCAGATTCTATTCGGATTGTAGCTTTAGCTTGTCTGTTGGCGATACCCGTAGCATTCAGGTGCAGGTGGTAGGTGATGTTGTGATGCCTGGAACCTATACCCTGAGCAGTTTGAGCAGTGCTTTTAATGCCTTGTATGCAGCAGGAGGTATCAGCGAGATTGGTACCTTGCGTGACATTAAAGTTTACCGAGGTGGACGTCAGATCGCAACTATCGATGTCTATGATTACCTCTTGAATGGCAATCAAAAGGGTGATGTTCGCTTGCAGGATAATGATATCATACAGGTCGGACCTTATGAGTGTCTGGTTAATGTGAGAGGTAAGATAAAGCGCCCCATGTTCTATGAGATGAAGCGCTCAGAGACAGTAAAGCAGTTGCTTACTTATGCCGGAGGTTTCTCGGGTGATGCCTATACAAAGAATGTAAGGCTGAGTCGTAAGTCAGGACAGGAATACAGCATGCACACCATAGATGAGTTCCAGATGGGTAATTTCAATGTTATGGACGGAGACTCATTGTATGTGGATAGTGTGATAGCCCGCTATAGCAACATGGTGGAGGTGAGAGGCGCTGTTAAACATGCAGGCCAATACCAGTTGGGTGGCGAGATTCAGACCGTCCGTGGTTTGTTGCAGGTGGCAGAAGGATTGCGCGAGGATGCTTTCCGTAACCGTGCTGTCATGCACAGGGAGAAAGAAGACCTGACATTGGAGATGTTGTCTGTAGATATTGATGGCATTCTGAATGGAACCGTTGCCGATATTCCTCTGCGCAAGGGCGATGTACTCTATGTTCCCAGCAAGGTTGATATGAAGGGCGAACAGGTATTGAAGATTAGTGGAGAGGTTATTTATCCCGGAACATACAAGTTTGCCGAGAATACCACTATCGAGGACCTTATCCTACAGGCAGGAGGTCTTACAGAAGCAGCCTCAATGGCCAAGGTAGATGTGTTCCGAAGGATTAACGATGTTAATTCTACAGAGAATACTGGAAAAATGGCAGAGTCGTTTAGCTTTGCTATAGAAGACGGTTTCCGTATTAATGAGGGTGGTTTTGTGCTACTTCCCTATGACGAAGTCGTTGTTCGCCGCAGCCCCTCTTATAGCGAACAGAAGAACGTAACTATCACGGGATGTGTGAATTTCGAGGGCCAGTACTCCATGACCAACAAGAGCTTCCGACTGAGCGATTTGGTAAAGGCTGCAGGAGGCGTAACATCTCTTGCTTATACCAAGGGGGCCCGTCTGAATCGTGTTATGACACCTGATGAACGTTTGCAGCGCGAGAGTTCCTTGCGTGCAGCCCAGATACAGTTGTACGAAGAGGCTCTTTCCAGCGAGAAGAATTTTAACAAGGCACAGGCTGATTCACTTTTGCAGATGAAGATGGATTTGGGTACTACCTATCCTGTGGCTGTAAATTTGGAGAAGGCAATGGCAAATCCCGGTTGTACCGACGATATCGTTCTGCGTGAGGGTGACCATGTCGAGATTCCCCAATTTAGCAATACTGTAAAGATTAGTGGTGAGGTAAGTTATCCCATCAGTATGAATTATAAGAAGGGTGAAAGCCTGAATTATTACATCAAGCGTGCCGGTGGTTATGGAAGCCGCGCTAAGAAGAAGGGCGTATATGCCATCTACATGAATGGTGCGGTAGAGAAGATTGGTAGTCGGAGCAGTAAGGCAATAGAGCCAGGTTGTGAGATTGTTGTTCCCTCTAAGAAGAATAACAGGAAGATAAGCACAAGCGAGATTGTTGCTTTGACTTCAGGCACAGCCTCAATAGCCAGCATTGCTGTAGCTCTTGTTAGCTTACTCAAGAAATAACTACCGCTAATCGTATATTTTTTATAATATGATTGAAAACTGCATGGAGACAAACAATAATCAGAAACAGATAATAGACCTTAAGAAAATCATAACGCTTCTTTGGTCAAAGAAGAAAACTTTTGTGAAAGTGTGGGTGATAACATTTATCCTTTCCTGCGTCTGGATTTTACCTCAGCCCAGGTATTACGTTTGTGAGATGATGCTCGCACCGGAAACCAGTGATGACAATGCGATGGGAGGAGTGGGAGCATTAGCATCTTCATTCGGATTGAGTTTGGGAGGAGGTTCTGATGCTATATATCCGGAATTGTATCCAGATCTGATGTCTTCAACTGATTTCGTGGTTAGCTTGTTTGATATTCCTGTGGTTTCTTTAGACGGAACCATCAATACAGATTTATATAATTACGAAAACAAGTGTCAGAAGACAGCTTTTTACAACAAGCCTAAATCTTGGATAAAGAAAAAAATAAAGAGCATCTTTTCTCATAAAAAAGAAGTTGTGAAGGATTACAAGGATATCAACCCTTTCATGCTGACAGAACGGGAGACGGATGTTGTTAATAAAATGCGGGGTGACATCAATTGTACCGTAGATAAACTGACGGGCGTTTTCGTGATAAAGTCGAAGGCTCAGGATCCTTTGATTGCTGCGACTTTGACAGATTCTGTTTGTCATCGTTTGCAAGATGCTATAATAAAATATAGGACTAACAAAGCAAGGATTGATGTGGAGCATTATGAGAAGCTTGTCAAGGAGGCGAAGGAGGATTATGCCAATAGCCAGAGGAAGTATGGGCTTTTTTGTGACACCCATAAAGGTGCTCAATTACAAACCGTATTGTCAAGAAAAGATGAACTTGAAAATGAGATGCAACTGAGTTATAATATTTACACAACTCTTATTGCTTCGTTGCAGAATGCAAGGGCCAAACTGCAGGAAAGGACTCCTGCTTTTACTGTAATACAGAATGTTTCTGTACCAGTGAAGCCTGCTGGTCCCAAACGCATCTTCTTTGTTGTATTTATGCTGGTGCTTGCTTCCTTTGTCACAGGATTATATTTCCTAAGGGATGATCTTAAGAAGACTATATTGTTCTTTAGTTAATGTTTTGCTGTTGTGTGAATGTTTGGTTTTCTCGCGAATAATACCATAGATAGTATACGGCGATGTTTTGGCAATCGCTATTTTATGCTCAGTTTGCTAATATGTGTAGTATGGGCATCTAAATTGCTACTCTATATCCGTGGTGTGGTAAACCAGATTCCTGTAGTATGTAATTATACAGACGAATTAGAATTTTCATTAATTATATTAATAATCGTGCTGTCTTTACCTGCATTGTTAGCTCGTCTTACGATAGCAGATTATTCTTTTTACATAGGATGTTTATTTGTATATGGACTAAACTTCCTTTTTTTTACGGATAATTTTGACCCGTTGTGTGAAAATGCCTTTACATGTTTGTGCTTGGTGTTTCCATGTTACTTTATAGGTAGAATTATAGAACCGGAGAAATTCTTTACAGTCTTTGTGTGGCTTGCTGGCATATGTATAGTGATGGATTTGTTCTATTTTATCATATATGTTCAGAATATGAAAAGTCTAAAGGACGCTCAGTCGATACTTTCATTTGATAATATGTACTCTGCGTACCAGTTACTACCGCATGTGTTAATCATGGCGTGGTCTGCTATGCGTAAATTTAACCCCATCACTTTGGTCTTGACTGTGGTTGGCTTATTGCTCCTTCTATCATTTGGCTCTCGTGGTCCATTGGCCTGCGCTGGTCTGTTCCTGATAGTCTATTTTCTCTTTTTTATGAGATTCAGGTATTCTAAATACGTGAAGACAGGTATCGTGGGGCTGGGAATTCTGACTCTTTTTTTTCAGAAGGGAATTGCCATATTCCTGAAAACGGTATTTGAAGAGATGAATCTTAGTACGCGTATCATTGACCGAATACTTGGAGGAGGTTTAACGCATGACACGGGCAGGTCTTGGCTTACTGACAAATTATATGCTATTTTGGATAAGAACGGAGATTTCTTTGGCTGTGGATTGTTTGGGTCGCAACGATATGGTATAGTTTATTCTCATAGCTTTGTTTGTGACGTCCACGTTTCTTTCGGTTATTGTGTGGGGACATTCTTGTTAATAGCATTTATGCTTGTCTTAGTCGCTGGTTTCTGGACGTGTAAGAATAAAATGGATATGGCATTTATACTCTTGCTTTTTTGTGCAGGTGTGGCAAAACTTTTCTTAAGTAGCACGTTTCTTTTTGAACCGTTGTTTTTTATGTTGATTGGATTTTGCGTTGCCAATATTGCAAGATATGAAAGGAATAAAGAAAATACTTGTTTATGAGTGATAAACATGCACATATAATATATTATAATTATCTTAAGCCAGATGGCTCTGGAATGTCCGTCGGGGGCATTCAAACCTATCTCGCTAATTTGATACCAGTGTTGGAAAAATGTGGATATGGCGTAAGTGTTTATCAACGTTCTTACTGTGATTTCCATAAAAACATGGGGTCTTATGATGTTTATGGCGTAGGATATAAAGATAACTATGGTGTCCAAGTGGCGAGGGCTTTGCTTGATGCCGCATTACCGCATATAGATATGTCAAACGACCTTCTTGTGTATGGGTGTGAAACCTGCATTTCCCGATCCGTTTCCTGTAAAACCATTGCCATTCAGCATGGTATATCGTGGGATGTTCCTTTGGATAAGCGTTTTTCAAGATTGCGCTATTTGAGAAGTTATGTGGGAAAGAGTCTTAATGCATGGAAGACGATTCGGAGAGTTGGAAAAGTTGACCGTCTGGTTTGCGTTGACAACAACTTTATCAATTGGCATCGTGCCATAGTTCCATATCCCGAGGTTAGACATATCTTTATTCCTAACTTCACTGCTATTCCGACGACTCAACCGCTAAAGCAACATGATGGAATAAATATCATCTTTGCACGTCGTTTCTTTGTTCATCGTGGCACTCGTCTCTTTGCAAACGTCATAGAGCGATTGCTAAAAGAACATCAGAATATTAATGTAACAATAGCTGGAACTGGACCTGATGCTGATTATATGCACAAGAAGTTGGATTCGTTTAATAACGTCCAGTTCACAACATTCAATAGTCAGGATAGTCTGCGCATTCATGAAGATAAGGATGTTGCCGTTGTACCTACGGTGGGTTCAGAGGGCACATCTCTTTCTCTCTTGGAAGCTATGGCGTCTGGTTGTGCAGTTATATGTACCAATGTTGGCGGAATGACCAATATTGTTCTTGATGGGTACAATGGTTTGATGATTAATCCAGAAGAGGTTGGGCTTTACAAGGCTTTGACCAGTTTAATAGTGGATTCGTCACTTAGAACCAAACTTCAAACTAATGCATATAACTGTGCGAAGGAGGCTTTTTCATTACAACGGTGGCAAGATGCTTGGAAGGAAGTTATCGATAATGTTGCTGTAACTAAGTAACAAAGACAAAGAATAATGGCATTTAGCAGTAAGAAAGTAATAAATTCAATGATATGGAAGCTGTTGGAGCGGTTCAGCTCGCAGTTGGTTTCTTTTGTTATCTCTATCATCTTAGCTCGCATTTTGATGCCCACAGATTATGGCATTGTTACCCTTATCCTTGTTTTCATCAACATTGCGAATGTTATCATAGATGGAGGCTTTAATACTGCTTTAATACAGAAAAAAGATGCAGACCAGACAGATTTCTCTACAATTTTTTGGTTCTGTCTTTTAATGGCTGCTGTTATTTATCTGTTTTTGTTCCTCGGTGCACCTCTTATTGCTTCTTTTTATAAAAATGATGTGCTGACACCTGTTTTGAGAGTGTTGGGCTTGAACATCTTTTTCTTTTCTTTTAATTCTATACAGCGTGCATACGTTTCTCGTTGTCTGCTTTTCCAGAAATTATTCTATGTAAATGCAATGGCGATATTTCTATCCGGAGTTATCGGCATAGCAATGGCTTATGGAGGGTATGGTGTCTGGGCTTTGGTAGGACAGGCGTTAACATGCTCTATTTTCAGCTGTGTTTTAATGTCGTTCTTCATTTCGTGGCATCCTACTTTTGTGTTCTCTAGAGACCGTTTTGCAGGATTGTTTGATTACGGGTGGAAGATCTTTCTTACAAATTTTATCATATCTTTTTATGATAATATCCGTAGCCTTGTAATAGGCAGGCTATATCAACCGGCTGCGCTTGCCTTTTTTGATAGGGGTAAGTCGCTTCCTTCACTGCTTATGACAAATGTGACAACTTCTATTGATTCTGTATTGTTGCCCACTCTTTCAGAGGAGCAAGATAATACACAGCGAGTGAAACAGATGATGCGACGTAGTGTTGGCGTAAGTTATCTGTTTGTCGCTCCGTTGCTTGTTGGTTTCATTGTTGTTGCAAAGGAACTTGTTTTGGTGCTACTGACAGAGAAATGGTTGCCGGCTGTTCCTTTTATTCAAATCTTCTGCATTGCTTTTTTGTTGATGCCGATACAAAATATCAATACTACAGGAATCAAATCATTAGGCTACAGCAATATCATACTTAAGCTTGAGATAATCAAGAAGATTATTGAGGCGGTGATCCTTGTCGTCAGTTTTATGATTAATGTCTATGCTGTAGCATGGGGTATCGTACTATATAATACCGTCTGCATTGCCATTAACTTGTCTCCAAGCAAGAAACTTGTCGATTATGGCGTGTGGGAGCAGTTAAAGGATGTGCTGCCGACAATAATGGCAGCATTGTTGATGGGAGCAATTGTTTATGCATGTGGTTTTTTGCCATTTAGCAATATTCTGCTTCTCGTCGTCCAGGTCGTTGTTGGAATAGCGACTTATAGCCTGACATGTATACTTTTAAAACTCGATAGTTTTGTATATATCCTAAGATATTTAAAGGACGTAATTAATCATAAGGAGTGATACAAATGGATATAACACTTTCTATTGTAATGCCGGTCTTCAATCATCCACAGGAATTGAAAGTGATGATGGACTCCATCCTGGCAAATTCGTTCGCAGATTGGGAATTGATTGCTGTGGACGACGGATCGGACGAGTCAACACTCTCTATGCTTGCAGATTATGCGTCGAATGATAATCGCATACATTTCGTCTCACGAAACCGTAATCCCAAGGGAGCTCAGACATGCAGAAATATGGGCCTGGAGATGGCGCGGGGAAAGTATGTGGTTTTCTTTGATAGCGATGACTATGTTGCGCCCTATTGCCTCCAGCAACGTGTAGAATTGATGGAGGAAAAACAGGAATTGGATTTTATGGTCTTTCCTTCAGGAGCATACGCTCGGGATTCTTTTAGCTATAAAGGGAAGTATGTCTTTGGTTATCAAATTTACAGAGATGACCTACAGGCATTTATTCGCCGAACACTTCCCTTCACAGTATGGACAAATATTTATCGTACAGAGTCTCTCCGAAAAGAAAAACTGAATTGGGATACTCAATTGCTTTCATTCCAAGATTCTGATTTTAATATACAGGCACTGCTGCATGGACTTAAGTATGAATATGCCATTGTTCAGCCAGATTACGGATATCGGACAGAAGATAATACCAGTTCTATATCAAAAAAAGTTGCATCAAATTCACATCGCCAAAGCTTGTTGTATTTCCTGAATAAGCAATATAATGAGATACAACATGTCTATGGAAAGAAGTATAATTCGGCTTTAAATGAATGTGCTCTTTTCATCTTTTCTTTTGTTATGTCCACAGGAATAGATGTTTCCTTTGCTAAAGAGATTGCACGAATCGTTAACTCTCATGATGGTGTTCGAGGAAAACTATTATATTCAAAAATCAATCTGAGTAACATTCTAGGAAAGTTTTTGTCTGCAAAATTGGCACGTCAGGTGCCTATGTCTGTATACTTGCTTCATAAATGGTTGTTAGAGAAGGAAATTCCTAAACGTATAGAAAAAAGAATGATATAATAAGATGAAACAATTGTCTGTCATCATAGTAACATACCACTCTGAGGAAGATATTTATGACTGTTTGGATTCTCTATGGCAGCATTGCGATATTCCGCTGCAGGACGTAGAGGTCATTATCGTAGAGAATAGTTCCGAGTGTGAACCCATGTTTTCCAAACTGCGAGAATTATATGGTGATGACATTGTGCTGATACGCAATACACATAATGGCGGTTATGGCCAAGGTAATAATGTGGGGATTAGACAGGCAACGGCGCCTGTGGTTCTTATCATGAATCCAGATGTCCGCCTTATCAGCCCTTTCTTCAAGAAGCCATTAGAGTCTTTCCAAAAAGATGATACATTGATAATGTATGGGATGAAGCAGATGCTTACGTCTACCGCACCTAGCCGCACCTCATTTATGTTCACCACAATGATGAATGGATATATGCACACTCTTTTGACGGGATTGTGCAATAGAATGGATTGGTATTGGCCACGTTGGATGTATCTTGCTGGCTCATGCTTTTTTGTGCGTAAGTCGATGTTTGAGGCTATAGGATTATTCGATGAGAATGTTTTTATGTATGGTGAAGAAGACGATATTCATTATCGTCTCCTTCAGAAGTTTGGTAATAGATTCCACTACGACTCAGATATTAGATATATCCACCTTACGCAGGGACGTCCGCCAAGTCTTAGCTACGAGAAGAAACTTCTTGAGATGGACTTATATCTTCATGACAAAAAAGGATGGCCTGCAAAGAAAACCCTACGTACTTATTTGCAAATCAATAACGTGTTGCTAAGTAGATGTTATTTGCGCAAACTTTTTGGTGGATGTAATGAAGAATCCCTAACTGTTCTTAAGGCTCTCAGAAAAGAAATAAAGACATTGCAAAAAGAATACGAAAAAAAATAAAGGTAATAATATAAACATAAAAGAAAGATATTAATATTCTAAGGTCATGAAACGTATTGTTCTCATAGACGAGTGTTTCCCCCTTAATACCAGAAACCGAAGAATCTTGGATTCTTTGGCAAGACATTATAGACAATCTGCTCAACTGGAGGTTATCACATGGGACAGGAATAATGAATATATTGAGGATATGCCTGGCTATCACGTTTACAAGAAGACTTCTGCCTATGGTAACAGAGTACAGAAGTTTATCAATATGTGGGGCTTCTATGGCTTTTGCAGGTCTCTAATCCGGCAGTTGGAACCAGATGTTGTCATTGCTTCTCATTGGAACAATCTTCTGATGGTGCCAAAGCTCAACCGTAAAAAGCAGATGCTGGTCTATGAGAATCTGGATATGCCCTCAGGGCCTTTTCTTATAAGAAAGTGCACTTCCACATTAGAGAAGTGGAAGATGAGGGAAGTGGACCTCACAGTTCACGCTTCAAGGTTCTTTGCCAGCCAGTATCCAGCCGATTATCCTCAAATCGTTTTGGAGAATAAACCTACTTTTGAGAACGGTACATTGTTTAGCCATGAAATTCACTCTCCGATTCGTATCGCTTTTATTGGCAATCTGAGGTACTTTGATATTCTCAAGAATCTGGTTGAGGCAATACGTGGAGATGAACGTTTCCAACTTTATTTTCATGGGAATGGTCCTGCTCAAGAACAACTGAAAAAGCTTGCAGGTGAAACATCCAACATATTCTTTACGGGTCAGTATGCCTATGAAGATGTCCCCCAGCTCTATGAGCAGACGGATGTTGTTTGGGCTGCTTATCCAAATAAAGATTTCAATGTAAAATACGCCATTTCCAATAAATTCCACGAGTCAATAATGCTTGGCGTGCCGGCTGTTTATGCTTCTCAAACATGCCTGGGAGAATATGCCACACAGCAAAAGATTGGATTAGAAGTCGATCCTTATTCCATAGAAGCTATCCGGGGTATGTTCAATCAGATTGCCGAGGGATCAATAGACTTGGAAGCAATTAAAAAGTCGATTTCTGATTTTAGCTTGCAGCAGACATCGTGGGATGAGGACTTTGTGTCCTTTGTTGATGCTATCAATAAATACTGATATGGTTAGCAAGAAATATTATCTTGATGTGCTTCGCCTCTTATCGACAGTGGCTGTTGTACTGATGCATACAAGTTCGTCTTTTTATAGTATGGATAATCCTCCTTCTTATCCAGACTTACTTTTTTTTACTTTCTATCATGATCTCGGTTCTTTTGCTGTGCCGGTCTTTGTTATGATTAGTGGGGCATTGTTCTTGCGCCCTGAGCGTGACACCTCCTACAGCGTCTTATTTAGTAAATATATCCGACGCATCGCACTGGCACTTGTCATTTTTGGCTTACCCATGTGTCTGATGGAGTGCATCTTTTCTCATGAGTCGGTTGTTAATGCTTTTTGGAACCTTATAGTGGGACATTCATGGACACACATGTGGTATCTGTACATGCTGATATGCCTGTATATGCTTACCCCATTGCTTAAACCTTTCCTACAGACAGAATCGCGCAGTACTGTTCAGATGGTTCTTTTGGTATTGTTTGTCCTGTCTTCTCTGTTGCCGATGCTTAAGAGCTATGGCGTGCCTTTGGAAAGTTGGTTGCTAATCGGAACTCCGTTCGTCTTCTATTATGTTCTCGGCTATTATCTGGATTCTCTGGAACAACTACATCTTGGCGCTGCTACTTGTTTTATGATCTTCCTTCTGTTGCCAGCGACAATTCTTGCCACTTTTTTCGGTTTCCTTCCTGCACACGAGATTGCTTATTCAGATACTTCCGTGGTAATTGGCGCGGCTGCTTTGTTCCTCCTTTTCAAACGGCTTAACGTACATTGGCCTATAGCTACGGCTTGTTATCCGTACTGTTTTGCCATATACCTTGTTCATCCGTTCTTTATTAATATATCACGCAAGGTCTTACATCTTGATTTACTTGCCTTTGCCCCTTTATGGATAAGTGTCCCGACAGCTCTTGTTGTGTTTTTTGTCCTATCCTTAGTCGTTAGTTGGATGTTACGGAAAATTCCTTTCATGAAGAAGGTGATATAGTTTGACATTATTTAAAGAGATGCGTTGATGTAATGCTTTAGTATTCTCGGAATAGAAGAAGAACTAATAGCGATGACAGACGAATCTGACCTTAAGTTTGCAAGATAGAAGGAATTATTATATCTTTGCAAAATTAAAAACTGGTCATAACAGATATAATACAGACTGAATGAAGAAAATTATGCTTGTATTTGGAACGCGCCCAGAAGCTATCAAGATGGCTCCCTTGGTAAAGGCGTTTCAACAATATAACGACAACTTTGAAACACTTGTGTGCGTTACGGGACAGCATCGTGAGATGCTAGATCAGGTTTTGAATCTGTTTGATATCAAACCCGATTACGACCTGAACATAATGAAATCGGGTCAGGACCTGTATGACATTACAGCACGTGTTCTTTTAGGGATGAGGGATGTTCTGAAGGAAGCCCAGCCAGATGTCGTCCTGGTACATGGTGACACAACGACTTCCACTGCTGCCGCCCTCGCAGCTTTCTATCAGCAGATACCCGTGGGGCATGTCGAAGCGGGTCTTCGTACCTATAACATGTATAGTCCATGGCCTGAGGAGATGAATCGTCAGATAACCAGTCGGATAGCAACATACAATTTTGCTCCCACTCCATTGAGTGAGAGTAATCTTAAAGACGAGAAGGCACAGGGGCAGATTTTTGTAACAGGCAACACGGTAATAGACGCGTTGCACATGGTGGTTGATAAACTAAAAACGGACTCGGAACTTGCTGCAAAGCAACAAGAGATATTGCGTTGTTCTGGCTACGATGTTAATCGTCAACGTCGCCTGGTTCTCATTACGGGACACAGAAGGGAAAATTTCGGCGAAGGATTTATTCGCATGCTAACAGCTCTGAAGGATCTTTCGGAGAAATATCCTGATGTGGATTTTGTCTATCCGATGCATCTTAATCCCAATGTACGAAAACCTATTCACCAGATATTCGCAGGAATGGATTCCCTCTCGAAAGGAGAGGGGTGGGGCGATGCTCACAATTTCTTCTTCATAGAACCTCTTCAGTATTTGGAGTTTGTTTATCTGATGGAAAAGAGTACCATTGTGCTGACGGATAGTGGCGGTATTCAAGAAGAAGCTCCTGGATTAGGAAAACCTGTATTGGTTATGCGTGATACTACAGAGCGCCCAGAGGCTTTGGAATCAGGCACTGTGCATTTGGTAGGGACAGATTATCAAAAGATTATGAATGAGGTAAGTACGTTATTAGATGACCCAATAGCGTACGACAAAATGAGCAAGGCTGTGAACCCTTATGGCGACGGTAAAGCTTGTGAAAGAATTATCAATATGTTTTTATCATAACAATATTGATTCTTTATCGTACGTATCCTCGAATCTTGTCCTTCCAGGAGTAGTGCTGCTTGACCATCTCGTAGCCATTGATGGCAAGCTGTTGCCTTAGGTCGGGATGATTCATGATGCGAAGGCAGGCATCGGCTAATGTAGCTGCTTCATCCTGGATGAGGCAGTTCTCTTCGTGCTTGAGTTCTGGAATGGCATTGGAGATGAGGCTTGTCATTACTACGGGAATGCCACAACTCATAGCAACGAGAACCTTGTTCTGAATGCCTGCGGCAACGCGAACAGGAGCTATGGCAAGACAGGCATCACAGATGGTGCTCTCTATCTCATCTACATAACCAGTGACGAAGATGTTATCTGATGCCAGTTGCTGAATGCTTTGTGGTGGTTGTGCTCCCACGATATAGAATTTGGTATCAGGTTTCTGTTTGAGTATTCGTGGGAAGATGTCCTGAACAAAATATAACACGGCGTCCTGATTTTGCAGGGTTCTCATATTGCCCACAAAAACAATCTTGTTGGGGGTGTATTTGTGCTTGATACTCTTGCTGCACTGAATTCCGTTGGTATGAAGCTCCAGGCTTTCCGGATGAAGGGATTTTGTCTTCAGATAGTCAATGTCGGCCTGGGAAACCAATACGTTCTTGGGGAAGTGTAGCAGGCTGTACTGCTCGGTTCTAAGGATAAGACGCTGTTCCATTCTGTAGACGTTCCTTAAGAGACAATTACCCTTGCTTTGTGAGGACATTGCGTAAGTCTTGGAGAGTGCGTCCGTCATCTCAATGATGGAGCGGCTATGAAGTCCCAACTCGTCCAGATAGGGCATCATACGTAGCAGATGTGCGATGAACAGGTCGGGGTTCTCTTTCTGGATAATCTCGCGTAGCTTCCTTCTGTAAGTGCCTGACATGTAGTATCCACACTGCATGGGCTTAGCCTGCAAGAAGCAGATGAGCGCATGAAAGAGTGATGATAAACGATTCCGATGTACAGTATATACCTTGTGGTAAATACGTTGAGCCTCGAAGATCTGTGGTTCTCCGTTATCCTCTAAACTAAGCAAGACCAGTTTGTAGCCTTGCTTGCGAAGCTGATGTGCAATGTTATTGATGCGAAGTACGTCGCCACCGTTCTCGGGTATGGGGAAGCGGGGGGTAAGTATACATATCTTCTTGGCTTTTGCTGCATTCTCCTCCAGCTGTTGGCGTAGGTTGGTCTCAATGGCTATGCGCTCGTCGTTCTTTGCAATAGAGCGGTCAATTCGTTTTTGCCAGATAGCAAAGATTATTACGTCAATCAATATTATCCATGTAAAGCTGACTCCTGCAAAGTACAAGCCGAGGTTCAGCAGAATAAAGAAAATGTCAGCTACCAATATGGTCAGCAGTGCCATTGTCATATAATGGCCGGTGCGCATAAGCTTGTGGTGAAGATGCGTCTTGTCTGCATGGAACGGATGCTCGCCTCTGAGGATACGGCTACATGCGACACGCAAAAGATCGAAAGTGGGTATCAGCAGAAGTGTATATACGAGCAGTAAGCTATATTGCTCGGGCTCTTTCTCGATATTCTCGGAACAGAATTTCAGCCCCAAATAACTTAGTCCATAACCCAACATCAAACTGCCGGAATCGCCCATAAAAATCTTGGTCCCCTTCGTGTTGTCACCAAAGAGATTGTACCACAGGAAGACAATCAGGCTACCAGACATGGCGGCAGTAAACAAACAGAAAATCGGCATGCCCCAACTCCAGAAAGCCCAGGTGAACACAGCAAAGGCTATTAAGGAAAGGCTGCTGGCAAGTCCATCTATTCCGTCTATGAGGTTTATGCTATTAACTGTCAGCATAACCAGGAACACTGTCAAAGGGTAGCTTACAACCTCGGGAATCTCGTATATGCCGCAGAATCCATACAGACTATTAAGGGTAAGGCCTATAAGGGGAAAACATAATGCAGCAATGAACTGGATGAAAAACTTCAGATGGGCAGATAAACCGAAAAGGTCGTCCAGCAAGCCTGTAACGTATGTGGCAAAGATACCAAAACCTATCAGCAGGGTGCTGGATTTCAGGGGGTCGCTTTCTCCGTAATAATTGAAGATAATAGCTAATGTGACGGCAATGCCGACAATGGCACTCGGAACAAATACAACACCTCCCAAACGTGGGGTGTTATTTTTGTGAACCTTGCGTTCGTTAGGTCTGTCGAAGTAGCCGTTGCGCTTACACAAACTCAGAATCCATGGCATTAATAACATTGAAGTTAATGCCGAGGCAATGAATGATATGAAAATATAGAGCGCAGTCATAATGTCGTTTATATAATATAAACGTTCTTTAAGTTTATTTTATTGTTCTGATTGCAGGGTTTTTCCTGAAAACAATCCTGTTTTTCTCGTTTTGTCGTTAATATTTGCGGAAGCGTAGTGTGCCTTCCTCTCCTGTAAGTACCATTTTGTCTGATTCCAGCACATCAATGTGCAGTCGGCCGTTGCTGGGGATTCCGTATTTGTGCAAGGCTTCAATAGTATGTGGAATGGTATCTAACTCAGCATCCCTGACAATAGTATAAGGCTGTTTGATTACCAGATAGTCATCATCCAGATGATAATACGTCAGGAAGTAGGTTTCAGTCTCGCCGGGCAACTCTTGCAGCATCAGTATGTTGTTGCGTATCTTGTAATATATTTTTGTACCGGGCTTGTCGTAGGCAAGGGAACCGTCGCTGTTCCTCCATTCTACAAGTTGCCACATGCCACCCAATGTACCGCTATCGTCTCGCTTGTTCTCGCAACTGCTGTAAAGGAACAAGGATAACAGCGCTACAATACAATATATATATGTGTGCTTTAGTGACTTCATACGTTATTTGGTTTTGTTAATCCATCCGCTATAAGATATGGATAGCATACCACCATTACTGTTGCCCAAAATCTCTCCGTCATTATGTCCGTAACAGGCTGTAATGCCTAATCCTTTTACTTTGCGGGGCTTATAGGTAACCTCTGCCATCAGATAATTGGCTTTCTGTGGTTCTGGCGTGGGTGAGTTGTAAGAGCCCAGACTCTTCTGGTGGGTGTATAGAAGACGCCACCCCCATTCTTCAGTCGGTTGTCCGCTAAGGCCTATATGATGGGCATTGATGCGGTTGTGATAGACCATAAGGTAGTTGCTGAATCCGAACCTGTCGTTATAAATAGGGGAGGAGAGGAGGGGATTGCCCATCACGTAGCCGGAATGCTGCCAGGCACCATAGATGTGGTGATTGTAATACTGGTCGCATCCGCTAATCTGCTCTGGCATGGCTGGGGTCTTGTCGTGATAGATGGCTCCGCTCTGGTCCATGGTTCCAATATGTTCATATACCAAACTGCTGAGGAAAGGATTCTTGGGCAGGTTTATCTCTACGCCCCAGAGCATATCCTTCCATCCATACTGCCAAAACATCTGGCTCTGGTCCTCGAAGAAATGTTCCATATAGCCAGCTACGCTCCATCCCTTGCCGTGATAGTCGGCACGAAGATGCCAGCTTCCCAACTGGTTGCCTTCGCGATTAGAGTAAATGTCTCCGTCGTTGATATCGCCACCTCCGGGAATGAGAGCGTGCCAGAAACTCTTGAAACCATTAAGTAGAGATACCTTCTCTTCTATCGGAGCGTCAAAGCCAGCCCTCTGCCTAAGGTTATGACCTGTTCCGCCAAACTGACAGCTCATTTCTATTCCGCCGGTTACGGTCAGGGGGAACTTCTCGGTATTACCGATGCGCAGAAACGCAGCCTTGGAGTGGTACAGCGAGTTTGAGGTATAGAAGTTGGTTGTATTGCCGACAAACTCACGTTGCCATGCATTGTCTGTGTACCATCCGTATGCTATGTGAGCTTTTATAGCTAGCCAGTTCTTGGTGCCAGGTATTGTCAGGAAATCGGGAAGTTCCAAACGTACTTGTGGGAGGGGACGTGCGTTGATTCCTGTTGTCATGGCTCCGCTGCTCAGGGCTTGGTTCTTCAGTTCAATGGGACGCTCTTTCTGTCCTAAGCTTAAACGGAGTGCCTTCCATTGGATATCAGTGTAAAGCTGCTGAATGATAAAGTGCTTGCTTCCCATTCCTACAGCCGCAGCAATGTCAGCCCCATACCCTATACGCCATTTGCGCAGGCTGTCTGTCATAGCATCTCTTTGTATAGCACCACGCAGATAACCATAGTTGTTCTTATGGGAACTTAGTCCGTATCTGTTGCTTGTGAACCAGAAAGGAGCATAGTCGCCACCACTGAACGCACTGGTTATGCTGCCCTCATAACTAACATTCTCCCCCAGACGACTGAGTTGTGCTTCGGTCGTCAAGGGGAGAATGGTTATAATTAGTACTAACAGTTTCCGCATTTATTTCTCGGTATGTTCCTTGTTTGCCTGGTTTCCGTAATTTCCGTAAATGCCATAGTGGCCGTATTTGCCGTAGCCATAGCCGTACTTGCCGTACTTGCCGTACTTGCCGTACTTGCCGTACTTGCCATATCCGTAGTAGTAGCCGTACTTCTTCTTCTTCAGGTCAACACCGTTAAGAACCAAATTAACCTTAGGCAACTTGCTGTTGTCGTTCAGGTTGTTGATAAGGTTAAAGTTGGAACGTGGTGAGTAGTCGGCACGACAAACAACCAAGGTAACGTCTGCTACACGTGCAATAGACAAGGTATCACTTACAAGTCCGATAGGAGGCGTATCCAGTACGATATAGTCGTAATGTTCCTTCAACAACTCAATGGCACGATCCAACTGCGTACGTGAAATCAATTCACCTGGGTTGGGAGGAATGACACCTGCAGGTAGAACGTCGAGGTTAGGATTGCCAATGCTGTGGGTAATCTGTGACTCCAACAAGTCGTATCCCATATCGTCGCTTGAGAGGAAGGTAGTAAGACCGCTTTTGCTGACTGGTATTCCGAATAGTTTTACCAAACGAGGTTTGCGGATATCCAGTCCCACAATAATTACCTTCTTACCCATCAGAGCTATAGACATTGCCAGATTGGTAGAGATGAAAGTCTTTCCTTCACCAGGGATACAGCTGGTACAGCAGATAACCTTCTCGTTTGCATTCTGCACGAATCGCAGGTTAGTACGCAAGCCGCGGAATGCTTCCTCCATGGTGTTGTTCGAGTTCTCGCGAACCACCAAGGCTTTCTCTCCGTCCACCACTTTGTTTCCCAAGGGGATGTCTGCCAAAATGGGGATCTTGGTCAGTTTCTCAATATCTTCACGGCCCTCAATCTGGTAGCGCAGCAGATTCAGCAGGAGTACTACTCCAATGGGGAAACCGAAGCCAAGTATCAATGCTATCATCCAGATAATCATGCTCTTGGGGGCAACCTTTCCCATGTACTGAGGAGAGTCGATAATCCTTGCTTTTGCGGCAGTACTTGCCAGTGAGATGGCGTTCTCTTCACGCTTCTGCAGCAACATCAGATACAAGTTGGCCTGAATCTCCTGCTGACGCATGATATTGGTCAGTGCACGCTCTTGTGTAGGAGTGCTCTGGATACGGCTGTTAAACATATGGAACTGGCTGTCGGCGCTTTTCTTCTGGGTCTGAAGGTCGTTCTTGATAGCCTCCAAACTGAGTCTGATGGAAGGCCACATTTCTTCCAGTTCGGCTGTGATACGCTGTACGGAGGGGTTGTCTTCGCTTGAAGACTTTATCAGTCTGTTGCGCAGTAGAACACCCTCGTTGTATTTGCTGATTGACTGATTCAGGTTCTGGTTCTGAAGCCCCAGGTTGGCGGGGATTACCTGCATGGCATTGGATGGATTGTTGGCATAGTTAACCAATGCGGAAATAAGGTTCAACTGAGTTTCCAACTCAACTTGTTTCGACTGATATTCTGTTGTCTTTGTCAGCGAGTTGGTGGCATCGTTGGTTAGATTAATCAAGTCGTTGTTCTTTTTGTACTGCTCCAAGTTGCTTTCTGTGATATCCAAATCACCACGGATGTTCAGCAAACGCTCTCTGATGAACTCGTCGGTCTTTGTTGCGACCTCGTTCTTGTCTTCGTTGGCGTCCTCGTTGTAGCTCTTCAGCAACTCGTTCAGATAATCCAGCGAGCGCTCAACCTGTGTGTCTGTAAAGGTGAGGGCTGCTACAGTTGTCGTCTTGCTTGTCGCAGAGGCAGTAAGCTTTTGGGTGTATATTCTGCCTGCAACGTCTAACGGCAGGATGCGAGCATATAACGTGTGGTCTGACGTCATCTTGCTGCTGGGATTCTGTTGAATGATAATGGTGCCAACAGGAGTTGTGACGTTTCCTGGCAATTTCTTGACCTTGCGCTCGAATGAAATCTTCTCTTTGCTTCCTATGACGGGAACTTCTCCCTTGATGATATATCCATCCTTCTCGCTTTTCTTTATTTCCATGCTGACGGGTGTCTGCAAGACAGCCAACTGGCTCTCAGGCATATCCACAATCAGTGGATTGTTTTTGTACAACTCTCTCTTGCGTACCCTGCCGTCGATGGCGTATGATACATACAATTTCAAAGCCTTGACAACTCTTGTGTTGATGTTGGTGCTTCGCAGGATTTCCAACTCGTTGTCAAAACCGTTACTGTTAGAAAACAAACCTACGTTCTCCAGATTCATCATCTGGCTGGCTCCTCTTGCTCCCTTCTTGTCATCATCCTTGATAAGAATCTTCATTGAAGATGTATATACAGGATTGGTGTATCGTAGGTAGCAGTATGCAAGGCCTAATGCAACAATTGTGGATATGACAATCCACTGCCAGTTAAGAACGATGATTTTCCATATTGCAGCTAGGTTAAACGCACTAGATTCTTCTTCGTTTACATTCTCATTAGCAACGTAATCAGCCATGATTTTATTCTTTTATTAGTTATAATGCAATGCTATTTTCATGCAAAGTTAATAAAATAATTTGTACGCGCGAAGGGTTTTGGGACATTTTTTGAATTTTGTGATATTTTTCGTTCGGGTTTAGCTGTGGTTGTCTAAATTGTTGTAATTTTGCAAAAATACGAGTGCAAATTCAAAAAATGAGGATATTATATAAGGGGATGCAAAATCCCAATAAGGAATTTTTGATAGTTGGAACAGACGAGGAGGCAACTGAGATTCAAGCGGAACTGAACGGGCAGGGGATTGCTCCTCAGGTGCGGGTTTTGTCGCCTGAAGTTTTGCCTGAGTCTCTTAGTGAGGTGGATAATGTTGGTGCTGTCTGTTGTGCATCTGCGGCAGTTAAACTGGCAGACGTGGCGACTCTTGAGGCCTTCTGTCGTGAAAGGGATGTGGAATTGTTCTTTTGCGTGCCGGAACTCTCCGTTCTCCAGAAGAATATGCGTGTAAGAAACGTGGGGTTCCTTTCTTTCCTCTCGCTTGTTAGCGAGCCCCTCAGTCATTGGTGGAACAGAATGGCGAAACGCCTTTTTGATTTGTTGCTGAGTGGTCTGTTCCTGTTAATATTTTTCCCCTTAATTTACATCGCGGCTGCAATTGTCATCAAGCGTAAGAGTTCTGGGCCTGTTTTCTCTTTCACTAAAGAGGCGGGCAAAAGGGGCATGCTTTTTGAGCGTATAAGCTTCCGTACAGCAGACCTTCCGGCTGAGTCGTTCCTTCAGAAAAAGCAGATTCGTCAGTTGCCTCAGTTCTTGAATGTGTTCGGGGGCAGTATGTCTATTGTAGGCCTTCGATTTGTAAAGGAAACGGGTGATGCCTTACCATCCACTTATAATTATGGCAAACCTGGAATGCTGAATTGCCGCGGGTGCAAAGATGCTGATGTCTGGTACATGCAGAATTGGTCTTTATGGTTGGATGTGAAAATCCTTGTTAAAGCGATATTTGATAAGAACTAAACAGAATATTTACTTAAAAGAAATCAACAGTTATGTCGATATTTTCAAAATTGTTTGCTCGGAAATCCGACTCCGAAACACGTATTGGCGGCATGGAGGATTTTATGTTGCTGATTCGAGTTTATTACCAGTCGGCCATTGCTTCTCAGTTGGGGATAAACAACTTGGCTGCCCTGCCTGACCTTAGGATTTTCAAGCAAACCTATCATGTGCAAACAGTAAATAACAAGTTGGGCATTGGTGAGAAGAAGCAATGCCGCAAACTGATGCAGGATATTTACCATATCAGTGACGGTTTCTTTGCGGAAATAGACGGCAGTGTGAAGAAGCGCTGTAAGAAGATGCAGGATGTTCAGGGTTATCTGATTACCTTCCAGGGATTTAGCCAGGACCTTATGATGCTGATGGGTAACCTTATGCAATGGAAGTTCCGCTTGCCAGGTTTCTTCAAGAATGCACTGCGTCAGATGGTTGAGAAGCAGGTTCACGAGGTAATGACCAAGATGAGTTGGAAGGATGAAGGCGTACGCCGTACCTGTGTTTCTGTAAGGAAGTATCAAGCGGCTCTTGGCTATTCGGAATCATGGATGTCTGAATATGTTTACACCCTTGTTATGCTCGCAAAAAAGGAACCAAAGAAAAATAGTGACGAATAATTTTGCATAAAGATAAAAAAAAAGTTATCTTTGTCCTCGAAATGTTGGAGTTTTAATAGAAAATGGATGCAAAACTGACAGAACTGATTATTCGCCTTGAGACACGTACTCGTCAATTGCTGATGCAGTACAGTAAATCTCAGGAAGAGAAAAAGGATCTCTTGTCGCGTCTGAAAGAACGTGACGAAGAGATTTTGTCGTTGAAGCAGAAGAATGAAGAGCTCCAGGAACAATATACCCATCTGAAGATGGCTAAGTACATTGATATGGCGGATGATGATGTGAAAGACCTCAGAGGCCGTATCAGAAAGATGGTGCGTGACGTTGACCGGTGTATCTCCATGCTTAAAGTAGAATAAAATTATGGCTGAGCAAAGTGATACCTTATCAATAACTCTCCGTTTTGGCAGCTGGACGTTGCCTATGACTGTTCGTCGTGAAGAGGAATACGTTTACAGACAGGCAGAAAAGCTTATCAAGGAGAGGTTCAACTTTTATACCAACAGCTATCCTGGCCAGAGTACAGAGATGTACCTGGTGATGACTATTCTGGATATAGCTGTTAAAGTCAAGCAGCAAGAGACTTCTATGGATATAGAGCCCATAGCCAGTCGTCTGAAGCCGTTGCTTGCAGAGTTGGAGTCCGCACTCGAGAAGAAATCAGAGAGTTAATGACCCCAATTAATAATTCAAACATTAAATATTCATGATACCTTATATTATTTACGGCCTGGTGTTTGGAGTAGTATCCTTCGCAGTCCTTTTTTGCATATGGTATTTTTCTGTATTACCAAGCAAGCGTAAAAGAATGGCCAAGGAGGCAGAGCAGGAAGCCGAGATAATCAAACAAAAGAAATTACTGGAAGTTAAGGAGAAGTTCATCAGCAAGAAAGCTGAGCTCGAGAAAGAGGTTCGCCAACGTAATCAGCAGATTCAGCAGGCTGAGAACAGAGCCAAGCAGAGAGAACTGAGCCTTAATCAGAGACAGGATGAACTGACCCGCCGTAAGCAGGAGTCAGATACATTGCGTACTCGTCTGGAGACACAGCAGGCTGTTCTTCAGAAGAAAGAAGAGGAGGTTGAACAGCGTATGGGTCGTCTGCTGGAGCAGGAGAGAACCAAGTTGGAGGAAATCTCGGGTCTTAGTGTGGATGAGGCCCGCGAGCGCTTGATAGAGTCCCTCAAGGATGAAGCTAAGACAAGCGCAGCCGCTTATATCAACGAGATTATGGATGATGCCAAGATGACAGCCAACAAGGAGGCAAAGCGCATCATAATTCAGACCATTCAGCGTGTGGCAACGGAAACAGCTGTAGAGAACAGTGTGACGGTGTTCCATATAGAGAACGACGAGGTGAAGGGTCGTATTATTGGCCGTGAGGGACGTAACATCCGTGCTTTGGAGGCTGCCACAGGTGTTGAAATCGTGGTGGATGACACTCCCGAGGCTATTGTAATCAGTGCTTTCGACCCTGTTAGACGTGAAATATGCCGTCTAGCTTTGCATCAGCTTGTGGCTGACGGACGTATCCATCCAGCCCGCATCGAAGAGGTGGTTGCCAAGGTGAAGAAGCAGGTTGACGAGGAAATCATAGAGACTGGTAAGCGTACTACCATAGACCTTGGTGTGCATGGTTTGCACCCGGAGCTGATTCGTATCATTGGCAAGATGAAGTATCGTAGCAGCTACGGACAGAACCTGTTGCAGCATGCTCGCGAGACTGCCAACCTCTGTGCTGTTATGGCCAGCGAGTTGGGCTTGAATCCCAAGAAGGCTAAGCGTGCAGGTCTGTTGCATGATATTGGTAAGGTGCCCGATGAGGAGCCTGAAATGCCACATGCATTGTATGGTGCCAAGTTGGCAGAGAAGTACAAGGAGAAGGCAGACATCTGCAATGCCATTGGTGCACACCATGACGAGATGGAGATGACCACTCTGTTGGCTCCCATTGTTCAGGTTTGTGATGCTATCAGTGGTGCCCGTCCTGGTGCTCGCCGTGAGATTGTAGAGGCTTACATCAAGCGTCTGAAGGATCTCGAGAACATTGCCATGAGTTATCCTGGCGTTGTTAAGACCTATGCTATCCAGGCTGGTCGTGAGCTGCGTGTAATCGTTGGTGCTGATAAGATTGACGACAAGCAGACTGAGCAGTTAAGTACTGATATCGCTACAAAGATTCAGAACGAGATGACCTATCCCGGTCAGGTTAAGATAACCGTTATCCGTGAGACTCGCTCTGTTTCTTACGCTAAGTAATGCTTATAATATAAACAAGGTATAGAAAAGCCTTGGGCGTCAATTAGCCCAAGGCTTTATTGTTTCTTTATTAGAACTGCCACCATTTCTTCTTTGGCTTCTCTGGCTCGGCACTTAGCTGTTCTGTCAGTATTTGCTCGTAGGTCTTTTTCTTCGATATCATCTCGTAGATAGTTCCCCAGTCGGGTAGGCCGCCTACGTTTCTGTCGTCAATCCAAACATCGGCTTTCAGCTTTCTGCTGAAGTGCATGTTCTTCTCTACGTCCTCCTCGGGGAAATCCTTGTTTACGGCATAGAACTCTACGCCTCTGGCTCTACACCATTCTACGGCATCGTCCAACAGTTTTCCTTCCCTTACGCTCCATAAAATAAGCTTGTGATGTTCCTTTATGAGCATCTTCAGGGTCTCTGTGGCAAAAGGAATTTCCCTGCCAATCTCGGGATATCTATGCTCAACGATTGTTCCGTCAAAATCTACTGCGATAGTCATAAATCTGAAAATGTTTTGTTGCAAAGGTATATAAATTTTGCCATAAATCCACAAATGAACCATTATTTTACTAAAAAACGACCTTATATAGCAGTGATATTGAATAAAAGCATTAACTTTGCCATGCAAATATGTTTAATAAAATGAAAAAGTTTTATTCTATTCTTTCTGTCATGACATTTGCTGTAATGATGTGCAGTTGTGTCTCTACTAAGAAAATTGTTTACTTTCAGGGCGCAGATTCTTTGTATACGCAAGCTCAGCAGGTGTTGCAGCAGTACGAGATGAAGCTGAAGCCTGCAGACCAGATACTGGTTAAGGTGACATGTAGTGAGCCTGATTTGCTTTCAGTGTTTGCTCAGGATGTTGTGATGGGTACTTCCGGCGGAAGTCGTGGCACCAACTCTTCATACGTTTCATCAGGTGCCTCTGGCGGTATGTCTAATGCATATGGATATACTATTACAAACGATGGTTACGTAGTTCTTCCTTCTATAGGCAAGGTTCATGTGGCTGGCCTTACAACTGTAGATGCCGCCAAGGAGATAGAGGAGAAAATAAAGGAAGTGAATCATATTGCCGACCCCGGTGTAACTGTTAATCTGCTGAATGCCCGTGTGGCTGTTTTGGGCGCTGTAAAGGGTCCCAGAGTGGTAAGTTTGACCAGTGAGCGTAATACGGTACTTGACGTGTTGTCACAGTGTGGTGATATTGCTGACACGGGTTTACGTCAGAAAATCAAACTCTTCCGAGAGGTTGACGGTCAGCGTATGATGTATGAGATGGACCTTACAAAGTCAAATGTCTTCGAGAGTCCTGGTTATTATGTGCAGCAGAACGACCTGATTTATGTTGAGCCCAACAAGAGCCAGAGTATCAAGAGCAGTGCTTTCTATACGTTCTGGACGGCAGGAGCAACCATTATCAGTACTTTGGCTACTGTAACATCAATGATCTTCCTGATAAAGAAGGGTTAACGGAAACGTTATCTGTATAATAGTAAAGCCTTCGCATGCTGCGAAGGCTTTATTGTTTTATTCCTCTTCTTCTGTAAAGGCCATGAGCAACTTCTGGAATACGGCAGGCAGGTTCTTTTTGTAATAAATGGTCTCGAACCACATTGCAATATAAACAATAAGGACGAAAGTAAACCAGCTGAGTAATATTTTCAATATCATAATGTATATAAGTTTAAACGTCAATTAATAATGTATCCCTGTCGTGGTATCTTAGCGTACGCAGCCTTTCCCATTCAGGGGCATTCATTCTCCATGTGTGTGAGGTGGCCTCAGAGCCAAAGCTGTCTATGTGCTTGATTACCATTTTTAGTGTCATACGATGAATGTCCACAGCAGGCAGGTATAGTGATACGTTGTCTGCTTCGTTGTGTGTTTCCACCAGCAGTCGCATGTTAGCCAACTCGTCCAGCAGGATTCTGACTACCGTCTCGGGTAGCTGTGTGTCCTTGGCCAGCGTACGTGCAGAATAGGCGGAATCTCCGTTGGCAAAACGCTTACAAATCTTGCTCATAAGCAGCAGGCAGATGGTGTCGCGGTAGCGTCGGCTAAGGTCGAAACTCTGTCGCTCGAAAGCGTAGTTCTCCATGCACTGGTTGGCATAGCACAGCTCTCCGCCTATCAGGCAGATGCTCCAGGAAATCTGCAGTAACAACATGAAAAGGGGTAGGGCGGCAAACGAACCGTAGATGGCGTTGTAGCTACTCAGCTTGATCTGATAATGTATATACAGGTACTGGATAACGGTGAAGGTTATGCCTGCCAGAATACCTGGTACTATCACGTTCTTGAATTTGACGTGCGTGTTGGGCATCAGTTTGTAAAGCAGTATGAAGGCGATGCAGATAAGTACTACGGGCGACATTTGCAGGATGGTTCCCAGAGTGTTGCTTAGGTATTCGTACTCAGGAATCAAACTTTTGAATGTCATTAGTGCCATATTCAGACCGCTCAGGATAATGATGATAAAGGGTAGCAGGATGAATACGCTGATATAATCCGTAATCTTTTTGTATATGTTGCGCGATGATTTTACAAACCAGATGGTGTTAAAGGCCGTCTCGATGTTAGTAGTCAGGGACAGCAGAGTGTAGAGCAAGAAGACCAAGCCTACACCCAGGAAAACGCCGCTCTTTGTGTGTTGCAGATAGGAATCGACAAAGCCTAGGATGGTGTCCAGAATCTCTGGGTTAATCTCCAGCGAGGTACGTATGCGCTCTTCCAAAAAATTGTCGAATCCGAATCCTTTGGCTATGGCAAAGATGATGGCCAATACGGGCACAGCTGCCAACATGCAGTTGTATGTCAGGGCAGAGGCATAACTCATGAGGTTGCTCTTCATGATACATTCCGTAATGATGATGCCTCTCTTCAACATCCTGAGCCTCCATCTCTTATACGTGGAGAGCTTCTGCTCGTTGATGTTCCATATATAGTCTAGGTTTCTCATCCTTGTCAGTTTAAAAACAGAAAAAGGCAGTAAACTTGTAAGCCGGGTTCTGTGCTTTTACCCTTTTTGAGGAGAAAAAGTGCTTGTCATTTATCTACGACCTACGTCACCGCAGACCTCTATCGTTCTACCCTCCAGCTCAGACGGGCCGCCTTCTCTTTTGTTCGCTGGTATACATGAACTTTCAACTCCCGGAATGCACAGCGTTGATGTCACCACCAACCTGGTAGGCTCTTACCCTACCTTCTCACCCTTACCTTAATTAAAAGGCGGTTATTTTCTTCTGCATTTACAGACCCTTGCGAATCTCTTTCCGTTAGGAAGCGGGATGCCCTGTGTTGCCCGGACTTTCCTCTCGCCCTCTCATTGCTGACAGAGTTAGCGACAAGCCGGTTTACTGCCTAATTCTGGATGCAAAAGTACAAAGAAAACTTGTATGTACCTTTATTTTTTGAAAAAATATCTCACGTAATGTAAGTAAACGAATGTAAATTAGGCCCTCTTTAGCGTTTAACAACCGTTAATGATGTTGTTGTTCTGTTAAATATTAGCAAAAAGCGTTTCTGATATTACCTTGTTTATAAAAATTGATATATCTTTGCGATGCTTAAGTGATAAAAAAACGGGAAATTAACAAACAAAACAGATATAGTTATGAAACAGACAAGTAAAATGTGGATTGGAATGACTGTTCTTGCCTTCGCAAGTAGTGCTGTTACTGGTGCAGTGATTAAGAATACATCTGCTAAGGAAGCTCCTGCACCCATTTTTGCTCCTTCTCCTGTTGCTGCTGCAGTGCCAGGTGGTTATGTGGATTTGACTTCTGCGGCTGAATCATCTGTCAATGCCGTTGTATATATTAAAGTAACACAGACGGGTAAGACCCAGCGTGTGACTGTACAGGATCCCTTTAGCGATTTCTTTGGTGATTTCTTCGGCTTTGGTGGCAGAGGTCAGCAACCTCAGCAGCGCGAATACAAGGCTCCAGACAGACATGGTGCAGGCAGTGGCGTTATCATCAGCAGTGATGGTTATATTGTTACCAACAATCATGTGGTAGGAGAGGCCGATCAGATAGAGGTGAAGTTGAATGATAATCGCGAGTTCAAGGGTCGTATCATTGGTTGTGACCCTACTACCGACTTGGCACTGATAAAGATTGATGGCAAGGACCTTCCTACCATCCCCATTGGCAATAGTGATGATTTGAAGTTGGGACAGTGGGTATTGGCCGTTGGTAATCCCTTTAACCTGACCAGTACCGTAACTGCAGGTATCGTAAGTGCCAAGGCTCGCACCCTGGGTGCTAATGGTATTGAGAGCTTCATTCAGACAGATGCAGCCATCAATGCTGGTAATAGTGGCGGCGCTCTGGTGAACGAGAAGGGCGAACTGGTTGGTATCAACGCCATGCTGTACAGCCAGACAGGTAGCTACAGTGGTTATGGTTTTGCCATCCCAACCTCTATTATGAACAAGGTTGTTGCTGACCTGAAGGTATATGGTACTGTTCAGCGTGCTGTTTTGGGCGTTGGCGGACAAGATGTATCTAATTACATTGATGCCGAGAAGGCTAAGGGCAACGATGTGGAACTGGGAACTGTTAGCGGTGTTTACATCGAGAAAGTCTATGATACAAGTGCTGCGGAGGATGCCGGACTTGAGAAGGGCGATGTGATTACTGAGTTCGATGGCAAGAAGGTAAGCAAGATGTCAGAGTTGCAGGAGGCTATCGCACAGCACCGTCCTGGCGACAAGGTTACCATCAAGTACCTTCGCAACAAGAAGTCTCATACAGAAACTGTAACATTGCGTAACTCTCAGGGTACCACCAAGGTAATGGAGGAAGTAGATCTCGACCAACTGGGCGTTCAGTTGAAGCCCGTTTCTGATGAAGAAAAGAAGACTATGAATATTAGTTACGGCTTGACCATCAATGCCATTCGCAACGGTAAGATGAAGGCTGCCGGAGCAGGAAAGGGTGCTATCATCCTGCAGGTCAATGACCAGAAGATGAATACCGTCGAAGATTGGGAAGAAGCTGTTAAGAGTGCCAACCAGAGTACTGATCGTACCCTATGGATAAAGGCCCTCACTCCCAGCGGTAGAAAGGTAAGTTATGTTATTGACTTGAATGAATGATAGACTTTAGGCTTTAGACATTGGACTTTAGTTAATTGAAAAGTTTCCCCGAAATCTTGTCCATTTCGGGGAAACTTCGTATATTTGCGTGATAAAATCTAGAAATAAACTACAAGAATGAGGAGAAGCGCATTTTATATATTGTTATTCTTTGCTTGCCTGTTGTGTCAGAACGCAGAGGCTAAGATTAAGCAAAAGCCTGTTTACATATTTGGGTTTGCTGCATCGTTTACAGATTCAGTGAGTTACATAACGGATGTCCAGTATTTGGATTCTTCGTTTGTCGATAGCAAGACCAAGTTCCTGATTGGTAGAAATATGTATTCTGTTCAGTTGCAGCAGTATTTGCAAAAGAACGAAGGATGCAAGCAACCCGTTACCGCAATATACTTTGGGGACAAGAAGGAAAAGCTGCAGAAGAAACAGCTTTCCGTACGTCACAGGTATGAGAAATACAGAGACTTTACCGTCAAGACGGTTGACTGCATCTTCACTCCTGAAGCATATTATGGCGAAGAGGAAGTTGAGATGCTGAAATCTGATAAAGCCAACAAAAAGGCCAATAAGAAAAGTAAGAAAGACTAAAGCCTGATGAAGGAGCGTAAACTGTTTTATCGAGTGGGTGATCATGCCTTTTGCATAGTCTTCCTCGACGATTGCAACGACGAATCTCTGCTTCCGTCGTTCTCTCGTTTTAAGATTGAAGAGACTGCCGAGCCTTTGCTTTTCACGCTGACGGTGGACGATTCCTTCCGCTTCAGTCAGAGAGGTCAGGAGATAGGACAGTTCGATTGCGGAGGCTGTAATCATGGTGTCTATTGTACAGACAACTCGGAATATCAGTACGAGATTTCTGATGTTCAGGGCGTTCTATGCAGCTATATGCAAGCTTCTTCAGACTTTAAGGAGTCAAAGGTTGCGATATTGGGTGAGAACTGGAGCCAGCGTAATTACGGACTCAATAATGCGCTGATGATGACCTATGCCTTCGCCTCTGCCGACCAATATACCATGCTGATGCATGCCTCTGTTATCCGCCATCAGGGGAAGGGTTATCTGATGACCGCTCCCAGCGGAACGGGCAAGAGCACGCATACCAGACTTTGGTACGATAATATCCCTGGCTGCGACCTGATGAACGATGACAATCCCGTGGTTAGGATAGTGGATGGTCAGGCTATTGTCTATGGTAGCCCCTGGAGTGGTAAGACGCGCTGTTACAGAAATATACAGGCTCCCGTTGGTGGCATTGTGCGCATTCAGCAGCGTCCAGAGAATAGCATCAGGACGTTGTCTCCTTTGGAGGCTTTCAGCAACCTGCTCCCTGCTATCAGTAATATGAAGTGGGACAAGCGTGTTTATAAGGGAATCTGCGACGGCATTGCCGAGTTGGTTCGTCTTTGCGGAATGTATGAGCTGGGTTGCCTGCCAGATGCCGCAGCAGCTCATCTCTGCCATGATACAATCGTTAAATGAATGCCCTGAAGACCATAGTACGCTTTCTGCTAAGGCTGTTGATGTCTCCGTTTAGGTTTTTCAATAAGCAAAGGAACGGCATAGCTTCGTCAGAGGTTAGGCATGAATTGCCCAACGATGCCTTTTTGGGACTTGTGTCCGAGAAACTGGCAGAGGGCCATACTGCTGTTATATGGGTCAAGGGCTACAGTATGCGTCCTTTCATAGAGTTTGGGCGTGACAAGGTGAAGCTGGCTACAGCTGCTGCTTATCAGGTGGGTGATGCTGTGTTGGCGGAAATAGCCAAGGGACATTATGTCTTACATCGTATTATCAAGGTGGATGGCAATAAGTTAACCTTGCAGGGCGATGGGAATGTAAGAGGGGTTGAGCATTGCACAATGGCCGATGTGAGAGGTGTCGTTACAGAATATATCCGTCCCAACAGGACACTCTCTGCCGATGATGCATGCCTAAAGCGGAAGATTCGTATTTGGCGAACGTTATTCCCTATACGCCGCTATCTGCTAGCCATCTATAAAGAGACCCTCTCTCCGCTCCCCCTCTAAGGGGAGGACCCTTTCTAATTAGAAAACATAAAGTCAAATATCAATATTTAAACTGCCCGCACCCTGGATTGCAGTCCCTTCCCATAGAGGGGGAGGTTTAGGAAGGGGTCTTTGAATATGAAAATAAACGAAGGTTTTGAACTCCGTACAGTATGTGACGAGAATGTTATTGTGGCCTATGGCCGTAAGAATATTGATTTCAGCAAGGTAATCAGCCTGAACGAATCTGCTGCCTACTTGTGGAATGCTGTTATTGGCAAGGAATTTACCTGCCAGGAACTGGCTGACTTGCTCTGCAAGGAGTATGAGGTGGATGCACAGACAGCATTGGCCGATGCCACAGAGATGGTTGTCGGTTGGAAGGAATTAGGTTTGGTTTCTGATTAAAATATACAAGCATAGTGGATTGGTTACTTGACATCTTACAGGAGATGGGAACCACACTCAGGCTTCCCACATCCTTTGTGGTAATAGAATTCATAGGAACTTTTGCCTTCGCATTGTCCGGAATCCGTTTGGCATCGGCTAAGCACTTCGATGTCTTCGGGGCATGGATTGTGGGTATGGCAACTGCAATAGGTGGTGGTACCTTTCGTGACTTGATGTTGGGCGTAAATCCGTTCTGGATGACCAACAGCAGCTATTTTATCTGTTGTGGCATAGCCGTATTCTTCGTTATGGCATACGGAAAGCACCTGATTCGTCAGAAGAATACGTTGTTCATCTTCGATACTATCGGACTGGCCCTCTTTAATGTCATCGGTATAGAGAAGACGCTGAATATGGGCTTCCCTTATTGGACTGCCATCACTATGGGAACTATAACGGGTGCCGCAGGCGGTGTTATCCGTGACGTGTTCATCAACGAGGTGCCTTTGATTTTCCGTAAGGAGATATATGCATTGGCCTGTGTAGCAGGCGGTCTCATATACATATTAGGTGTAAGACTGGGTATGTCGGTCGAGGTGAATGCTCTCCTGAGTAGCTTTATGGTAATACTCATCAGGGTTCTTGCCGTTAAATACCATTGGGTTTTGCCCAGATTAAAGGGCGAAGAGGATTTAAGCTAAAACAAAGGAAAGCCATGAAGAAAGTATTTGGGTTATCATTTTTGCATTTTTACATTTTCTCATTTTTACTAGTCCTTCCGTGCCTGGCAACAGCTCAGGTACAGCGTATTTATGACGAGAATGTAAAAACGCTTACTGTGATTGTGGATGATGATCCGACCCTGCCTCCCATCTTATCCATGAGGAAAAGGCACACCTTATCTATAGAATGGGATGAGATGAGCCATGACTACCAACGCTACGTCTATCACCTGCAGCATTGTACTGCCAACTGGGAACCTTCGGACGAGATTTTCGAGAGCGATTATATGGCAGGCCTCAACAATCAGTTGGTCGAGGAGTACGAGAAGAGCTTTAATACCACGCAAATTTACACACATTATCGCTTGCAACTGCCTTCTCAGCAGCTTCGTCCTTTGTTGAGCGGCAACTATTGCCTGCAGATTTTCCACGAGGATGATGATATGTCTGAGGATACACCAGTGCTGGAAGTCCAGTTCTGTATGTATGAGAGTGTGGCCAGTATCAGGACTCAGGTTAGCAGTAATACAGATATCGATTTCAACAGAGACCATCAGCAGGTAACGCTTGGCATCGGATACGGAACCCTCAATGTGGTTGATCCGCAGCGTGAGCTGAAGGTGGTTGTTTTCCAGAACCGTCGTTGGGATAACCGCGTGACAGGCCTTGTGCCTAATATCCGTAATAATGCGGGTATAGAGTTTACGCATAATAGGAAGCTTATCTTCTCGGCGGGTAGCGAGTTCCATAGGTTCGAAATTTTGGATGTTCATCGTACGGCAATGGGCGTGGAGCGAATGGATTGGTTCGATCCTTACTATCATGCAACGCTTTTTGCCGATGAGCCTCAGCATAACTATTCATATCTGAAGGACCAGAATGGCGTATATGTCTTACGCAGTTCCGACGATGTGGATGATGCCATCACAGCGGAATACGTGGTGGTGCACTTCTACCTGCAGAGTCCCAGACTTCCTGGTGGCGATGTCTATGTCTGTGGACAATGGACGGGCGAGACCTTTAATCCGGAATGCAAGATGGAGTACGACGATATCAATAAGCAATATCATGCTGCCGTTTTGCTGAAACAGGGCTACTACAGTTATCAGTACAGACAGCAAGATGGCGCTACGGTTCGTACAGAAGGTGATTTTTATCAGACAGAGAATGAATACAGCGTACTGGTTTACTATCGTGGACAAGGTGAGCGCTACGATCGTTTGGTAGGTTATTCCGTAACAAATACAGGTCAGCCATGAAGTACTATCAATTATCAGCCTCACCTCTAACCCGAACTCCGTCGCGAATGGGGATTCGCTCCCCTTTGTGGGGCCGCAGCCACATTCAGTGGCTACTCTACAGCCCCCAGTCGCTCCCATGGGCGAGGG
>CAMOMP010000007.1:0-75115 GCA_946619915.1 uncultured Prevotellaceae bacterium | reverse complement strand
AACGGCAACTACCAGTGGGCTGACTGGCTGAGCTATGAGGCGCTGGAGAGTTGCGGCCGTGGCGCCTTCAATGCAGACGGACCGTTGCCAGATGCTGTCAGCTACTGGAACTACCTGTGTGCCAGCTACTGGATGATGGATGCCGGTATGATGCGTGACATGGCTGCCGCTACCGGACGTAACGTGCAGAAGTACGAGATAATGGTGCGTGAGGCCCAGAACTACCTGCAGACACAGTTCCTGAATCCTGACGGAACCTTCAAGACGGAGATATTGAACACCATGCAGACACCCGCCCTCTTCGCGCTGAAGCTTCAGTTGGTAAGCGGTGCTGCCAAGGAGTCGATGATAGCCCGCCTGCGCCGTAATTTCAGCGAGCACGGCAACTGCCTGCAGACCGGATTCCTGGGTACCAGCATCCTGATGCAGACGCTCACCGAGAACGGTATGAGTGATATCGCCTACGAACTGCTCTTCCAGCGTAAGAACCCCAGTTGGCTGTATTCGGTTGACAATGGTGCCACTACCATCTGGGAGCGTTGGAACAGCTACATGAAGGATAAGGGAATGGGTCCACGCGGCATGAACAGCTTCAACCATTATGCCTATGGCTGTGTTTGTGAATGGATTTGGGAGACGGCTGCGGGTATTGCTGCAGATCCTAAGCAACCTGGCTTCAAGCATATCATCATGCGTCCTGTTCCCGACAAGCGCTTGGGATTCCTGAAGGCAGAATACAAGAGTGCCTCAGGTGTTATCAAGAGTGAATGGAAGTATAAGGGCAACAAGTGGATTTGGAAGTTTACCATCCCTGCCGGCACTACTGCTACCGTTACGCTGCCCGGTGAATCCACATCCAAGGAATACGCCGCCGGAACCTATACGGTAAGAATGTAGTTACGCTAACCCCTAATCTCTTATAAAAAGAACAGATAGTTTAATTAGTTAATAGGTTTTTTACTTTTCCCCGAGGAGAGGGCTATATGATATAGCCCTCTCTTCCAAAACAAAAAGCCGTCTCTTCATTCCGAGGAGACGGTTTTTTCTGTCAGCGGGTCAGAGGAGCCTGATCCCTAATTACTCTGCGGCAGTTCCTTGTTTTATAACATCTAATGCCTTGTTCAATATTACATCCTCTGTAGAGAAGAAAACCTCTTCTTGGGTCAGGGGAACTTCAATATCGGGCAATAAGCCTCTGCCATAGGGGAAGCGCTCTGAAACCTCGGTTGCTGTAATGGCCTTAACAAGAGGCAGGTGATATTCTATCCCCGTGTTGGGTAGGAACAGACGGGCAAACTTCAAGGCAGTCATATAATGATAGGCCGTAGCAGTTTCGCGTCCGATACTTACGGCACGCTTGGCACGTACCAGATGGGCAGGGAAGTCAGTTGCGGCACTAACAGAGCCCTCGTTGATTAGAACGTAAAGTTTTCCTTTGTAAATAGCATCATTCTTCGTAGGCTTTGCAGAAGTCTTTATCTCAGAAAATGCATCTCTGTTATAAAATCCCTCTTTGCCCTCTATCTTCACGAAGTCTTCGAATGGCTTCATGTCTTGGGTCCAGTTGAAGCAATGATTAAAGCTGCGGTAGGTGCTGTTGCTGTTTACCATTTGACAGTTGAAAGTCACAGGCTTCTCAAACAGGAACATATTCAGGAGCCGTCCCTCGCAATCGGCATCTCCCCCATAGTTATCACGTACATCAATAATAAGGTTAGGTACTTTTGCGTGAGCCTTTAGGCTGTCTGCTATATTGTCCAGCTGTACTTCATTTAAGTGGAAGTGAGCCAACGTCAAAAGAGCCGTTTTATCATTCAGCATCTTAAAGCTCCACTCCTCCTTTCTGTTCTGATTCTTATGTACATAATAGGCGATGGGGCCAGTTGGTTGTGGCGTGTAGCGTTTTACTTGGTCGCGCTTCAGATAAGGCGCATCCACACTGGTGCCGTCGGTAAAGGTAAGGTGTGCTCCTGTACCAGTGAATGTGTCGTCGTATTGCCCCCACCAGTTTGCCAGCATCTGTATGGCAACCGTGGATTCTACCTTAGCATCATAATGTTCAGTTTTCTGACGGACATGAGCCGCCTGCTCCTTAGCAGTGATGCCATTGACGGTAGCTACCTCCTTGCCGATATATTCCTCATAACCCGGCTGTACCTGACGCACAAACATGCGGTCACCTAATGTACAGAGCATGATGGCTGGGTACTGAAAGTTGCTGCTGGGATTAGGGAATGGGTTGGAAGATTGCCTCCAGGCGTGGGAATCATGAAAGAAACGGGCCGTAAAGGCATCGCCCACTATGTCGTAAAGTGTAGTAAAGCTGACCGAATCGGCATCTAGTTTTGCCTTACAATTGCGTACGAACTCTGCTTCAAGCTCTGGTGTGATGATGTCACGATAGGAAGGAATACATTCGCGAAGGCTCTCCATAAAGAAATCGAAGTCCTCGTTGGCCTGCTCTCGGGTAAGCTTCTCTGGTGGTGTGAACGCCTCACCCTCCTTGAACGTTGTCTGCAATCCGAAAGGCGTCATGGGGTCGAGGGGTTTTCCGCCTTTGCTTACAGAGATGAAAATGTGCGGCTCACCAATTTTCTCGAACACGTAGCTAACCGTACCCAGTACTGTTCCAGCCTTTATGCTTTGGCCTGATTTGAATGCCGCATTACCGCGAAGTCCGCAGAAATTGATTTCCCTGCCATCAGCAAGTTTCAGCCCAATGTCGCCATTGATATACTTCTTAGGGTCACGGACATCAGATTCTTCCTCCATTTTCTTACGCATGGCATCAAAGGTCCTGGCATCGTCATAGCTATAAGTTCTGCATTGGTACAGGCCGGAACGATAAGTAAGCATCTGCCTCGTAACCACGCCGTCAGCCGGAGCAATAACTTCCGTGCCTTCCTTAGCTCCGATGATAAGGTTGCAATAGTTCACCTCATGGTCCAGCGGGTCTTGCGGACGAAGCAGAATGTTTGTACCAGCCTTTTGTCCCTTGACAGGCCATAGAAGGTTCTCTGATTGTGCTTTGCCTTGACAGATGGAGCACAGCAGTAGCAGGATGAGGGTTGCGGCCCTCATCCAAGAAATGAGATGTTTCATGATTTTATTGAATTAGTTGTGTGTTATTGCTTTACCAGTTCGTAGTTGGTCACACCGCATTCGTTCATGATGTTCTTGAGGCGATCAATGTGTTTCTGAGGAGTGCCCTTGCAGATGTTGACGCGAACATGATGGTCCTTGCGAATGGCTACTTCTTTGAGGTGCTGATGTATGTTCTCCCATTTGCCTGTCCACTGGGTGTAAATATAGTCGTGGCAGTCATAGCTCTCCTTGATGCCCTCGCTCTTCCAAATGGTTACGGGCTGATAGGCTCCCTTGGGCACTGTGCCAGTCAGCAAAATGGTCAGTTCCGGGTTAATGTTGCCCTTCACGTTGACTGGAACCTGAACTGGTTTGGTGCTAAGATAGACTGTTCCGTGACCATCCTCATTGTAGTGGATGTCCATCTTCTTCAGCGCTGAAGCAGGAAGGTCTGGCAGATTGCTAATGTCCAAGACTTTGCCGTCAAGCCTGATAGTCGTGTTCTTTACATGAAATGAGTAGCTCCAAACGCAGAAGGGATGTTCCTCTACAAAGGAATCGTCGCCATTCACAATCCATGTCCCTTTGCACCACGATACCAAGATAGCACTGCCACGTTCCTTTATAATAGGATGCTTACAATCCTCAGGCACAAACCAAGCGCGCAACATCTTCTTGTCCGCATATTCCTCATCAACCTTTGTCTCTTTGGTTTGCTTGGGTGTCGTTACTGCACGATACGCAGCTAAGGAAACGCCGGTAATGAGCAACACGATGATGAGCGAGGCTGCAAATTTCATCCAGTTAAAGCGTTGCTTCTGAGCCTTGCGTTTTCTGTTGAACCGCTTCCAGGCTGCATCAACGTTGGTAAGGTTATTGGCATGGGAATGACGGATGCTGCGCTTAGTTTCCACCATCAGGCGATAGGCCTCGCGGGTATCTTCGTTACGATTGATGATATCGCGGATTTCCTGCTCGGTATAAGCATCAGGATTATCGAGCATTTCCAGAAGCTGCCGGATAGATTTCTCCTCTTTCATAGTTTTCGTGTTTGAAGTGGTTCTTAATTTTCTGAATGCTCTGTATGAGATACTTGTAGGTGGTGTTCGGATTCAGATTAAGCCTGCGGGCAATCTCCGCGACGGTCAGGTCCTCGTCGAAGCGAAGGCGGAAGATACTGTGGTGCGGCTCTTCCAGTTGCTCATCCACATAGGCTGAAATATCGTCCAGTTGTTCCAGGTTGGCGGGCAGCTGGTCGGTTTCTGTCTCGATAGGCAGCAGGTTCCTCACCCTCTGGTGCACTTGCATCTGCCGGATTCTGTTCAGGCAGGCATTTCTGACGGCAGCCATCAGATAGCTGTCGTTTTGGGGAAGGATGTCGCTGTCAGCCAATTTCAGAAAGATGTCCTGCACCACATCCTCTGCTTCGCCGCCATCGCCCAGCAATACGCTGGCCAGATGAATCATCTTGCTGTAGTTCTGGCGGAAAAGTTCCTCAAGTATTCTCTGTTCAAGCATATCAGTTCTTGTTCTTGTGCATCCCGTTCTGGGGCACTTCTACCTATAAGACACTTCAGACCTGCCGTTTTTTTACGCTATGTTCCATTTTTTTCTTGAAAAGTATTTGTGAGGTTTTGAGGTTATAACCCTAAAACCTCAAAACCTCATAAACATGTTATCTCGTCAGCGAGAATTTCATGCTGAAACCGAAGTCTTGGGTGACGGTGGGGTAGCTGCTGCTGGAGAGCAGAGGCTGTGAACGCTGGCGGTCGTAGTAGATGCTCAGGGTTGCCATACGGCTCATAGAGTAATCCAACTGAGCGCTGGTCTTGAAGGCCTTCTGTCCGCTGGTTGCCTCGCAGAGGTTCGTCTGGATGTCGCGCTTGATAGCGCTCTGGCTGCGGATGCTGAAGTCGAAGCGCATGGACAGGCTATGTGCAAAGTTGTTCTTGCCACTACGGCTGCTATTATTATTGTTAGTATTGTTCTGGTTGCCTTGCTGTCCGTTCTTGTTATTACCGTTCTTGCTGTTGGCTCTGTTCCTTGCCTCCTGGCGTGCGCTGGCCTTCTTAGAGTGGAAGAGGCTGGACAGCTTGAAGTCGTTAATCTTGTAGCCCCATCCAATGACAAAGTCCTTTGAACCCGTCTCGTTCAGCTGTGCGCTGGTGAGGCTGAGGTTCAGCACGCGGGTGGTGCGGTACTCCATCTTCAGGGTCATGTTATTGTTGAACGTCATGTTCAGTCCCATGAGGGGTGCAAAGCTCTCGTTGATGCTGACAGAGCTGATGTCGTACATTGAGGAGGGCTGATAGTCGCCTGTTGTCGTGTTCTGGGCAAAGCCTAATCCGTTGCCTGCTCCCATGCACTCTACCCACGAGCTGTACGAGTTGTATGAACCTACGGCATAGATGCTCTTGTAAGCATGTGTCAGTGTAACGCTCTTGAAGTGGTCGCGTACCCAAGGCAGGTTGCTGAGTCCCTTATAGGTCATGCTCCAGTTGGGAAGCATACGCATCAGTGATGGGAAGATTTCCATCGAGCTGGAACCTGTATAGGCATTCAGGAAGGCAGGTATCATCACATCAGGACCGTATTTGTTGACGGGTGCATCTGTCTCGGGATTGTAAACGCCGCCCCTGCCTGTACGTGCAGGATACTGGATGCCGGCATATCGTTCGGTCACAAGTTGCTGGTAGTGATCCAGATTCTCGCGGAACTTCTGGAAGGGAGCACTATAGTATCCGTTGCTGGCCGAACCGCCGCTGGCAAAGGCAGTCTTGATGGAGATGGTGGTGATGTTGAACGAACCGCTGCTGGTTGTTGGGATGAAGCCGTCGGCATCGCGGTACATATACTGGATGCTCTTGTTGCGGTTGTGCGTGCGGCTCATGTTCAGGTCAACCTTCAGGTCTGTGATGGGCTCCAGCGACATCTTCACCTGCACGTCTTCTGTGGTGGCAGAGGTGGCGGGCGATGATACACCGTCCGATGCACCCATCAGCCAGCCGCGTTCCTGTGCGGTGTCTATGTAGCTATCGTTGACGAAGCCCAGACCGAAGCCGATGCCCGGAGCCAGGAATCCGTTGCTCTTACCCTGACCCAGAATGTCGCCAACCTCGGGACGGAAGCCAGGCAGAGCCAGATTGTAGGTGTTGCGGTAGGATATACTGATGTTACGCATAGACATCAGGAAGCGAGCGCCAGCCTGAGCCCAGTCGTACCATTTGTTCTCGGAGAGGGCGGGCAGAGCCACCACGTTCAGACGAATCTTGGTGGTGTCAACGGGAGTCTTACGCAGCACGATGGTGTTGTCGTCCTTCTTCTTATAATATATCTTGAAGGCGTGTCCTGCTGTATCGAGGGCTGTGATGCGCAGACGCTTGCTCTTCTGTCCGTGGTTGATGACGATGTTGCTGTCAGGCAGCAAGGTCACCTCCTGTGCGAAGCCTTTCTTTTCGGGAGCCTTACTGGGGCTGATGCCGTTCTTGTTGGTCTGACGGTTGGGCTGACCAGCTTTCTGTCGGGCAAGGATAGAATCTACGGGTTCGCCTGTCTTCATAGCCTCATTCTCGGCTTGTATTCGTGCATCCAGCTGTTTGTCCTTCTCCTTCTTCTTGGCATCCTTCTCTTTCTGTTTCTGCTGTTTCTTCTTGCTGGCCTCCGACTTAGCGTTCGAAGCAGAGAAGCGCTTGTTGACCTCCTTCAGGAAGTTACTGTGATTATATATCTTCTCCAGGTCAATCTTACTGTTGACATTGATGTTACGCTGAGTGTTGATGGTATTGCCCAAGCTGCTTCCATCCTCCAGTGTGCTTCCTCTGCGCCAAGAATAGTTGCTGTTGTAGGCAATATCGGCACTGAGCCAGTCCGTAACGGGAATCTTCTCGAAGGGTATCTTGTAGCTGATCTGTACACTCTGGTTGTAGTCCAGCGGACGGCCAAAGTGCAGCAGGCTATGCTTGATAGAGTCCTTCCAAGCCTGATACTGGTCGGGGTAGAGGTCTTTGTTCACCTGCATGTAGGGCTCCTCAATCTCGGCCTTCGTAGAGCTGTTGAAGCTAAAGTGCAGTGCCTTGAAGATATCCCATCTGAGCTGGAAGCTACGGTTCCAGAGGAAGCTCTGGCTCCAGCTGGCAGGGATAGAAGAGGTGTTACCCAAGTTCTCCAGGTCGCGCTCCTGCAACTCGTAGTAGGTACGGTTGATATCCGTGTTGAATGTAATGTTCTGTGGTACGAAAGCCAGATTCTGTGCCTTGACGATATCCAGCCATTTGCTCTTACCCTTTATTTTCTTGAAGGGCTCCCATGGCTTCCAGTTCGGACTCCAGGTGTAGTTCATACCTCCCTTCCAGTTGTACTCATGTTCATAGACAATGGTCTGTCCGAAGGTGTTTTGCGATGAGTGGCTATAGTTGAAGGTGAAGTTGGCAGGGTCGTAGGGCATAGGATGCTTGCGTGTGGCAATGTTCACCTTAACACCGCTGAAGCTGATGTTCTTGCTCACCTCCACATGGTTGGTCAGGTTGCTCAGCGAATCGCGCTCTTTCTCTGTGGCCATAGCCTCCAAAGCATCGGAGAGCAGCATATCCGTGTCAAATGGGTTGTACTTGGGCTTTATGGTCTCCTTGCTGTAGGAATAGTACATGGGGATGGTCACCTTGGCTTTCTCGGGCAACAGACGACCCAACTCCACGTTAGTGGTGATAGAGTAGTCCAGGTTGTCCTCGTCTGTACGCTGTGCTACGGTCTGTTCGATGCCGCCGAATCCAGCCTTCACGTATTTGGCTGTCACGTTAACCGAACCGAGGTCGCTCAGCTGTACGTTCAGGTTACCCTGTGCTGCCCATCCGCCGCTGTTCGAGAATTCCTGCAGTCGGAGCTCGTTGGCCCATACCTCTATGCTCTTAACGGTACGTCCGTTGTTACGGATACCAATCATGATGGTCTTCACCTCGCCCAGTGTGGGGTTACCTATAATAGAGATGCGGTTGCTGGGGTGGTCCTTGTCGTAGTCCGAGAAGAGCTGGTTGATGGTGGTGACGTTGGCGCTGACCTGAGCGTTACGGCGCTTCTTCAGGTCTGTGAACAGTTCCAGGTTAATGTCCATCATATTCTCTTCGGGCCATACAGACGTGCTGGCAAGTGCGCTGTAGGGGTCGTAGTTACCCTCGGGTGTCAGCTGCATGGGAACCTCGTACTCGTAGTAGTTGCTCTTGTAGTCCGAACCCAGTCGCAGGAATACGCTGCACTCTCCGTTGCTGGTCTCCGTTATGTTCTCTGCCAGTGCGTTGGCATGCAGGAAGAGCTGCAGGTGCTTGTACTGTCGCATGTTATACGTACAGTTCTTATATACCGCGCGTGCGTCGCCAGGAGCCAGGTTACGTGTAATCAGACACAGAGACTGCTCGTTGTTCTCAACCAACTGAGACTGGTCGGGGTCTGTGATACGGCTGATGCCGGGAGGCAGCACGTAGTTTACGGGAGTCTTGTCGGAGTTCTCTTCTATGCTGACGTTGCTCACCTCCAAGGTACCGCTGCTGGTAGGAGCCTGACCAGTATAGAGTGGCTGCTCGTAGGGACGCCAGTTGCCCTGAACCATGTCGAGCGTAGCAAGACGCAGGATAATATCTTTCTGGAAGTTTGTCAGGAACAGACGCATGAAGCGGATGCTGGTAAAGTCGTTGATGTTACCCTCCTTGCCCTCGTAGTCCGACAGGGGTACGCGGAACAGGTACCACTTACATTCCTCCGTGTTGCCGTTGCGCAGCTTTACGCTGGCTGTACGCATATCAGCGATGTGGTTACGTCCCACCACCATATCCTCGGGTCGGATACTGATGTGGTACTGATAGTATTTCTCGTATTCGTTCAGTGTATAGTCTTGGTTGATGTCCTCCAGGTCGGGGGTACTCTTCCATGATGTCTCGTAGTTCTCGGGTCTGGTGTCGTTGTCGGCGCTGTTGCCCTGAGGCATGTTGATGCGCTTGTAACGGTCCAGGATAGAGGTCTTTAGTTGGTCGAAGTCCGTTCCGCGGTAGTAGTGATAGTTATCGTTGGCAGGGTCGGCGAAGATGCTGTCGTACACCTCGGGGCGTACAATGTTCTGAATCTGCTGCAGGTAGTTCCTGTAGGTGTCGTACTGCTGCTCCTCGTCGTCGTTCAAACCATTCAGACCCACATCCTGTCGTCCGCGTGAACCACCCTCGTTGTTGAAGGAGTAGTTGACGCTGGTGGTGTTGGGAATGCGGCCCCACAGACCTTCCGTCCAGTACTGGCTATTACCATCAACGGGCATTCCGCTCTCGAAGAACTTCTTTCCATCCTTCAGGATATCCTCGCTTACCTCACCCAGGTTGATGTAGAAGTCACCGCCTCTGTTAGCCTCACCTGCTGTGTAGATGAAGGGGTCCATCATCCAGAACTCTATGTACTGTATGTTCTGTGCCTCGAAGTCCGTGTTGTCAATCTTACGCATCATACCGCCCCAGCGTGAACGGGGGTTCCTCAGGTGTCCGTCCTGATCCACATCCGTAGTCAGGTTATAGGCACCACGCTCGTTGGGATAGTATGCCAGGTTCAGCACGTTCAGGCTGCTGGCGCTGTTGTAGCTGTTCTGTGCCTTCTGTGGGTAGAGCTCACGTTCGTGTACCTCGCGCACATAGTGGTTCGACAGCTGGTCCAGGTCGCTCTTGATATGGCTGGGGGTAAGGGTACTGCTTCTTCGGGTGAAGATGGGGTCTATGTAGTACCAAGCCAGCAGGGCGCGGTTGTAGCCGTAGGACAGGTTGTTGGACAGTTTGCTCTCGGGGAACATGCTGGGCGTGCTACACATCGTCCAGTAGGTGGGCTGTGTCAGGCTGTTCTTTATGCTGCTCTGCTCGAAGTCGTCCAGATAGGAAGCCCTTCCCTGTACGCTGTGGTTCTGACCGGCAATCAGCTGTGCAAACTCGCCGTTGAAGGTAATCATACTGGGCTGCGTACATTGTATAATAGGTAGCTTGTCTATCATGTTCGTCAGCCACTGGCTCTCCTTCTTCCAACTGATATGTGCGCCCCACAGGGTATTCTTCAGGGGCTCGCTGCCCATGTTCACCTTCGTGGTCAGGGGCGATTCGTTCAGGAACATAAAGGTACCGCCGATGGTCAGGTTCTTGTTGAACTCATAGTCGGCATTGAATCCCAGCATGGTCTTACGCTGCATGCCGTATTCGGTGTTACTCTCGACACTGGCGTTGATAGAGGTTCCGGCATCCAGCAGGCTCTGGTTGATGATGGTTACACGTCCCAAGTTGTAATCCACCGTATAGTCCGAGTTCTCTGTCAGCGTAACGCCGCCTGCCGTAACCCTTACCGAACCGGGTGCGATGTTGCCAACGCCCAGGTCGATCTCTCCGGCGCTGTTACCCTTGTACTTACCGGTAATCAGGAACTTGTCGTGTTCGGCAATCTGCTTGGCAACGGTCTTGGTACTGTCGTACAGTTCCTGGAAGCAGAACTTGTCGGCCAGCGCATCGTCGCCAATCCATTTGCGCATGTGCTCGCCGAATGGCTCTGCAACGGGGAATACCACGCGTCCGCCCTTCAGGATGGTGTAGCCGTCAACATAGTCGAAGTAACCGTTGCTGTGAGCGTTTCCCTTGTCGTCCAGGCGGTCGGCATTCAGTGCCTTAATCAGCGGCGTGTTCTTCAGACGTTCGTCGGGCAGGTAGGTCAGATAAACACCCGTCGAGTCGCTCAGGTATTTCACGTCCAGTCGGAAGTTCTCTTTCATAACCGTGGTAGCTCCCAGGTTATATACGTTCTTCATCATCAGCTTCCAGGTGGGGAACTTGGGGCTGCCGGTGGTACTCTTCAGCAACTTCACATACAGCGCCTGAGAGTTGTTGGTAATGTCCGCAGCGAACTCACCCACCTGATAGGTTGTGCCGTTGTAGGTGTACTCGTATGCTACGGCCAGCACATCGTCTGTCTGCAGGTTGGTGTTCAGGCTCACGTATCCCAGCGAAGCGTTCAGTGTGTATTCGCTGTTGTTCAGCTTACGTGCCGACTGCAGCTTCTCGTAGTCGCGACTGCCCTCAAAGATTCCCATGCCATCCAGCACGGCAGTAGCCTGTGCAATATCGCGGGCTTCGGGGTAGTTCTCCACAATCGTCTCGTACTCATCGTTCGAACGGTTAGAGGGAACGTTTATTCCCTTCGAATGCCACTGAGGGTTGCTGATTTGGGTAGGTTCGCCCAGGTCGGCCAAAGCGATGATGTTTCTGTTGTGCTCCGTGCTGGCGCTCTTGTTCGTAACCCAAATCTCTATACGCTTGATGGTGATGCCACTGCCTATGGTGGGCAGGGTCTTCATGTAGTCGTCGTAGTGCTCGCGGAAGAAGTGCGACAGGAAGAAGTGCCTGTTCTCCTCGTAGTTGGTGGCACTGAACTCGAAGGGTGTTGTCTGCTTACCGCCCTTGCTGCTGGCGCTCGTGCTGGCACTCTTCTTCTGGCTGATAACGGTCTGCAGCTTCAGTTTTCCGAACTGCACATCGGTACGCAGACCGAACAGGCTGCTTACGCCGGGCACCAGACTCATGTTGCTGGGGAAGGAAACGTTACCTGCTTCTATGAGCTTGATGATTTCGTCTTCCTTTCCGTCGTATTTCAACTTCATCATCTGAGAGTCGAAGTCGAAGCTCGCCTCCGTGTTGTAGTTCAGGTTCATGTTCACCTTGTCGCCCACCTTACCGTTCATGCTCAGGTTGATCTTCTGGTCGAAGTCGAAGCCCATCGTCTTACGTCTTGATGCAGCCAGGGCCGGGTTGTCCACCTTCTTGGTGTTGATGCCCACCTTCAGCTCGGCACTTCCCTGTGTCTTAATCTGAACACCGCCGGGACCGAAGATTTTCTCGGCTGGTCCTAAGTCGAAGTGCATGTCCGAGAAGTCGAACTTGTTCTTGCCCTCTGCCTCGAAGGCATCAGCATTCTTCTTGCGCCAGTAGGCCTGCATGCTGTTCTTCAGCGACCACTTCTTGTATTCCTCGGGTGTCATCAGCAATGGGGCGTTCAGGTAGCTGGTAGCCTGACCCAGCGTCATGATTCCCGCTGTTCCCTGACTGGTACTGGTGCTGGTGGTGCTGGTTTTGCCGGTCCTGCCGCCTTTGCCTGTGCTGGCAGTCTTGTCCAGGATGGTACCTACGGTGTAGGTGTTGTCCTTCTCGTCGTAGATGACATCCGTCTTCAGGTTATCCGGCTCCTTCAGGTCGGCACTCTTGGTTTTCAACTCGTCTTGATTCTCTGTTCCCGTCTTACGTACGCTGAATCTGGGTTTGCGTTTCTGTACGACGGTATCAGCAGGGGCTTCAAAAGGTGAAGCCTCGGCCTCCATAGGCCAAGTATTCATGGTGGCAAGCAGGTTTAAGCTTACCAACACTAATATTATTGATATGAATTTTCGCGCGCTCACGTTAAACAAATAACGTACATGTAGCCCTATTTATTATTCGACAAGGGAATTTTCTTTATCTTTTTTTCTTTTTTCAGAAAAAACGCCTAACTTTGCCATTGTAATAATTGAGAATTGAGAATTGTTTACAGCGGTAGCAAATTCTTCACTCTTCACTCTTCATTCTTCACTTTAAAGTTATGATAGAATATCTCAAAGGAACCCTTGCCGACCTCACCCCCGCCTTGGCTGTTATCGACTGCAACGGAGTAGGGTATGGCGTAAACATAAGTTTGAACACCTTTTCCGGCATTCAGGGAAAGGAAAGCGTCAAGTTGTGGATAACAGAATCTATCCGCGAAGATGCCTATCAGCTGTGGGGCTTCTCTACCCGTGTCGAGCGGGAGTTGTTCCTGCTGCTGACCAGCGTTAGCGGTATCGGAGCCGCCATGGCCCGTATGATACTGTCTGCTACCACGCCAGCCGAGCTCTGTAACATCATCAGCGAGGGCAACGACAAGATGCTAAAGCAGGTGAAGGGTATCGGTCCCAAGGCAGCCCAGCGTATTATTGTCGATCTCAAGGACAAGATAGGTGCCCTGGGTGTTGATGCAGCTGCCGGTGGAGGTGGCTCTATGCTCGGTGCCCAAGCTTCGGCACTCAATACCGAAGTGCAGAACGAGGCCGTTTCTGCCCTTACCATGTTGGGCTTCAGCCCTGCACCTACTCACAAGGTTGTGCAGCAGATACTCAGGGACGAGCCTGATGCCCCCGTCGAGAAGGTCATCAAGTTAGCCCTTAAGATGCTCTGATGATGAAGCGCTTGCTTGAGATTGCCAGGAGGGCAGCTGTAGAGGCTGGGGCAGAGATTATGAGAATCTATACCGACCCCAGTCAGGATTTCGGCATAGAGAAGAAGGCCGACAACAGCCCTCTCACCTTAGCCGATAAGGCCGCTCACCTCTGCATCATGCGTCATCTTCGGGATACGGGCATCCCCGTGCTGAGCGAGGAAGGCCAGCACCTGCCTTATGCCGAGCGTCGGATGTGGAAGCGCCTTTGGGTGGTCGACCCTCTGGACGGCACCAAGGAGTTTATCAAGAAGAACGGAGAATTCACCGTTAACATAGCCCTTGTAGAGGACGGCTCCCCCGTTTTGGGCGTAATTTATATCCCCGTCACTGGTATATTGTATTATGGTATTGTAGGTGAAGGAGCATGGAAAGAAGCCCCCTTCTTGAAGGTGGCGACAAAAAATCTCCTCCCCATAGAGGGGGAGGTCGGGAGAGGGTCTTCTCCTTTCGTTATCGTCGCCAGTCGCAGTCACATGTCGCCCGAGACGGAAGCTTACATCCAGGAGGCAAGGCGCAAGCATCCCCATGTAGAGCTGGTGAGCAGTGGCAGCAGCATCAAGATATGCTTGGTGGCAGAGGGTGTTGCCGATGCCTATCCCCGTTTCGCTCCCACTATGGAGTGGGACACCGCCGCAGGCGATGCCATTGCCCGTGCCGCAGGTCGTCATGTGGTGGATGTTCACACTGGCCAACCCCTTGTTTACAATAAAGAAGACCTGCACAACCCCTGGTTCTTGGTAGAGTAGGGGGGAGTTTTGATAATATCCACAATTATCAATAGCAATGAATCAGAATAATCAGAGTTCTCGGATTACTCGGATTGTTCAGAGTATTCAGATTACTCGAAAGAGCGAAACGCCGTATCACTACCAGCGAAACGGCGTATTGCTATTGAATGGACTCTGTGGGTGGCTTTTGTTGCCTCGGGAGTCTGCACGTGTTACTACCCCCAGGAGTCTACACGTGTAGGCTCGAGGAGGGTGCAAGTGTGGGCTTGGGATGCCCTCCTTTGTGCTGCACCAAGAGTGTGGTAAGGTGGAAGGCACGAAGATGGCTCGTAGATGAGACGTTGGTGTACGCTCAATGTGTTGAAGTTTTTTTCTTCCATATCTGTGTACGTATTCAAAAAATAATATTAACTTTGTAGGCGGAATCTACAACTAACAACAAAAATCTTGTATTGAAATACGAGTCCTATTCCTTAATCCTATTTGTCAATATGAAACAAAAAGTATTGCTTTTTCTTTTAGTTATGCTGTCGGTGCTGACGGCAAGTGCATATGATGCTGAAATTGATGGTATCTATTACGACTTTTATGTATACGGTAAGCATAAGAACGCCATAGTAACATTTGGTCCTCTAAAATACAAGGGGAAAGTGACGATTCCAGAGACTGTAACATGTGATAATGTAACCTATAACGTGACATCAATAGGATACTATGCTTTCAAAGGTTGTGACAGCCTCACTTTTGTAACTATCCCCAATAGTGTGACAGCAATAGGGAACTATGCTTTCTCTGACTGCTCCAGCCTTACTTCGGTTTCAATTCCTAATAGTGTAAAATCAATAGTAGAAGGTGCTTTCTCTGGTTGTAAAAGGCTGATGTCGGTGACAATCGGCAATGGTGTGAGAAAAATACGAGACGATATTTTCGAAGGCTGCGACAGTTTGATATTCATATCCGTTGAAACTGGAAATAAAGTATACGACTCTCGTGATAATTGTAATGCTATAATACACACAGCAACCAATACTCTTGTTGCTGGCTGTAGGAATACAGTAATCCCAGGCAGCGTTAAAAAAATACGAGATGGTGCCTTCTCTGAGTGTAAGAGCCTAACTATGGTAAACATCCCGGGCAGCGTTACGAAAATTGGATACGATGCATTCAATGATTGTTCCGGCCTTACATCTGTGACAATCGGCAACGGTGTGAGAAAAATAGAACATAATGCTTTCTGGGGCTGCAAGAGTTTGACATCGGTGACAATCCCTAATAGTGTGAAATCAATAGAACACGGTGCTTTTCACGGTTGCAAGAACTTGACCTCAGTGACAATCGGCGACAGCTTGAGAAAAATTGAAAACTATACTTTTGCTTACTGCGACAGCCTGAAATCGGTGTTAATCGGCAACAGCGTGAGAAAAATAGGCGCTGATGCTTTCGGGTATTGCAAGAACTTGACTTCAGTGACAATTGGAAATAGCGTGAAGTCAATAGGGGGCTATGCTTTCGCTTACTGCGACAGCCTGACATCAGTAACAATCCCCAATAGTTTGAAATCAATAAGATACCATGCTTTCGATGGCTGCTTTGGTCTGAAATCGGTGTCAATCGGTAACAATGTGAAATCAATAGAAAACAATGCTTTCTCTGACTGCATCAGTTTGAAATCGATAATAATCCCTAATAGTGTAAAATCAATAGGATACGGTGCTTTTTGTGGCTGCTCTGGTTTGACATCCATATCCGTTGATAATGGAAATACAGTGTATGATTCCCGTGATAATTGTAATGCGGTAATACACACAGCCACCAATACTCTTATTGCTGGCTGTAAGAATACTATAATTCCGGGCAGCGTGAAAAAGATACGAGGCGGTGCTTTCTCTGGTTGTTTAGGACTGACATCAGTGATAATCCCAGACAAGGTGAAATCAATAGGATACAGTACTTTCTGGGGCTGCTCCGGTCTGACATCAGTGACAATCCCTAAAGGGGTAGCAGAAATAAGAGAGGGTGCTTTCTCTGGTTGCTCTGGCTTGACATCCATATCTGTTGAAGATGGAAATAAAGTATACGACTCCCGTGATAATTGTAACGCTATCATAGAAACTGTCACCAATACTCTTATTGCCGGCTGTAAGAATACCGTAATCCCCAATAGCGTGACAAACATAGGGGGCTATGTTTTTTATTGCTGCCATGGTCTGACATCAGTGACAATCCCTAACAGTGTGAAATCAATAGGAAATAGTGCTTTCTATGGCTGTGATAGCCTGGAGGATGTATATTGCTACGCAGAGAGCGTTCCGATAACAGACTGTTGCGCATTTGGTTATTCACCTATTCTTTCTGCCACACTCCACGTTCCTGCAGCTTCCGTAGAGGTGTACAAGGTGGCAATGCCATGGTGCAGATTCAAGGCTATCGTGCCTATAAAATGATGCGGCAATAGCATAGGGGGCAAGATGAGAATTTGTTTCTTTTTTGTTGTTTGTTAGGCAGGAAAGTCGTACTTGCTGTTTGCTAAAAGGGAAGAAAGCCCTTTCTGAAAGGCTTTAAATGCCGTTGCAAAAGGTGGTGGAAAGGGTTCTAAAGTTAAATCCACGTCGATGATTTATGTTTCATGTAAAGGGCAATAATGTCAAGCGGAGATTGCTCTTTGTCGATTATTGGTCAGTTCCTTTACTTGGTGCCGTAGCATACCCCACGGAAGTAGCCTATGCTCTCGGCTATGCCCATGAAGGGGTTGCTCATGTCCTTTTCATACTCCAAGCTGACGCTGCCGCTGTAGCTGTATTTGCGAAGTAATTTTACAAACAGGGGGAAGTCGATACGGCCACGGCCCAGCTCTACGCTCTTGTCGGCCTTGGTGGTGCCGGTGACATCCTTCAGGTGGATATCGAAGACGCGGGTGTGGTAACGGCGGAGGTCGGAAAGGGAGTCGCTGCCGTAGCGCAGGTTGTGACCTATGTCCAGGCACATGCCCATGCGTGGGTCGCGGTCCTTGACATTGTTCCAGATGTCCAGGGCATTGGGATACATGGGCATGTCGGGCCCATGCAGATGGATGGCCAGGCGGATATCGTACTGGCGGACTTTCTGCTCTGCATAATCCAGGAGCTCGTAGTTGGGAACACCCACCAGCACCTTTACTCCTACACGCTGGGCATACTGGAAGGCGCGGTCCACCTCGGCCTCGGACTTCATATAGATGGGTCCTACGCCATAGCCCGTAACGCCATACTCAGCCAGCTTCTGGTGGAAGGCGGCAATCTGCTCGTCGGTACTGTCGAGTGGAAGGTGGAAGTCCTTGATGCAGAGGTAGTGGACATCCAGCTGCTTCATGGTTTCGAGGGTCTTCTGGAGGTCGAACTTATGGAATGTCCATCCTGCCATACCCAGATGGAAGGGGTCTTCCTGCTGGGGTGTCTTCAGGGTGGTGTTCTTCTTGGCTCTTTCTGTGGCATAAGCCGGAGTGCTTGTTCCTAAAATGGCAAGTGCTGCTGCGCCACAGGCACTGGTTCTGATAAATGTTCTTCTTTTCATTTCGAAAATTGAAAATTGAGAATTGAAAGTTGAAAATTATTCCCTAATCTATCATCTATTATCTATCATCTATTATCTATCATCTATCATCTATTATCTATCATCTATTATCTATCATCTATTATCTATCATCTGGCTTCTTTGGTACAAAAATAGCATTTATTCTTGGGAAGTGAAAAAATATACTTGCATATTTGAAACAGAAAGTGTAACTTTGCTATTAGAATTGCTTTAATTTATGTTCTATGAACAACAATAAGACGTATGTGGCTTTTGATTCGGCGGGTGTGATTGACCACGTGAACAGTAATCTTTCCGTTTTTCTGCAGCTGCGGGAATGGGAAAGGCAGAACCCCGACAGATTCCATTTCCTGAACATGGAGGAGATTGAGTTCTCGTCGGAACATGACGATCTGATAGACAGTACGTTGAAGAACCGTTTCCTGAAACTGATGGAGTCGGCAGACAACCTGCTGGTTATCTCCAGCCAGTTGACAGCCGTGGAAAGTCCTATGCTGAACTGGCAGATCAGTCGTGCCGTAAACCGCTTCCGCCTGCCTGTTATCGTGGCTTACGTGGGGCTGGATAGGGTGGAGGATGACACCATCCAGCAGCAATGGAAGTTCCTGCCCAACAAAATCAGAAAGTACATAGGACGCGACAGTGCCAATATGGCTCACATTCCCCTGACAAAGGATAAGCTGGAGAGGGCACTGGGATACTTTTCGGCAAGAAAAGAACTATATTCATGGAATTCAACCACAATCTTCTAAAGCTATGAAAGAGGTTGCCAACTATATCAAGAGCATCGAGATAGAATCGCTGTGGAATGGAAAGAAACACGTTAAGTGGAACCTGAATCCAGGCGTTAATATCCTGAGCGGTGTAAACGGTGTGGGCAAGAGCACCATCCTGAACAGGGTTATCATGCACTTGCTGAACATAGACAAGCTGGACCGTCAGGCCGATGGGGTGAAGCTGGAGTATGACGTGGAGGGGGCACACTGTGTGGACTTTGACGTGATACGTTCCTTTGACCGCCCCGTGCTGAGTGGTGACATTATGAAAAAAGTGACTGATACGCAGTTGCAAACGGAACTGGATTTCCATATCTATGTGCTGCAGCGCCGTTACCTGGATTTCCAGGTGACCCTGAGCAATCAGATGGTGGAGCTCTTTACCAAGCAGGATCCGCAAGCACAGGAGAAGGCGCAGCAGTTGGCACAGGAGAAGGCACATTTCCAGGATGTGGTGGACAGCCTCTTCAAGGAGACGGGAAAGACCATCCTGCGCGACAAGAACGAACTGTACTTCGACTCCTTTGGCGAGACGCTCTCGCCCTACAAGCTGTCGAGCGGTGAGAAGCAGATGCTGATTATCCTGCTTTCCGTGCTGGTGCAGAACAAGCGCCACTATACGCTGTTCATGGACGAACCGGAGGTGAGCCTGCACGTGGAGTGGCAGCAGCAGCTGGTTTCCCTGATTCGCGACCTGAATCCCAATGCACAGATTATCCTGACGACCCATAGCCCCGCCGTTATCATGAACGGATGGGCTGACTGCGTGACGGATGTGGAGGATATAGTTTCGTGATATGAGCAAACGCCTGCAAGACAATCTTACCTCGCATTATATTGCTTCGGCCAACAGGCTGCAGCCTAAGAACGCACGCCAAAGGATTGTGGCTTACGTGGAGAGCTACGATGATGTGTTCTTCTGGCGCTCTGTCTTGCAGGATTTCGAAACGGATAAGTTCTACTTCGAGGTGATGCTGCCCAGCCGTACTACCCTGGGCAAGGGCAAGAAGACCACCCTGATGAACCAACTGGGCAAGGGGTTGGGCGAGTATATGATTGCCTGCGTGGATGCCGACTACGACTGGTTGTTGCAGGGTCGCACCGAGGTGAGCAAATACATCTGCAACTGCCCATACGTGATGCATACCTATGTCTATGCCATCGAAAACTTCCAATGCTATGCTCCCAGCCTTCATTCTACCTGCGTGATGAGTACGCTGAACGATAGGCCCTTGATGGACTTTGAGCAGTTTATGACTGAATACAGCCTGATTATATGGCCCCTCTTTGTGTGGAACATCTGGGCTTACAGATACAACCACTTCAAGGAATTCTCGATGGGCAACTTCTGTGATACGGTGTCGTTCCATAATATCAATCCACGTAATGTGGAGCCAACCCTGGATAAGGTTCGTCGCAGGGTGAACAAATGTATGGGATGGCTGCAGCGGACTTTCCCTGAGGGCCACAAGACATACCCTCTCTTAAAGGCTGAACTGCAGGAGATGGGCATCAAGCCCGAAAACTGCTACCTGTATATGCACGGGCATACGCTCTTCGAGAATGTGGTGATGACACTGCTGACGCCCGTCTGCAATATCCTGCGCAGGGAACGCGAAAGGGAGATTAACGAACTGGCCGTTCACGAGACGCAGAAACAGAACGAGCTGGCAAGCTACAGACATAGCCAGATGCCTGTAGATCAGATGTTACGTAAGAGTACGGGCTTTAAGAGCAGTCCCCAGTATCAGTTGCTGAAGGAGGACATTATGCGATTGACAGCCGAGGTGGGCTTGGAGAAGTAGCGGTCCATCTTCTTGATTAAACCGCTCTTGCAGAATATCACAACAGCATCCCCTGGCATAATCCTGGTATTACCATAGATGGGATAACCTGTGCCGTTGCGTACCAAACCACCCAAGGTTACTCCCGCAGGCAGACGCAGGTCTTTTACCTCGGCCTTGGTGATGGGGCTCTCCTCGTTGGCAAGGAACTCTGCCACATCGGCATTGGCAATGGTCAGGCACTTGACATTGGCTACGTCGGTCTTCAGCATCATCTGATGGATATGTCCGGCAGCTATCATCTTCTTGTTGATGATGGTGCCAATATCCAGCTTCTCAGCCATAGAGACATAGTCGGTATTTTCGACCAAGGCAACGGTCTTGCGAACACCCATACGCTTGGCAGCCAGACAGGCCAGAATGTTGGTCTCCGTCTCGGGTGTAAGGGCGGCAAAGGCCTGCACATCCTTCAGTCCCTCGTCCATCAGCAGGGCTGTGTCGCGTCCGTCGCCCTGGATGATGCGTATGTCGCTGTCGTCGAGTATCTCGTTCAGCTGCATGCAGCGTTCCTCGTTCTGCTCGATAATCTTCAGGGTGTAGAAGTCGGGCATGCCCTCTGCCACATGAACAGTGGTGCGTCCTCCACCCATAATCATCACGTCGCGTACGTCGGCATAGTTCTCCTTGCCCACAATCTGACGTATGTGCTGGATGTGCTTCTTGGTTGTCATGAAGTAGGCAATATCACCGTCCAGCAACATATCGTTACCGCCGGGGATGATGGTGTCGTCTCCACGTTTCACAGCCACCACATGGTAGGGCGTGTCCTGGTTACAGAGGTCGCGAAGCTTGATGTTGATGACATGGGCTGTCTCGCGCAACTTGATGCCCAGCATCACAAGGGCGCCACCCTGAACCTCCCAGTATTGTCTGACCCATGAGCGTTTCAGGCCATCCAGAATCTCTTTGGCAGCCAAAGCCTCGGGGTAGATGATGGAGTCGATACCCATCTTGTGGAACAGGTCCTTATAGTCGTTGCGCGTATATTCGGCATTGTCAACACGTGCCACTGTCTTCTTGGCTCCCAAAGCGTGAGCCAGCATACAGCAGGTTATGTTGCGTGTCTCTTCGGGCGTGACAGCAATAAAAAGGTCGGCCTTGGGCACACCAGCTTCCTTGAGTCCGCTGATACAGGTGGGTGCCACGTTCAGCGTCATCAAGTCGTATTGTCCGCCTTGGGTCAGTCGGGCTGTCTTCTCAGGATTCTCGTCGATGAGGATGATGTCCTGATTCTCTCTGGAGAGCAACTCCGCCAGATGAGTTCCGACGGCTCCTGCACCACATATTACAATCTTCATAAAATGGCCTTTTTAATGGATTCAACATCAAGTCCTACAATATGATAGAGTTCCTCGGGCGTTCCGTGTTCCACAAAGTTGTCGGGTAGTCCAAGGCGTGTTATGCTGGGCTGTAGGTTGTGGTCTGCCATATATTCCAGTACGGCAGAACCCAGTCCGCCCTTCCTGACACCGTCCTCTATGGTGATGATGCGCTGGAAATGGGTTCCTACGTATGAGAGTATCTCCTCGTCGATGGGTTTCAGGAATCGCATGTCGTAATGGGCAATGCTGATGTTCTGACCCTCCAACTCCTGAATAGCCTGGCTTACAAGGTTGCCCACGGGGCCTAAGCTCAGGATGGCAACGTCTGTTCCTTCCTTCAGGCATCTGCCCTTGCCAACGGGAATCTCCTGGAAGGGGCAATGCCAATCCTCCAGCACGCCTCGTCCGCGCGGATAACGGATGACGAAGGGTCCCTTGTCGGGCAGCTGGGCTGTGTACATCAGATGGCGCAGCTCGTGCTCGTTCATGGGAGAGGAGATGGTGAGGTTAGGGATGGGGCGAAGGGCAGCGAGGTCGAAGGCTCCGTGATGTGTGGGGCCGTCCTGACCGACCAGTCCTGCGCGGTCGAAGCAGAATACTACATTCAGCTTGTTCAGGGCAACATCATGTATGATATTGTCGAATGCACGCTGCGAGAAGCTGGAATAGATGTTACAGAAGGGCAGCAGGCCTTCCTTGGCCATTCCGCCAGAGAAAGTCACGGCATGTCCCTCGGCTATTCCAACGTCGAAGGTGCGACCAGGCATCTCCTGCATCATGAAGGTCATGCTGCAGCCTGTAGCCATAGCGGGTGTAACACCTACAATCTTGCTGTTCTCCTTGGCCAACTCCAAAAGGGTATGGCCGAAGACATCCTGGTATTTGGGAGGCAGGTTGTGGGTGTCTGACTTTATACGCTTGCCAGTCTCGGGGTCGTACCTTCCGGGGGCGTGGAAGACAACGGGGTCCTCCTCGGCAGCCTGGAAGCCTTTACCCTTGACGGTATGGATGTGCAGCAGCTTAGGTCCCTTCATGTCCTTAATCTGACGCAGGGTAGCCACCAACTCCACTACGTTGTGTCCGTCGCTGGGACCGAAATAGCGGATGTTCATGCCATCGAAGATGTTCTGCTGATTGGTGAGCAGCATCTTCAGGGAGTTGTTGAAGCGGATAATCTTCTGACGACGACTCTCGTTCAGGATGCCCCATTTGAACAGGTGCTGCGATGTCCTGAATCGGAGATAGTTGTAGAGCTTGCTGGTATGCAGCTGGTGCAAGTAATGTTTCATACCGCCCACGCTGTGGTCGATACTCATATTGTTGTCGTTCAGAATGATGAGCAGGTTGTTGTCGGTGCTGGCTACGTTGTTCAGACCCTCATAGGCCAGCCCGCCACTCATGCTGCCGTCTCCAATCACTGCCACCACCTGTCTGTCAGTCTCTCCCTTCTCCTGTGCAGCCACAGCCATACCCAAGGCTGCGGAGATGCTGTTAGAGGCATGTCCGCAGGCAAAGGTGTCGTATTCGCTTTCTTCGGGGGAGGGGAAGGGGCGCAGGCCGTGCAGCTTGCGGTAGGTGTTGAAACGGTCCTTACGACCGGTGAGAATCTTATGTCCGGCTGCCTGGTGTCCTACGTCCCATACAATACGGTCGTAGGGCGTATTGAACACATAGTGCAGGGCAACGGTCAGTTCTACAACACCTAGGCTGCTGGCAAAATGACCGGGATTGTCAGCCAGCTCTTGTATGATAGTTTGTCGGAGTTCTTCGCAGACGTCAGGAAGATCTGAAATAGGCAATTGCCTTAAATCAGAGGGGAAATGTATGTTTGCCAGTAGTTCTTTGGGCACTTTTTCCACAATTATTCATTTTTTGATATTGCAAAATTACATATTTTCGATGAAGTTCCGTAATTTTGTACAAGAAAATTGTCATCTTTGATTAATGATTTGCCAAGAACATCTTTTCAGGACGAAGGTTGAGGTGCCGAAATGGGACATTCCTATGTCGGTTTCGGACCATGTCGTGTTCCTGGGTTCTTGCTTTGCCCAGTACATAGGCGAGCGTTTCCAAAGCTACGGCCTGCATTCCCTCTGTAACCCCTTAGGCGTACTTTACAACCCCGAGAGTATCCGCTTGCAGGTACATGCCGCCTTGCACATGGAGCAGGACGATATCCCTGTCTTTAAGGCAGAAAAGGAATGGTGCTCGTGGTTGGCGGGAACCCTTATCTCGGGCAAGAGCGAACAGGAGTGCCGGACGGTGGTGGAGGGTGCCTTGCAGATGCTCAGGCTGTCTCTGCTTTCTGCCGACTATCTGTTCCTGACCCTTGGCACAAGCGTCTGTTACAGGTTGCAGACCAACGGGGCTGTGGTGACCAACTGCCACAAGAGGCCTCATAGCTGGTTCCGTGAGGATTGGCTGACGTTGCCTGCCTGCGTGGATGCCTTGTCGTCCATGATAGAGGATCTGTTCCTGGAGAATCCTAAGTTGAAGATTGTCTTCACCATCAGTCCCTACAGATATGCCAAATACGGATTTCATGGGAATCAGGTGGCCAAGTCAACCTTGATTATGGCAGTGGAGGAGGTGATGAGGAGATATCCTAAGCAGGTATCCTATTTCCCTGCCTACGAGATAGTGCTGGATGAGTTGCGCGACTACCGGTTCTATGCCGAGGATATGCTGCACCCCTCTGGTGTGGCTGTGGATTATATCTGGCAGCGCCTGACGCAGAGCGTCATGAACCCTGACATGCAGGAGTATCTGCAAGAATATGCACCCATCCGCAACGGTCTGTCTCATAAACCTATTAACCCTGAATCTGCAGCGTATAAGAAGTTTCTGACAAACCTGGAAGAAAAAGCTAAGATACTGAGAGTAAAATACAATATGGAATAATGTACACAATATCTGAAATCTCTATACTGATAGGTGCACACAGAATAGGCACCTATGAGCAACGAATAGCATGGTTGCTGACGGACAGCCGCAGCCTTAGTTTCCCCGAAAGCTCCCTGTTCTTTGCCATACGTACTGGCAAGGGAGACGGACATACCTATATCAAGGATCTGTATGACCGTGGGGTACGTGCCTTTGTGGTAGAAAATGTTCCGGAGGGTGATTATGCCGATGCCAACTTCCTGCTGGTGCCCAATACCCTGCAGGCCTTGCAACGTCTGGCAGAAAGACATCGCGACTCATTCAGTATTCCCATCCTGGGCATTACCGGCAGCAATGGAAAGACCATAGTGAAGGAGTGGCTGTATCAGATGCTGTCACCCGACTATACCGTTACCCGAAGTCCGCGTAGCTACAACTCGCAGATAGGTGTTCCCCTGTCTGTCTGGGGCTTGTGGGAGAAGAGTCAGGTGGGTATCTTCGAGGCTGCCATTTCCCAGCCCGGAGAGATGGATGCCTTGCAACAAATCATCCAGCCAACGTTGGGAATCTTTACTTGTCTGGGTGCTGCCCATCAGGAGAATTTTGAGTCGATGGAGCAGAAGTGTAAGGAGAAGCTGCGCCTCTTTAAGGATGTAAAAGCACTAATATACCCAGCTGATAACCAGTTGGTTGAGCAGTGTGTGCGAGAGATGAACTTTAAGGCGAAGCTGATTCCCTGGCATAGCACAGGAAATGCCATCGACGACAACAAGGCTGTCTGCAAAGTGGTGTGCCAATACATGGGAATGAGCGACGAGGTGATAGAGGAGAGACTGAAGAAATTGGAGCCTGTGGCTATGCGCCTGGAGGTGAAAGCCGGCATACGTGGATGCACCCTGATAAACGATTCCTACAACAGCGATCTGAACAGTCTGGACATAGCCCTGCACTTCATGAACAGAAGACCTGAACGCGAGGGAAAGTCAAAGACCCTGATACTAAGTGATATTCAGCAGACGGGTGTTCCCCCCATGATGTTCTATACCCATTTGTCCCAGATGTTGGAGCAGCAGGGAGTAGAGCAGTTGGTGGCTATAGGACCTGTAATCTCTGCCCACAGCCATTGCTTCGAGAATCTGCAGGCAAAGTGCTACTTCTTCCCTGATACGCAGTCGTTCCTGCAGAGTAACCTGCTGGGTACGCTACGCGACCAGCTGATACTGATCAAGGGTGCCCGCTCCTTCTGCTTCGAGCAGATTACGGATATGTTGGAACAGAAGGTGCACGAGACCATCCTGGAGGTGAACCTGAGTGCCATTGCCCAGAACCTGGACTATTACCGCTCGTTCCTGAAGCCTGAGACGAAGATGGTCTGCATGGTAAAGGCTGATGCCTACGGAGCAGGAGCTGTGGAGGTGGCAAAGATACTGCAGGACCATAGGGTGGATTATCTGGCTGTTGCTGTGGCTGATGAGGGTGTGGCACTCCGTAATGCGGGTATCACCTCCAACATTATGATTATGAACCCCGAGATGAGCACTTTCAGGACGCTCTTCCAATATAACCTGGAGCCCGAGGTTTATAGCTTCCGCCTGCTGGATGCCCTTATCCATGCTGCCAAGAAGGAGTGTATAACCAACTTCCCCATACATATTAAACTGGATACGGGCATGCACCGTATGGGTTTTGACCCCATAAAGGATATGCCTGTGCTGATAGAGCGTCTGAAGCAGCAGAACGCTGTTATCCCAAGGTCTGTCTTCTCACATTTCGTGGGAAGCGACTGCGACGACTTTGACAGCTTCTCTGCCAAGCAGTATGACTTGTTCCTGAAAGGTAGCGAACAGCTGTGCAAAGCCTTCCCACATGGTATCCTGCGCCACATGTGCAATAGTGCAGGCATAGAGCATTTCCCTGAGCGCCAGATGGAGATGGTGCGACTGGGTCTGGGCCTTTACGGAATCAATAGCCGTAACAACAAACTGATAAATAATGTATGTACCCTGCGTACTACCATCCTGCAGATACACGACGTGCCGGCAGGGGATAGTGTAGGCTATAGCCGTCGTACCTTCATGGAACGCGACAGCCGCATTGCCAGCATCCCCATAGGTTATGCCGACGGACTGGACCGACTCTTGGGCAGAGGTAACGGCTATTGCCTTGTAAACGGACAGAAAGCCCGCTACGTGGGTAATATCTGTATGGACGTCTGTATGATTGATGTTACGGATATCCCTTGTCAGGAGGGTGATTCCGTACTCATCTTCGGCGAGGAGCTTTCTCCGTCCGTCTTGGCGGATATCATAGACACGATTCCCTACGAGATTCTGACGGGTATCAGTCCCCGAGTTAAGCGAGTCTATTATCAGGAATAAACAAATAAATGAAAGAGGGAAGGATGCTGATGAATCCTTCCCTCTCTCTTTGTCTATATTTATGTTTTACCAGATATCCTCGGGTGTATTGGGGTTGTCGTAGATTTCCTTGGGGCACCACTCGATGTAGTCAAGGAACAGTTGCTTGTCTTTCTTGTCCTGCACACTCTTGAAACGCATGTAGTAAACCTTGTCGGCATCAATAGTTGTGCGGAGCAGGATACGACGGGTAGTCTTGGCCAATGAACGACCTGTCTGACTGGCACCGGGAACCTCGGTAAAGTACTCGGGGCCTTTCATGAAGCCATTGTTACGCATGCGCTTGTCAACCTCGGCGTTGTAGTCGTCGTCCTGACTATCCATCTCCCATCTAAGCAAGGGGTCGGTACCTCCAAGAGCCATGTTCACAGGAATGCCAGCGGGGTAGAGGGCATCTTTGTTCTCGCCGAAATATACCTGGCAGATACCTCGCCAGGGACTCTCTGTTGAAACGCCCATTCTTATCTCGTAGGTTCCTGTCATGGGAACGGGAGGCAAGCGGAATGTTATGTCGTAGATACCCTCACAGAGAACTTCGTCTGCCTGGTAGTTAGGCCAATCCTGGTTAATACCGTTAAGCAGATAGAAGGTCATATCCTTTGTGTTGACGTTGATGTCGTTGAAGTATTGGTAAACCTCGTCGGGTGGGAATGAATAGCGCATGAAGTAGCTCATAACACGCATGTCGTTGGACATCATCTCGGGAGCGAAGTCCCAGAAGTCGTAACGCAGACGTGTACGCATCAGTTCTTGGCGGACGTGACTGTCATAGACCAGCACCTTGTCGATAGGATAGATGATGGAGTTCTGTAGCTTGACAAGCTTGGAATCCACATCCGTTCTGATATAAAGACCTTCATTTTCCTCGGTGCAGGAGACCTCGTGATAGGTGCCGCGTCTGCTGTTATCCAGTACAGGGAAGCGGTTCAGATAGACGCCTTTGCTCTCAGCACTTTCCCACAGACGGAGCAAACGTCTTTTTCCCATGGTAACATAATGAGACCATACGGGGATTGTCGGGGTCTTGTTTCTGCCTTTGGGATTGAAGCCCTTCTCGTTATAATGCAGTACCAGCTTATCAACCGTCAGACGGCAGGGTAAGAGGTGATAGGTTACAAACTGATTAAGCAGGTTGTTTACGTCTTTGTAATTCTCGTCGTTTACGGCATCGGGATAGAAGCCCTTTGAGGCTACCCACTGGCGTACATCGTCGATGGTAATATCCTGCAGATCCTTCTTCAATGTTGCTGTCCAGAAGTCATCTGTCTCGGCAAAAAGGGTAAAGCCGTATTTACGGCGTGGCTGTGGCTGGACGTATGTTCCGATGTTGTTCCACCAACTCTCGGTAATGGCTCCGATCTTAACCAGTTTTTCATACTCATAGTCCTTTACGGCAGAAAGGGTGTCGGTAAGCCCGCACGCTTCTATCAACTTGGCCATCACATAGTATCCGCAATCCGGCTGTGAGGCATAAAGGTGCATGGTACTACCCAATGTCTCGTTGGTAGGATTGATGGTATAGCCCAACTCGTGGATATAGCCGTTCAGACATTCTATATCTCTGTTGGTACGCGAAACGGGACAGATTCCATCTATCAGACAGGAATCGGGGTCGTTGCGGTCGTACATGGCGCTGATCTTACAGTCTGCCATGGTGTTGAGGGAGAACTCCTCGTTGTTGTCGGGGAACTCGCTAACGCTGAATGTCTTTCGGTCTGCATCTTTACCGTCCAAAAGACTGTTCATGACAATGACATAGCGGATGGAGTCGAGCAAGCGCTCGTTGGGGAAAGCGTCCCAACTGGGCTCTGGGATGATGCCCTTGATGCACAAACTGTCCAGATACAATTGGATGGCATCATTGGTAGGAGCAAAGCAGGTGTAGGCTCCGTATGCCGTCATTAGCTGATAAACAGAGGTTTCGGAAATTTCGCTGACTTTCTGCTCCTTCAGCAAACGCACGTATTCGCTGAACTGTTGGTGCTCGGAAAGATAGCCGGCAATGGTTCGTTCCTTGAATACATAGCGTGCCGAGCTGTCAATTGTCTCGGTACAACTGGTGGCAAGAATCATGCCCGTTAAAAGGATGGAAATCAGGTTAAATACTTTAAATTTCATTATTGTTGTTGTTAATTTGGTTGCAAAAGTACAAATAATTTTAAATAGTATACTATCTTTTCATTATTTTCTTTACGATTGTTGTCCCATTATTATAGTGGAGCTTGCAAATACATATCCCACGGAATGGGGCGGACAGCCTTTGGCCATTCAAACTAAAGTATTCTGTGCTGATAATCTGGTTTGCAATATCAGGCGCAAATTTCTGTATGTTGTCAATGATTTCTTGTTCCTGTGTGTTTCGGCTTCCTTCTTCGTTGTAATACAGGTCATCAAGGGCGAAACTATCATAGGTACTAAGGATATTGCTCTTGTCGATGGTGGGTATGTTCATCAGGAATGTATTGTTGCCGCCATCGGGATAACGACCGTATGACTGCTGACTGCCTTGCAGGTTATAGCACAAGGCATCTGTCCAGCTGCCGTCCTCGGCCTGAATGATTACCACACCTCCGTCTGTGTTTGCCAGTTTGAAGGGGGCGTGCAACTGGCTTCTCTGTTCTCTTTTGGAAGCCCAAATAATTTTGGTGCCGTGCGCAGGAACAATGGTAGATATTCTGTCGCTGCCCGTAATCTGGTATTTGGCGGGTTTGCTGGCATCATCGCTCAGGTACATTCCTGCTATGTCTATGTCCTCGTCGGTGCTGTTGTAGAGCTCTATCCAGTCGTCACGTTTGACATGTTCGTTCACATAGATACCATTGTTAGCACTTACCTCGTTGATGCGGATAGGGGAGGCACCTGATGCGACATACCGCTCTGTTTCTGTGATAGGCTCAAAAAGGGCTGTGTATTGTCCGTCCTCATCTTCCGAGAGGGTCAGTTGGTTGCTTGTTTCTACCACAACAGGTTTGTTGCTGTACCTTTGCAGGTCGGCTTCCCAGTATATATCTGTAGAACCAGATACGTTGTTGTGAACCTCAACGGCTATTACGTTGCGTCCTTTCTTGAAGTATGAGGGAGAGATACTGATGGAACCTCTGTCTGGATTGCCGTTGGCATAAGTTGTGGCATACGTACTGTACTGGATCTCTCCTTCCGGCATTAGGTGGCGATATACTTCTGCGCCGTTTACATATACCACAAAGCCGTCGTCAGCAATATAGTTAAGGGTGAAGGTGTCATCGTTGGCAGGGGTGTCTGGAAGCTGGAATTCTTTCCTGAAATAATAGGTAATGTATTTGTTGGCAGCGTCATCACCGAAGCTTATGATTGTCTGGTAGTCGCGAGTCCCTCCTGTATAATAGCCAAGAGGCGCATTTCCCTGTTTCCATCCGGATGTGCTATAATTAAATGCCTTCCAGTTCTTGCTATTCAGCTGACCTTGGTCATAATATGTCCAAACATCTTTTGAGGGGAATACACATTGTTGGCTTGCCCCTATGCAGGCCCAGCCCTTGAATGTGTATCCTGCCGGTGCTGAGGCAGTGAGAGTGACGGGGGCAAAGAGGGTGCCGTTGAAATTGTTGCCGGGTACGGGCAGATTGTCCAGCATGAGGGAAGCCTGAGGGATGTTGGCACTAAAGCTGACGTTCATGCCCGAGCCTAACTGGTAGCTGTCGCGCAAGGCATTGATGCGAGCCTGCCTGCTCTGTTCGCTGGTCATGTTGCCGATTTGCTCATTATACGATGTCCAAGGCTGTTTGCCCTCCATTGCCAGAGCGGGTTCAACTAACTGACAGATACTGTCTGCTATGCTGTAGCACCTTTCGGGGGTGAAGACGCTTCCGCCCAGCAGGCAGTAGGCGTTCACAAACTGGCGCTGGAACTGCGGATTCTTCTTCATGCCGTTGTAGATCTGCAACAGCTCGTTTCCGTTGTTGTTATTGATGAGGCTCACGCCGTTGCTGTTGCTCCATCCCCAATCCTGATCGTGCAGCGTCAGGTGGAACTTGCCGTCGGGTAGGGAACGGTAGCCCTTTACATTGTTATTGTTGCATATCCAGTCGGAACAGCCTATGTACGAGATGGCAGCAAAGAAGTTGATGACCTCGTCCATATCCGCCAACTGGCGCAGTTTCTCATAGGCGTCATCTTCGTCTGCCCTCCTGCTCAGGCTGAGCCATTCGTTGAAGGCATCCTTTGTGCCTGCCTTTTGGAAGTAGCCGTTGCTATATTCGAAGGCATCCATCTCGTCATCATCGTAGCCGTAGTTGGCTGTTCCGTTGTAACGGTTGTTAGGCTCGCGCAGATTGAGCTGAGCTATGTACTCACCGTTGAAGAACACATGCACGGGTTGATAGTCCTGTGCATCGATATGGAATCCGTTGCTGATAAGTATCTGCTGTGTGATGGCATCCCTTACACGTCCGTGAGCCTGTGAGTTGTTGTCGTTACCACCATTACGGATCTGTAGCTGCTTGTATTTGTTGTAAGGCTTGTATCTAAAGAAGGGGTAGTCGAAGCTGGTGGTGCCTTCGTAGATTTTGGTTGCTTTCAACTTGAAGGATGATGGAGCATAGTGACGGCTCCATCCACCGCTGATAACAAACTCTGCCTCTTGGTTGATAACCATCTTGCCGTCTGGTGTGATGTACTCGAAGTTCACGGGACGCTCCCAATCCATGTTGATGTTCGACTTGCCATGATTCCTTCCGCTCACACCGTTTGTGCCGTCAACGTACACGCCAATGGTGTCGTCATATAGATTATCGGGATCTGTGGTGATGGCAATAACGGGCAGGTAGTATTCTCTGTCTTGATAGATGTATGAACGGGTGATAACCTGACTGGGCAGATAACCGTCTTGGAAGAGTCGCAGTCGCAGGCAAGTGGTCTCTGTAATATGGAACACTCCATCCTGACTCTCTGTTCCGTTCTGTAGGGTAGGGGTTGTGCCGTCTGTGGTGTAACGAAGGCTCTCGCCTGCAGGGATGGTAACCCTTACGTCAAACGGGGCGGTGAACAGGCGGGAGTCTGTATCCACTTCGGGAGCATTCAAGCGGTAGTCGGCAAAGGTGCTCTCGTTGTTGGCAGCTTCGGGAGTCGGGTCGCCGTTATAGTTCCATTCATCATCAGATAGGCCTTTCTTCGCCCAAGAACAACGTGCAATAGCTGGGGGATAGCTTATGGTTAGGAAGGGTGTGCGTCCGTCTTCGCTTAGGAAGATTTGTCCGCCTTCCGTGTCCAACTTGAAGGGTATCTGTTTGTTTGCCTTGTCGCCGAACTCTCCGTCTGCTGCATTGTGGTCGAAGAAGAGGCAGCGGTAGCCGTGTGGCTCCACTATTCCAACGTCTGGCAGGATGAATTTCTTCAGGTCGTTGGCATCATCGCTGATATACAGATAACGCAGGGATATGCGTTTGTCCGACTTGTTATACAGTTCCACCCATCCACCATAGTTCCAAGAGTGGTCGATGGTCTGGTCTATATTGGCAACGTTCACCTCGGTAGCTATCAGCGAGGCGGGAATGTCCACGCCAATATCACCTTCGTCGTAGGCATTCTCCACAATGCTCATGCCGCAGTCATAGAACTTTCCGCCCCAGTTCTGCTGGATGTAAGTGGCAATCACATTTTTACCAACATGCAGGTATTTGGCAGGAATCTCTATCTTGACAGGATTCTTGCCATCGGTCCATCCCTGCTGACTGTCTATCAGATGACTGTTCACATAGATGGTGTAGGAATCATCATGGCATACATTTATATAATAGGCGGTTGAGTTCTTGACCTCATCCAGTTGGAAGTCGCGTCTGATCCAGAAGTTGGTGTTATCCCCACCTGGCCAAACAGTCTTTACCTCCGACACGTACCCCCAGTTGCCGATTGGCATCTCGGCCTCAGCCCACATACTGTCATCGAAGTCGGCATCCGTCCAGCTCGTGGTCTCTACGCGCCCCTCAATCTTCATGTCCTTGATGCGCTGGTGCGTTTGTTCGTCCCTATAATAACAATAGTTATAATATGATGTTCCTATCCACAACTCCTGCTGGCTTGTTTCGTCATAGAGACTGATGGCAGAAAGACGTATGTTGGTATTGTCTTCCTCTGTGCTGATGGACAGGGCCAACTTCATGTCCTGGATGTCGGCACCTTGGATTCCGCTTTCCTCAATCTGCTGTTCCTTGTTTGCTTCTAATGCATAGACATTAAAGAAGAAATCGTTATCGTCATCCTCGTTCTCTGAAAGACTAAGGATGATGTCTGCAGTTCCCTTATCAACGGATAGGGTAGCCTTGAACCTGTAGGTGTGGTCTTCTTGGATGGTGATAGGGGTCTTGAATTGCACGCGCCCATTATAAGCATCTGATACCGGAGTGGGCATACTTATCAGGTATATATCACCTGGTTGTGCCTCGTAAAGTTTGCTCCATCCGTGTATGTCGCTTTCTACGTTGGAGTTGTTGCCGGCATATCCGCCTTCCGAGTTAAAGAGCAGCTTTGCCGTCCAGGTCTTATTATATCCCATGGGCAGGTTGCCAATGTTGCCTGTGGTGGGGGTGGCATAAAGACCGCAATCGGCAAAGGCGCCACCATAGTTGTTATGCACATGCATGGCAATGATGTTCTCTGTGCCGTCAGTCTTCAGCAAAGCTTTCTGCTCAGGAGTTAGCTGTATGAATTCGCTCTCGTCCCATCCTGTGTCTGTTCCTCTTACCAGAGTTCCGTTAATATAGAAATGGCTTTCACCGTCATCATGTCCGCACGCCAGATATATTTCCTTGGGTAGCTCTCCGTTCAGAGTAAACGAGCGGCGAATGTAGATGTCTGCCACATTCATATCTACGCACCACTGGTATGATCTCAGTCCTTTGTAGAATTCTGCTGAAGCGAAGGGTGCCTTCTGTGTATTCCATTCGAAGTCCCCGTTCGTAGGATTGTACATGGGGTGGAACCATTCCCTTCCTCGTGCATCTACAGGAGGGGTTCCCAGGCATTCCCGCTCTTCGCCCCAATTAATCCGTTCGTCAAAGTTAATGGTATAAGTCAAGCCTTCCCAGTCTGCATTGCTATAATAGGTGGAAGGCAGAAGTTCTATGCTTGCACCAACACCCTCAATCCCAATGGCTTGTGCGGATATGTATGTTGTCGCCATTAGTGAAATGGTGAGTAATACTTTGAAGATATGATTCTTTCCCACGGTTGTTATTTTAGTTGGCAAATGGCTAATATTATCTTTAGGCGAGTGCAAATTTACGAAATTTCGCAGAAAAGATGCAAAAAAAGGTCATTAAATTATGTTATTGTAACCTGTATTAAGTTCCATTGTTTGCCGAGAACCACTTATTTTTCTTCCATGTAATAGGGCGTGTTCCCCATAAAATGCGTATCTTTGTGACTTGATATGGGAATGAACGGAGAGCATAAGGTACATTTAATCAAGCGGCATCCAGGAGGTAGAAACTACTTGGCTATATGTTTGTTTGGCATTATCTTTTCTGTAAGACCGCTGAATGCTCAGGAAGTGAATCATGAACTGATTCATGCGGAGCAGCAGAAGGAATTGCTGTATATTCCTTTCTTTATATGGTATGTGCTAGAGTGGCTGGTTCTGCTGATTAAGTACAGAGACCGTATGCAGGCTTATCGTCATATTCGTTTTGAGGAGGAGGCTTACAATCATCAGGCTGACCTCAGCTATCTGAAGAACAGAAAACGTTATAGGTATAAATAAAAAAGCAGGTTCCGAAAAACCTGCTTTTTTATATCTATACCTTAGTCTTCTTTGTACTAAAGTCTAAAGTCTAAAGTCTAGAGTCTAAAGTCTAAAGTCTGACGTCTCTTACCCTAAGAAACTGATGAGGACACCGGCAGCTACGGCAGAGCCGATAACGCCAGAGATGTTAGAACTCATACAGTAGTTAAGAACGTGGTTCTTGGGATCGTACTTGGTGCTGATACCGTTGCAGACACGGCTGGCCATAGGTACAGCACTCAGACCTGTTGCACCAATCAGTGGATTGATCTTCTTCTTGGCAAAGAGGTTCCAGATCTTAACCATGCAGATACCACTGGCAATACTGAGGGCGAAGGCACAGAAACCACCGGCTACAATACCCAGTGTCTGTACGTTGATGAAGGCATCTACCGTCATGGTGGCACCTACGCAGAGGCCCAGGAAGATGGTGGCTGCATTCATGATGCCGTTGCTGGCTGCATCGAAGAGGCGGTTGGTGTCGTTACCAATCTCCTTAACGAGGTTACCGAACATGAGCATACCAACCAGGCTGACAGCTGTGGGGACGAAGATAGCCACGATAGTGGTAACAGCGATGGGGAAGATAATCTTCAGTACGCGTATGTTCTTAATCTCCAATGTGTCGGGGTAAAGTTTGTCCTGCTCCTTCATGTTGATGCGCAGCTCCTTCTCGGAACAAAGCAACTTCACTACCAATGGTATAATTACAGGAACAAGTGCCATGTAGCTGTAGGCTGCAATAGCGATGGGACCCAGCAAGTGGGGAGCCAACTTGATGGTGGTAAAGATGGCGGTAGGACCGTCAGCACCACCGATGATACCCAGTGAACCAGCTTCCTGAGGAGTGAAACCAACCAGCAGAGCTACCAACAGTACGGCGAAGATACCCATCTGGGCAGCAGCACCGAAGATAGCCAGCTTCAGGTTACGAAGCATGGGGCCGAAGTCGGTAAGCGCACCTACACCCATGAAGATGATGGGGGGCAGCAAACCGCTCTTGATGAGGGCGTAGTAGAGGTAGTTCATCAGACCCAGGTCGTGGGCAATCTCATGCAGGGGCATCTCGTAGATGTTACGCATGGTGGTAACGCCGTTAATGGTAACGGGTACCATACCCTCGCTGTTGGCCTGCAGAACACCCATGCCACCACCGGGGAAGTTAGCAATGAGTACTCCGAAAGCTATGGGCACAAGCAGCAGGGGCTCGTACTTCTTAACGATGCCCAGATAGAGCAACGTAAAGGCAAGCAGGTACATGACGATGAACAAAGGATTCTCTGCGATAGCGGAGAAGGCTGTCATCTGGTACAGCTTGTCGAGTATGTCATATATCATATTCATAATTCAAAAATATTAAATTCAAATTTCAAAATTGTTATTCAATTCGTTTTTAAAACTCATAAATCCGTTTGCGTCTTTCAATTATACGAAAAGGCTTATTTGAATTTTGAATTTATAAATTTTGAATCTTCATAATAGGATCGTCCTCTTCTACTGAATCACCGCTGTTTACAAGGATGGCTGTGATAACGCCTGCCTTGTCAGCACGGATGGCGTTGAAGGTCTTCATTGCCTCGATATAACCCAGAACGTCACCTTCCTGAATGCTGTCGCCAACCTTCTTGGGTGTCTCTGAGTTATCCTTAACCAGGTAGAACTTACCTTCCAGGGGAGCCAGCAGATCTTCACCTTCGCCAGCAGGTACTGCAGCACCAGCAGCAGGAGCAGCTGTAGCGGCAGGAGCCTCGTTGCCATAGGCGATGTTCACCTCGTAAGTCTGACCATTCACGCTTACCTTGATCTGCTTGGGCAGTTCAGCACCAGCAGCGGGAGCGTTCTTCTTAGCCTTGCGCTCTGCCAAATCCTTCTCGAAGTCGGCCTTAGCCTTACCGCTCTTATAAGCACGATACTGTTCGGGGTGCATAGCCAACTCGAAGAGCTCCTCGTTGTCTTCGCCCAGCTCCCAGCCGTTCTCTTGCATTTCCTTTTTGAAGTCTTCCAACTTGTCGGGATAGTAGCTCTGAGGATCGTTGGTCTCGAACTCGCGACCTTCGGCCTTGGCCATATCAACCAATTCCTGAGCAACGGGACCAGGCAGCTGGCCGCTCTTGCCAAGAATCATATCCCAGATATTGTCGGCAATCATGCTCCAACGCTCCTTGCCCTTCTCCATCTGGATAACATTCATCAAAGCCAGATTCTTAACGTACTGGCTGAAGGGGGTTACCAAGCAGGGATAACCAACCTTGGGCCATACATAAGCTACCTCGTCGAAGAGCTTTACCAAGAGCTGGTCTGTTGTCAGCTCAGGCTGGTTGTTCTTAACCTTCCACTTGTTCAGAGATTTCAGGTTGTCCTCGAGGTCGGTCATCAAAGAACCCATCATACCGCCAGGCAGACCGGGCTTAACAAGCAGCGAGTTGTTGATGTGGTTGAGGGCAGGGATGTAGTATCCCAGGAAGTCGTCGTACATTTCCTGAATGAGAGTACGAGCCTCCATGTAAGCCTCCATATTAATTTCCTTTACCTTGAAGCCGGCATCCTTCAGCATCTCCTGAACGGCGATGATGTCAGCGTGACCGGTACCCCAAGAGAGGGGAGACATAGCTGTGTCGATGTAATCGCAACCAGCCTTTGCAACTTCCAGGATAGAAGCCATACAGAAGCCGGGACCAGCATGAGAGTGGTACTGGATTACGATATCCTCCTTCAAGGCCTTGATACCGGCAACGATCTTGCCCAGAGAAACGGGACGGCCAATACCAGCCATATCCTTCAAGCAGATTTCGTCGGCACCAGCCTCGATGAAGGTTTTAGCCAGATTCACATAATACTCAACGGTGTGAATGGGGCTGTATGTGATGCAGAGACTGGCCTGAGCAATCATGCCTGCCTCTTTTGCATACTGGATTGAGGGGATTACGTTACGTGTGTCATTCAGACCACAGAAGATACGGGTGATGTCTGTACCCTGAGCCTTCTTGACCTTGTAAAAGAGTTTACGTACATCCTTGGGACATGGACTCATGCGCAGACCATTCAGAGCGCGGTCCAGCATGTGAGTTTGAATACCTGCTTCGTGGAAGGGCTTTGTCCACTCGCGAACACTCTTGTTAGGGTTCTCGCCATAGAGGAGGTTTACTTGCTCGAAACCACCGCCGTTTGTTTCAACGCGGTCAAAACATCCCATCTTGATGATAGCAGGGGCCACCTTTACCAACTGATCTACGCGGGGCTGATACTTGCCAGCACTCTGCCACATGTCGCGGAAGACCAGACTAAACTTAACTTCTTTCTTCATTTGTGTTATCTTGATTTTTTTACCTTTTCTATATCACTTAATAAAACTCCTCTTTTATATCTTCTTTGCAGAGGCAACATGACCCTTACCGCCAGTTATCTGGCTGACAACCTGCTGAAGGATAGCCATAGTACCTCCGTCAACAACTGCTGATGTTGCTGCGCCTTTCTTGGGAGTTGCTATTTCTTCGGGAGCAATCTTGTTAACGGTCTTGATGAGGAGTTTTCCGCCCCAAATGACTATCAACAGGATAAGGAATACCGTGCTCATGCCAACGATCATGAGCTCAAAACCAATACCTAAATTTTCCATAAGTGTAGTGTTAAATTGAAATTTGCCGCAAAATTACTCAAAAAATTTTCAATTTGAGCATTTTTGCGGCAAAAAGTTGACAGAAAGAGACAATTTTTTATTCCTCTTCTGGTAGTTCTTCCTGTTGAGACTCAGGTAAATACTTCCTGAGTACACGTGCAACGCCAACTTTCCATGAATTGATGCTGTCGTTTTCCAACTGTAGGGAGGTGACCAGACGTATAACGTGGTCGATGGGCATGCGATAACGGAGCACGCCGCTAATGAGTTTGGCGTAATCCCAATACTCGGGGTTGAACTTCTCGCTCAGACCCTCGATGGTGGTCTTGTAACCACGTTTGTTGATGAACTGGAAGTCGTATCGCTTCTGTCCGTCCCTCTCTATGTGTTTGATAATACGACCGCTGGTGACGCTTTTGGGCAGGGCAATACCTTCCTCGTCATCCATTAAGCCTGTGAATATCTCGTAGGGTAGTCCGTCCAGGAAACCTACAAAGGCTACCCATTTCTCTTTCTTATTTTGGAACCTTACCACATCGCACTCCAGTACATCCGGTCTTGTCTCAACAACGGAGAGTATAGGGGCGCTGTCAGGCTTGATGAATCCTTGGTGGAGTAGGGTGTCAAGCATACCTTGCGACATCATCTCGTTATCCTTCTTGGTGTAGCGAATGTCTGTGAACACCTGAGCCAGCGTTTCCTTGTTGTTGATTTCCACAAAGTGCTTGTTTTCCTCTAACGCCTCCTTGTGGGAATAGAAGTTGTTGATGGACATCTCGGAATAGGGCTGGTAAACCTCGGAATGAACGAAGGACTTTAGAGGAAGACGGTCAGACAGGGCAGGTGACTCGTTGGGCCATCCTACGGTCAGTGTGGCAACGGGGAATACCAGTTGGGGAAGCTGCAATACTTCGATAATCTGCTGGGGCATATATACGGTAGTGCCTAGGAAGCATATACCCAGGCCTTCCTCTTCAGCCAAGTTGCAGAATGTCTGTGTGTACAACAGGGCATCTGTAGCTGCGTTTATGAAACTGAGCAGGTTGTTATAGCCCGGCGTAGCGTTACGGTGTTCGCACCAATCGGTGGTACGGCGGAAATCGGCACAGATGGTAAGCACCACTGGAGCCTCTGTTACCATGGGCTGGTTGAAGTGTGCAGGTGCAAGCCTTTTCTTCATTTCAGTACTGCGGGTTACCACAACGCTGTACAATTGCAGGTTGCCCATGGTCTGCGTTCTGGCAGCTTCTTCTAATAACCGATTCAGCAGCTCATCTGGGATGGGCTGCTGAGTGTATTTGCGGATTGTTCGTCTTTCCTTGATGTTCATCTGGTACCTTTTAGTCTATTTGTTAGCTCGTCAACCTGCTCTTTCAGCCCAGTGTCTGTGATCAGGCGTTTCTTGATGGTTTTTATGCTGTGCAGGACAGTAGCGTGGTTCTTGTTGCCAATCATCAGACCAATCTTGCTGGCTGAGAGACTGGTATGCAATCCAGCCAGGTAGATACTCAGCTGGCGTGCCAGTACGATCTCTGCCTTTCTGCTCTTGCCGTAGATGTCTTCTTGCTTTACATTATATATAACAGAGACCTCTTCAACAATCTTCTCCAAACTGATTTCCTTTGGTTCGGTCTTAGGAGTGTGCTGTATGATGCTCTGGGCGAATGTCAGATCTACGTCTTTGTTGAAGACTACAGAGTATGCCAGCAGACTATGGATTACGCCTTCCAGTTCACGAACGCTATTGGAAACGTTCTGTGAAATGAAGTCTATAACGTCCTCGGGAATCTCCAAACCGTCGTGCTTGATCTTGCTGCGCAGGATGTCCTTACGTAGTTGTACCTCGGGCTTCTCCAATTCAGCCAACAGCCCGCTCTTGAAACGGGTGAGCAGACGGTCCTCCATTCCCTGCATGGAAACAGGTGGACGGTCGCTGGTAAGGATAATCTGGCGTCCGTTCTGGCGCAGGTGGTTGAAGATGTGGAAGAAAGCATACTGCGTCTTCTCCAAACCAATCATCTCCTGGATGTCGTCAATAATCAATACATCAATGCTCTGATAGAAATGCATGAAGTCATTGAAGGTGTTGTGACGTATAGAGTCGGTGAACTGAACCTGAAAGAGGTGAGCGCTTAGATAGAGAACACGCTTCTCAGGGTGCAGTTCTTTTAGTCTTGTACCGATAGCGTTTACCAGATGCGTCTTACCCACGCCGCTGGGTCCATATATAAATAATGGATTAAAGGTCTGTTGATTGGGCTTCTCGGCAATGGCCTGACCAATGCTACGAGGCAACTTGTTGCTGATACCCTCGATGAAGTTGTTGAATGTCTGCTTGGGATTCAGTTGTGAGTCCAAGTCCTGTGCAGGAGCAACAGCCTGAGAGAGGGTGGGAGACTGGTTCGCCTGACGTTTGCTAGGTTCTGGTTGGGCGACTGGCATTACGTCGTCGCTTTCTATCTTAACAGAACTGTTCTTGACAACCTCTACCTCATATATTAAGCTAACTTCCTTGCCGAAGACGCGATACATGGTCAGATGGATAATCTTTCGGAAGTGCTCCTCTAGATACTCATAGAACCATTGGCTTGGGGTAGATATAACTAACTCTTTGGCCTCAGTATCGAAGGACTTGAATTTAATAGGTGTAAACCAAGTCTGATACTGTTGCTCGTTCACATTTTTCCGGATGATTTCCAGAAATTGTGTCCACAATATGCGTGGTGAATTAGTCATGTGTTGTCTTAGGCAAAAATTCAAATTCGCGATTGCAAAGTTATGCTTTTTTCATTTTGTGGCAAAATTTCTCTTTTCAGTTTAAAACGCTTCAATTTGGTTTAACTTTCTGTTTTACAGTCATGAAAGAAAACCGAAATAGATATCTTTTTTTAATCCGTCTTGCAAATGTGTAACTGTTTGGGTTTTAGTGTTGTAGGTAAAATTATCTCTGATACTATTTTTTGAAGAGAAATACCACGTAACTTGCAAGATTATATACTCTTATTCTGTTTAGTGTGAAATATAGTTCTAATGAAGCCTTATTTGAATTAAATTTAAATACGCATTAATTTTTCTTCCCAAAGACAGAGAAGTGAACATATCTTTTTGGGTGAGCTTTCAGGTCTGTTACCAGACTGTCGGCACTCTGAACGGTGTGGTTCAGATTGTTGTACAATGCAGGGTCTTTCATCAGCAAACCAAGCGAGCCTTGTGGGCTCTGGATTTGGTTCATTAATTGGTGTACGCTACTGATGGTCATGTTCACACTGTCCATGGTAGCCTTCAGGTCTAAGCTGTTCAGGTGGTCGGTCAGTGTTACGGCGTTTTCGCCCACCTTGTTGAAGGTGCTGGTCAGTTGCGGTACATCATTTGTCAGCAGTTTGTTCAGTTCCTGTGTACTCTTGTTAAGGTTCTCTGTTATTATTTCTGCATTCTGGATAATCAGAGGCAGGTTGGGGTCTGAAGTCAGTTTGTTTAAGGTAGCTATCAGTGTATCTACGCGTGCTACCACCTGCTCTACTTGTGGCATCATGCTGGCGGCCTTTGCCATTATGCCCTGTGCATCTGAGCCGGGAATGGTATCTCCTGGCTGATAGGCATCCGTCAGGTTGGTGGTCAGTAGCATGTTCAGGGTACATCCGCCCAGAACGGCTTCGTCCAGTTTGGCGCTACTGCCTTTGGGGATACGTAGGTCTTTGTTGGTGCTTATCTCCACCAATACGGTTCCAGGATGGTCATAGTCATAGATGATGTCGCTTACGACACCCACGTTGTATCCGTCGGCATACACGTTGCTGCTCTTGCTTAATCCCTTGACATTACTGAACTGGATGTAGTAGATGTTGGTAGAGGAGAACAGGTTCTTCCCCTTCAGAAAGTTAATGCCTAAGAATAATACTATCAGGGCAATGACGCCAGTGATTCCGATTTTTACTTCTTTTTTCATTTTGGTTTAGGTTATTTTTTGTATGCCACGAATGCGTTGTAAATGCTTTTTGCCAATGCAGCAACGCCAGCGCTGGTGTTCAGGTATTTCTCCTCGGTAGCATTGTTGATGTATCCCAACTCTACCAATACGGCTGGCATGCTGGTGCGTGCCAAGACCAAGAGTCCTGCTTGATGAACGCCTCTGTCAACTCTTCCTGCCGTTGTGCGGAACTGTTTCTGTATCTCTTTGGCAAAGTTGACGCTTGAAGCCATGTTCTGGTCGTGCATCAGTTCAAAGATGATATAGCTCTCGCTGCTCTTGGGGTCGAAGCCTTCGTATTTCTGTTCGAAGTTGTTCTCCAAGGTGATGACGGTATTCTCGCGCTTGGCCACCTCCAAGTTTTCTGCAGCGCGGTGCATACCCAATGTATAGGTCTCTGTTCCGCAGCTGGTGGTTCCCTTGAGACCTGCGGCTGTGCTGTTAGTATGAATGCTGATGAAGAGGTCGGCCTTGGCACGGTTGGCAATTTGGGCACGTTCATGCAGTTCGACGAAGACATCCGTCTTACGGGTGTAAACAACTTTCGTTCCTGGCATGTTCTGCTCTATCAGTCTGCCCAGTTCCTTGGCAACGGCCAAATTGATGTTTTTCTCCTGGCTGATGCGTCCAATGGCACCCGCGTCTTTGCCACCGTGACCTGCATCTATAACAATAGTGTATGCCTGAGCACTGATGCTCAAGCATACACCCATTAGTATTGTAAGTATCTTTTTCAATTTTTTACTTAATTTTTGTGCAAAATTAAGCAAAATCTCTAAAATACCAAAATGATTTATAAAAAAGCTAGCTTTTTTCTATATCTTCCACCTTGCTCCTGCCATTATCCATGCACCGGGCTGGGGCACGTTACCCAGGTCGAAGTACCTCTTGTTGGTGATGTTGGTGCCTTGCACGAACAGGTTGTAGTGCGGGGCTGTCCATTGCAGTTTCAGGTCTAGTGTGGCATAGGTGCTATAGCCCACCAACTGTCCGTTGCTGATATAGTTGCCCATTCTGTCTTGCAGGCGGATGCTCCATGTGGCAGCCAGTTGTTTCCATATCTTGTGGTTTAGGGTGGCAACGAACTTGTTTCTCAGATACTCCATGGCATAATTGCTCTTGTATATGTCCGTGTCGTCGTTCCTCTTCTGATAGATATGTGTGTAGCCCAGCGTCAGGTTCTTGATCCATACATCATGACCTGTTATTTGGTCGAAGTTGAAACGCCCCTCTACCTGTACTCCCATGTTGTCTAGCTGGAAGGCGGCACTGTGGTAGGTGTCATCAGGGGTGTACATCACCCAGTCTATCATGTTGTTGCCCCTGTGGTAAAAAGCACGTACCGTAGCGGCATAGCCATTCTTGTGGAACTGGCTTCCAAGTTGGACAGAGTGGTTGTTCTCGGGCTTCAGACCTTTGTTTCCCTCCAGTGTTACGCTCTTGTAATAGAGGTCGGTAAAGGTGGGCAGGCGAAAGCCTTTGTTGTACGAGAAGAATACCTTCCAGTGGGCATTGGGACGGTAGGCGATGTCCACGCCCGGATAGAAACGGAACTTATGATCTACGCAGGTGGTCATGCTGGCTAACAGACCAGCAGAGAAGGTCCAATGTTCCAGCAGAATGTTATGTTCCAGGTTGAAGGATACCGTCGTGCGGTCGTCCTGTTTGGTATAGAAGATATCGTCTTCGCCTCTTACTGCAACGTATTGTTCTGGCTTCAGTTCCTGTCCAAGGTTGCTGCTCAGTATTCCTTCGTGCCGCATTTCTGCATTCAATGCTGTCTTGCCGCCAACCCAGTGGACGTAGCCGCCGGCCTTCATGCCATATACGTCTGTCTGATGAAAGTTCTCGCCAAAGCGTTCGTTGCGTATCAACTCGAAGTTGTCGTAGGTGCGGTTCCAATATACTTGTGGTGTGAAGTGGAACTTACCTTTGGTTTCGGCGCTTACCGACAGTAGATAACGCTCATTTCTCTCGAACTGGTTGGGGTAGGCTGCGCTGTAGAACGTGTTGGCTCCGTAGGCTTTCTTCGAGAATCCAAACTGCCAGTCCAGGCTCAGTTGGTTGTTCTGGAAATCGCCTTGGTAGAACAGTTGGCCTTTCCGCCAGTCGCTGTTGTCGGTGCCTCCATCACTTCTGCCTCCTCCTCCGCTGATGCGGTTGTTGATGCCTTTGACACAGAATCCCATGCGAGCATCAGCCTCTACGGTTCCAAAGCTGCCGCCCTGAATGCCTACCTCTATGGCCTTACCCTCATCGTGTTTGGTAACGATGTTGATGGCTCCGCCAAAGCTCTGCCCACCGTAAATGCGGCTGGCTGCACCTTCCAGAACCTCGATGCGCTCAATGTCGCTGACGTTTACTGGGAAGTCTGCGGTAAGATGACCTGTTTGTGGATTGCTGATGTTGACACCGTTTAGAAGGACCGTTATCTGGTCAAAGATGCCACCATCAATGCTGATGTCCGTTTGAATACCAAAGCCACCGCGTTGTCGGACGTCAACGCCTGTAGCTAACTTAAATAGATCGTTAATACTTTGTACCCCCGCTTGTTCGATGTCCTGGCGATTGAGTACACTCACAATTCGTGCCGACTGCAATTGCGTCAGCGGTGCCATGGTGCCGATCACGGTCACCTCGCTCATCTCCTTTTCGTCTTTTGCTTCCTCTGTTTCGGGGTTCAGCATGCGGAGTGTGCTTGTCATTGCCTCGGCCTGGGCTGCAATACCCAGTGTAGCAACGCTAAGTACACCTATGCGTACTTCCCGTCTCAGACTAGCAAAAGCGCAATAGCCCTTGTTGGCAAACTGCTTCCAAGTGATGGCTTTTGGCTTTCTTGTCTGTTTGTTGTGCATTTTGTTAATATAATTTATTATAATAAGGACCTTAGGGGCTAAACATCCCTAAGGCCTTTTTTATCTCTAAACTCTAAACTCTAAACTCTAAACTCTACACTTTACACTCTACACTAAATCAGCGTCATCCCTGCCTCTTTGCACTCCTGACGCATGGTATCGGGCCAGATGCTGGACTGTGTTTCGCCGATGTGAGCCTTGTGCAGCAGAATCATGCACAATCGACTTTGGCCTATACCGCCTCCAATGCTGAGGGGTAGGGCGTCGCTCAATAGGCGCTGGTGGAAGTACAATTTCTTGCGTTCCTCCTTGCCCTGCAATTTCAGTTGACGCTCTAAAGCTTCCTTGTCAACGCGGATACCCATGCTGCTCAGTTCAATGCTACGATTCAGAATGGGATACCAAATTAGCAGGTCGCCGTTCAAACCAAGGAAACCTTCTTCGTTGAGGGTACTCCAGTCGTCGTAGTCAGGAGCGCGAAGGTCGTGCTCCTTGCCGTCGCTCAGTTTTCCTCCGATACCCATGATGAAGACAGCACCGTACTTCTTACAGATTAAGTCCTCGCGTTCCTTTGCGGTCTTACCGGGGTACATCTTAGCCAGCTCTTCACTGTGGATGAAGAAAACGTCCTCAGGCAGGAAGTGCTTCAACTGAGGATAAGTCTCGCAGATATAGAATTCGGTGCGCAGAATGGCGCTGTAGATTTTGTTAACGATCTTCTTCAGGAAAGCGATGTTGCGGTCTTCCGCAGTTATCACACGCTCCCAGTCCCACTGGTCAACGTACAGGCTGTGTATGTTGTCCATCTCCTCGTCAGCGCGGATGGCATTCATGTCCGTAACGATGCCGAATCCAGGCTCGATATTATATTCCGCCAGTGTTACTCGCTTCCATTTAGCCAGAGAGTGAACTACCTCAGCCGTAGCCTCGTTCATGTCCTTAATGGGGAAGCTAACGGGACGTTCTATGCCGTTTAGATCATCGTTCAGACCCAGTCCTCTCAGTACGAAGAGAGGGGCGGTTACACGGCGTAGTCTCAGCTCTGTACTCAGGCTGTTCAGGAAGAAGTCCTTTATCTTCTTTATGGCCAACTCGGTCTGCTTCAAATCCAGCAGTGCTTTGTAATTTGTTGGCTTCAGTAATTTGCTCATTTTTCTAGCGTATTTTATGTTTTACTGTCAAAAATTGGTGCAAAGATACAAATTTTCTCTCATTATGACATGTGTTTGGTAAATTTTCTTTGTTTTTTTGCTTTTCTTGTTGTTGTGCTTTCTTGTTGTTAATATGTTATCAAGGATAATAGGGTAGGTTGCGCCTTAGTATTTTCGGACAAGAGAAAGGCCGTTTCACTGAGAGTAACATGCCGTTTTGCTCAAAGAGAAAGGCCGTATCTCTTGATGATACTTTAGGAAGACATATCTTACGATTTTCTTATGGCAGTAGCTTATTTTTCTTATCAAAGATAAAATTCAAGAAAAACAATTTGGAGATGTCAGTAAAACATTTTATCTTTGCGGTGATTTTGTGTCAGAGGAATGCCAGTGAAAGTCTGGAACTGTCCCGCAACTGTGAGTCCGAAAGGATAAGTCAGAGTATCTGCCACAAGATTCCCAGAGAGTGGGAAATAACGCGAGGACGATAATTAAAACTAACAAAAATATTAAGGAAAGATGAAAAAACTTGGGATTTTAGCAAGCCTGCTCTGCGCAGGAATGGCTTTCACAGCATGTGATAGTAATGATTCTGACTTCAACCCCAGTACAGAACAAGAGCAGACACAGACAGTATCTTTCGAGGGCTCTTATTGGGATGCCTTGATTGATAATCCACAGTATAATGGTACCCTGCTTTACGGTCCTGATGCCAAGAACTATTTCTGGTGCGACGAGGCTACTCAGTTATGTGGCTATATGACCAATGCTTGGGGCGGTACGTTCGGCTTTTCTGAAGGCGGCTCTGCCATTAGTAATTACATTGACGAGAATATAGACGAGCCCAGAAGCTTCGATGTACAGTTGGCTGTTCCTGTTAAGAACGGAAGTAATAATTTCGCGGTTGTGTTCTGTAACGCTGGTATGAAGTTTGCTGACCAGAAGGCTCGCGTCATCAAGTCAATGGATATCATCGGTACCACTTATTTCTTGTCTGTTGCCAAAAATGGTGATGGTAATGATTTTGCTAAGCCCTTAACATCAATTGGCGATTTCTGTAATGTTGAGATTACAGGCTACAAGAACCAGCAGGCTACGGGTACGTTGCAAGTTACCTTGGCACAAGATGGTGGTTTCCTTGATAAGTGGTTTACCGCTGACATGACAGCCCTGGGTGCTGTAGATAGTCTGAGCTTCACCATGGATGGTAGTGATAAGGGTGGTTATGGCTTGAATACACCTGCTTACTTTGCCATTGATAACGTTGTAGTTAAGAAATAAAAAGACTTCTTTACGGCCAGCCCTTTATGAGGCGCGGCTATAAATGGAAAGAATGGTTAAGTTTAAAGAAACGTGCATGCTGCTGTTGGCCATGGTGCTGATGGCAGCATGCTCTGGTTTAGAAGGTAGCGAGAATGGCGGCCCTGATCCGGGCACGGACCCTGTGGTGCCTGTAGATCCTGCTGCTGATGGCGGTGTGCTTATCCTGTGCGAAGGTAATTTCAACGCAGGAAATAGTACGCTTTCTTATTACAGCCCAACCGAGAAGAAGGTAGAGAACGGGGTCTTTCGTCGGGTGAATGGTATACCCTTGGGTGATACGGGACAGAGTATCAGCATCTTTGACGGAAAGGTCTTTATAACCGTGGAGAACTCGGGTGTTATATGGGCTTTGGACGAGAAGACCTTCAAGGTGAAGGGGCGTCTGACGGCTACGTCCTCCAATCACATCATCAATCCCCGTTATATACATAAGGTTTACAAAGACAAAGCCTATGTTACAGACCTCTTCTCGCCGTACATTAATATCTTCGACCCTCAGACCATGGAGTACAAGGGTAGCATCAGTGTAGAGGGTATCAGCTTGAACGGCTATTCCTCTACGGAAGAGATGGTGCAGTACGACAAGTATGTGTTTGTGAACTGCTGGTCGTACAGCAAGAAGATTCTGGTAATTGACTCCGAGAAAGACCAACTGGTTAATACCATCGAGCTGGACAGCTGGCAACCCAAGAGTATGGTGGTTGACGACCTGGGGCAACTGTGGGTAATTACCGATGGTGGCTATAAGATGACAGGTGAGGGCTTTGGCGACAATATTCCACATCTGTATCGCATAGATGCCTTGAGTCAACGCATAGAGTTGGATATACCGCTTGGCACAGATCAGTCTAATGTGCAGTTGGCCCTTAGCAGTAATAAAGAGGTGCTTTACATTCTGAACAACGACCTCTACCGTATGAAGGTGACAGACGAGACTTTTCCATCGACACCTTTCATAAAGGCACCCGTCAGCAATGGAAAACAAAACTTCTTGTATGGCGTAGGTGTAAATCCCGTGAACGACGAGGTGTATGTAGCTGATGCCATAGACTACAGTCAGAGCGGTGTGGTATATAGGTACAATTCCCAAGGGCAGCTCTTAGATCAATTCCGTGTGGGCATCACACCCAACCACTTTGCTTTCTGTAAGAAAACGGATGCCGAGATTGGGGATGATACCACAGAAGAGCCGGAGGACGACCCAGCTTTGGTGAGCAAAGTCTTTGAATACATGCCTGCTCCTGGTATTATGGTTAATGGTTATAGCATCGTAGGTGACTTTATCTGGGATGGTGCTACCATGCAGGAGGCTTGTGACCGTGCGTTGAGGCACTTCCGTAAAAAGTATATGGTAAGTCTGGGGGCTCAAGGTGGCTATCTGGTAGCAGGCTTCGACCATAATGTGCGTAACAGTCAGGGAGATTATGATCTGGTCATCAAGGGTAATCCTTTCAACTATCAATCGGAGCCTGGTATTATTTGGGTGATGAAGGATGAGAATGGAGACGGACTCCCCAACGATACTTGGTATGAACTGAAGGGTAGTGAGTATGGCACAGAGAACGAGACGCTTGATTATGCCATTACGTATTACAAGCCTACAGCTCCCGAGCAGGATATAGAATGGACAGACAACCAGGGCGGCAGTGGCATTGTTCCATATATGAAGACATGGAACCAGCATCCCTCGTATTGGCAGGACTGGGTTCCGACGGAACGCGATGGTCAAGGACGTGAGTATCGTACCTATTATGGGTCACGACTGAAGGATATGCACACCTACGAGAATGGTTATAGCAACGAACCTCCCTACCCATGGGGATATGCCGACAATATGGGATCGGATTACTTTGTGAATACCAAGTTCAATGCCAACATGGCGATGGGATATTACAAGATCTGCAATGCTGTGAAAGCTGACGGTCAACCTGCTAATCTGGATTATATCAACTTTGTTAAGGTGCAGACGGCACAGACAGGCTGCACGCCTAATTTGGGCGAGATTAGTACCGAAGTGTACGGCATCTGGGATTATCATCTAAAATAGAATCCCGCTCCCTTTCCTTGCTGAGGAGAGAGTTTTGTATATGAGAAAGATATTTCTGATTATATTGGTTATGATGATTCTTCCCCAAAGAAGGGGAGGAGGACTATATGCTCAAGAAGAGAAGCGTCTGAAAGAGGTGCAGGTTTCCGCTTTGCATCGTTTGATGGATACCGGTATACAGATGACAAAACTGGATACCTTGGCTCTTCGCGAGAATATATCACTCTCTATGGCCGATGTTCTTTCGCAACATTCTACACTCTTCATAAAAAGCTATGGAAGGGCTACGGAATCTACAGCTGAATTCCGTGGTACTTCGCCCAGCCATACACAGGTTCTCTGGAATGGCTTGCGTATTAACTCACCGATGCTGGGAACAATGGACTTCAGTACTATCCCTTCCTTCTTTGTCGATGAGGCCAATCTGTACCACGGTGCCAGCAGTATCAATCTTACTGGTGGCGGATTGGGCGGTGCCGTTGAACTGAAGACCAAGCCCATAACAACGGAGGGTACAGCCTTGCAGTACATTCAGGGAATCGGTTCATATAAGACCTTCGACCAGTTCCTCCGTGCCACTCATGCCACGGAACATTGGAGCACCAGCACCAGGGTGGTGTATAGCCGGTCGGACAACGATTTCATGTACACTAACTACGACAAGATGGTTGATGGGACTCATCCGCGCGAACGTAACAAGAGCGGGTATTTCCAGGATCTACATGCCCTGCAGGATGTCTATTATAACGACCTAAATGGCAATCGCCTGGGCCTGATGTTGTGGTACTCTCACACTAAGAGGGGATTACCTTTCCTGAGCGTCGACTATAAGGAAGATACGGACTTTACGAACGAACAGGTCTTTAATACCATGCGAGCTGTGATGGCATGGGACCATACGGTTCAGAAATGGAAGGCTGGCATGAAACTTGGCTATCAGTATCAGGATATGGCCTATGACTATTTTACCACTTACGGTAATCGTCGGACGGATATCACCAATAGCCTAAGTTATACCAACATGGCTTTCCTGCAGACCAGTGCAGATTATATGCCCTCTGAACATTGGCTTTTACAAGGCAACTCTGAGCTGTCGTACAATCATGTGCGTAGTTACGATAAGAGTCCTTTCCACTTTGGCGATAACTACCGCCTGGGTAGAATGGAGGGCAATCTGTCTCTGAAGGCGCGTTGGCGTCCCATAAAGCCACTCTCCTTTGCCCTGATTCTGCGTGAGGAATTTTACAAGGATTACTTTGTACCCCTTATCCCCGCTTTCTTTGTGGAGTATCATATTCCTGTCAATTTGTCCTCTAACGGAGATGCAAGGAAGGGACTTTACCTGAAAGCATCCGTTGCACGTAACTATCGTTACCCATCAATGGATGACCTCTACTATCAGCCTGGTGGAAATCCTAACCTAAAGCCCGAGGAAGGGTTTACCTATGATGGAGGAGTGGAATTTGTTTTTCCCTTGGAGCATCTTACTCTAAAGGGTAATGTCAGTGCTTTTGATTCCTACATAAACGATTGGATTCAATGGCTTCCCAATCCAAGAGGTTTTTGGGAGCCTAACAACCTGAAGAAGGTTCATAATTATGGCGTGGAGATGAATTTACAGGCTGACTGGCATTTTGCCGCCAATTGGAAACTTCATACCACCGGCAACTATGCCTATACGCCATCTGTGAACAAAGGAGAGCCTCTGAACAATAATGACCAATCCTATGGTAAGCAGCTTTGCTATGTGCCAGTTCATCAGGCCAATGTGTGTGCCGGCGTCAGTTGGAAGACATGGTGCTTCACCTGGAAGTGGAACTATTATAGCGAACGCTTCACTACCACCAGCAACGAGGTAGATTTGATAACTGGCAGGCTGAAACCTTATTATATGTCGGACGTTTCATTGGAGAAACGCTTCCAGTGGCGCAAGGTGCATGCTTCCATCAAGGGCGTAGTCAATAATATTCTGGGAACGGAATATGTAACGGTACTCTCTCATCCCATGGCACCCAGAAACTTTGAAGTATTCTTTGAAATTTATCCACAATGGAGACATTAAGAAAACATATCGTTATATCATTATGTCGTTATTCAGTTATAACGATGCTCTTATTCCTTGTCGCATGCGGCAACAAGACAAAGCAGGCAGAAGGTGAAGGTGATACCATCCCCATGCGTTATGCTCGCAATCTGACTATCGTGGAATATCCAGACTATACCCAAGTTACTATTCGTAATCCTTGGGATACTACCCGTGTGTTGAACTCCTATACGCTGGTAAGGGAGAAGCAAGGCCGGAAGGGCGAGGTGGTGGTGCCTCTGAAGAATGCTGCCGTCTTTACGTCCGTCCATTGCTCTCTGCTGATGGAGCTAGGATGCCAGGAGTGTATTGGCGGTATCTGCGAACCGGAATACATTCACATTCCCTATGTTCATGAGGGTTTAAAGGAGGGAAGAATCATCGAACTGGGCAATGGTATGGAGCCCAATTTGGAGCGTATCATGGCCTTGCAGCCCGATGCCATTATGCTGAGTCCCTTTGAGAACAGCGGTGGGTATGGAAGACTGGAGCGTATGGGAATTCCCATCATAGAATGTGCCGAGTATATGGAAGGTACTCCTTTGGGTAGAGCTGAATGGATAAGATTCTACGGACGTCTCTTTGGTAAAGCGGAACTAGTGGACAGTTTGTTCCTTCAGACGGAACGCTCTTATCTTCGTTTGAAGGAGGCAGCCTCAAAGGCAAAGCAGAAACCTCGTCTGATTTGCGAAACGCCACAAAGCGGCTATTGGTATGTGCCTGGCGGGCAGAGTACGATGGGCATTTTGTATCAGGATGCTGGTGCCGATTATCTGTTCCACGACTTAGAGGGGTCGGGCAGTACAGCCCTCAGTATAGAGCGTGTGTTGGACAGAGCCCTGACATCACAGGTATGGCTTGTGAAACATCACGGCAAACTCAGCAGGGAGCAGATTGTTCAGGATGTTCCTGCCCTGCGTAACATACCGGCCAAGATATGGCTATGCGATACCTTCAGCAGTTGTTTCTACGAAGAGACCCCTTTCCATCCCGACCTTTTATTAGGAAATCTTATTCAGATTTTACATCCGGAACTTGGTATTAAGGAGGAAAAAGCGTACTTTTGTCCCTTGGAATGAGACAACGCATCATCATTGTATCTCTGATAGTAGCCATGCTGCTTTTGGCTGTGGCAAATCTGTTGTGGGGGTCGCTTAGTATCCCTGTGGCCGATGTGGCACGTATTTTGCTGGGTGGGCAGGTGGAGGAGCATCCGCAGTGGTCGTATATCATTCTGGAGAGCCGTGTCCCTCAAATGCTTACTGCTTTGCTTTGCGGCATGTCGCTCAGCACATGTGGTCTGATGCTTCAAACGCTATTCCGTAATCCTTTGGCAGGTCCTAGCATTCTAGGTATTGATGCCGGAGCTAACTTGGGTGTGGCTTTGGTGATGTTGCTGCTGAGTGGTACCGTAACGTTGGGTAGCCTGAGTGTGAGTGGTTATCTATTGGTGATTTTGGCAGCTATGCTGGGCGCTTTGTGCATTATGTTGTTGCTGCTTCTGCTTTCCTCGTTGCTGCGCAATCAGGTTATGCTACTCATTACGGGTGTTGTTATCAGCTATGTCACAGGCTCTATCATATCACTGCTCAACTACAGTGCTACGGAAGAAGGTGTTCATAACTACATTGTTTGGGGCATGGGCAACTTCAGTGGAATCAGTATGGATCGCTTGCCCCTCTATTGTATTTTGATACTGGTGGGCTTGGTCGCTGCTATGCTGTTGGTGAAGCCCTTGGATGCTATCTTGCTGGGGGAACGTTATGCAACCAATCTGGGTGTCAATGTTCACAGGACCCGCAACTGGCTCTTGCTCTGTACGGGACTTCTTACAGCCACCACGACGGCATTCTGTGGTCCTATCTCGTTCTTGGGTTTGGCAGTTCCGCATATTGCCCGTATGACATTACGTACCAGCAGACACAGGGTTATGTTGCCAGGTTCCATGTTGATGGGAGGCTGCCTGACGTTACTGTGCAACCTGCTTTGTACCATGCCCGCAAGTGGTAGCATTATTCCTGTTAATGTGATTACCCCGCTCATAGGAGCGCCTGTGATATTGTATGTGATAATGAAGAGGAGATAGTTCTTCTCTGACTCCCTTCAAGAGGGAGGGCAGGATTAGAGAATTGAGAATTGATACTTGACAAGCAACTCATTAACTCAAGAACTTATAAACTTAAGAACTCAAATATAATTTTGAACTTATTAATTTTGAATTAGAATAAATATTATGAAAAGACTATCATCAATCCTAATGGCGGCAGCAATGGTATTTGTTGCTCATGCCGAAGTGAATTATCAGGTTATTCCACTTCCTCAGTCCATACAACTGGATGCAAGTGGGAATAGCGCGTTATTAATTAAAGGCCAGGGCGTTGCCTATCCTGCCGAAAACGAGAAGATGTTGCGCAATGCCCAGTTTGCGCAAGAATATCTGGGTTTAGTTCCCGAGTTGGCTTCCAAGAAGTCTAAGGCTATTATGCAGATTTCTCTAGGTTTGCAGAATTCCAATCCAGATGCCTATGTCATTACTATCAACAAGAAGGGTGTCAATATTAAGGGTGCCAGCGAAAGTGGTGTCTTTTATGCCATTCAGACCTTGCGTAAGAGCATAGAGGGCGAGAAGGGTGATACCATCCGTCTTCCTTTCGTTACCATCACGGATGAGCCTCGTTTTGGCTATCGTGGTGTTATGTTGGACTGTGCCCGTCATTTCTTCCCCATAGAATTCATCCGACAGTACATTGATGTCCTGGCACTGCATGGTGTCAATAAGTTCCACTGGCATCTTACTGATGACCAGGGCTGGCGATTCGAGGTAAAGTCCCTGCCCGAACTGGCTCGTAAAGCCGGCTACCGCCCCCATACCATTATCGGCAAGAATGTAGGCCTGCGTGATGCTGCCAATACCATCTTCGATGATACACCTGAGGAGGGCTATTATACCCAGAACCAGATGAAGGCCATTGTTGAATATGCCGCAGAACGCTATATTACCGTCATTCCCGAGATAGACCTTCCCGGTCATATGGTAGCTGCCTTGAGTGTTTATCCCGAGTTGGGATGTACAGGTGGTCCTTATTCCGTATGGTGCCAGTGGGGCATCTCGCATGATGTGCTTTGTGCCGGTAACCCCAAGACACTGGAGTTCCTGAAAAAAGTCTATAGTGAGCTTTGCGATGTATTCCCCAGTAAGTATATCCATATCGGCGGCGATGAGAGTCCACGTACCCGTTGGCAGAAGTGTCCTAAGTGTCAGGCTAAGATGAAGGAACTGGGTCTAAAGAAAGAGGCTGAGTTGCAGACATATATTAATAAGGAAATGGAGCGCTTCTTGGCAGAGAAGGGGCGTGAGTTAATCGGTTGGGACGAGACCCTCGAGGGCGGCCTCAGCGAGAATGCTACTGTTATGTCTTGGCGTGGTTACAAGGGCGGTATTGAGGCAGCCCGTCAGCACCATCGCGTGATTATGACTCCTACCGACAACTGCTACATCGACTACTACCAGCTCAAGAATCATAATGTACAGCCTCTTGCCATTGGCGGCTATCTGCCCGTCAGCAAGGTGTATAGCATGGAGCCTATCCCTGCAGAGCTTACCCCCGAAGAAGGTAAATACATCATGGGCGCGCAGTGCAACCTGTGGACTGAGTATGTGGTAAGTCCTGACCATGCTTCTTATATGCTTCTGCCCCGTTTGGCAGCTATGTGCGAGGTGCAGTGGACACAGCCCGACAAGAAGAACTACGAGGACTTCTGCAAGCGTCTTCCCCTCCTGCAGCAGACCTACCGTCGCTTAGGCTATAAATACTGCACGGCTATTGAATAATGTTTGAATTAAAGCATTTATCTACGGGTTACGGCAATAGGATTGTAACCCCCGATATCAACGCTACATTGGTGCCCGGAGAGCTTACCAGCCTTCTGGGCCCTAATGGAGTGGGGAAGAGTACCTTGTTGCGTACTCTTTCTACATTTCTTTCTCCCATACAAGGTGAGATTATTCTACAAGGTAAGGTGCTGAAGAATCTTTCAGCATCCCAGATGAGCCGCCTCATAGGTGTTGTGCTGACAGAGCGTCCCGATGTTCAGAATATGACTGTCCGCGATATGGTAGGCATGGGACGCAGTCCTTATACGGGCTTTTGGGGTCGCCTTACGGCAGAAGATGAACATTATGTTTCAGAGGCCATGAATTTGGCTGGCATTATGGCATTGGAGAGGCGTATGTTCAATACCCTCAGTGACGGTGAACGTCAGAAGGTAATGATAGCTAAGGTACTGGCTCAGCAGACACCTGTTATCCTTTTGGATGAACCCACTGCTTTTCTGGATTTCCCTAGCAAGGTTGAGATGATGCGCCTTTTGCGCCGCTTAGCCCATGAAATGCAGAAGATTATTTTCCTCAGTACTCATGATGTAGAGTTGGCTCTCCAGCTCAGCGACCGACTTTGGATTATGCATCCCGGTGAAGTGGTAATAGGAAAGCCCGCCGAACTCTCAGAGAACGGCGAGCTTACACGTTTTATTCAGGTTGACGGTATCACATTTGATCCCGTCCTCATGTCCTATCGTATTGTTCCTTCTGATTAAAGCCTTCCCCCCCCGGCCCTCTCCCGGCATATATTTGCGCCCCTATCTGAACTCCCCGATCTGTGGGTGAAATTTACTGACAATCGTTTGCACGCAGGAAGAACCCTGCCGTGACGCTAAGAGAGAAACGGCGTGTTGAGTTGTACTGATTTAGGTGGTTCTTCTGCAATTTAGTTGAAAAACAACTTCTGACCATCGAACTTAAAAGTTAAATGAAAGGTTTTTGCGGTTTTTGTTAATCAACCACTTTTCAACTAAATTGCAGAAGAACCACCCGTTTCAGGAATAACAGAGAAATCTGTCAACCAGAACAGGAACAAAGCGTTCTATATGTCAACTCGCTTAGGAATAAGCAGAACATAGACAAATAATGTAAATAAAATGGTTTGTAAACCAGTATTGATATTAAGAGCATAAACTGTCAACCTAAATCAGTACACCTCACATTGTATGACTCAGGTATTTACTGGTGAGCTGGATTTTAAGCGCAAAAACATACATTCTCTAGAGAATTGAGATATTTTTCTAGAGAAGATTACTTTTCGCCGTCTTCTGCACAATTTTTCCAGCGATTTTTCATAGAAAAGCCTACATGCCTACACAAAATCGCGTTGAAGACCGATGGTTATCGGGATTTCTGCGTCCGCAAGCCTACACAAAGCCTACACGATGCTTACATAAGCCTACATGATTTTGGGACCAATTGGCTTACTTACAGAAACCATTTAGCCTGTTCGCAAAACGTATTCCTATTGACTGTTCTGAAATTCTCTAGAGAATTTTCTGCTAATCAACGTGCAAACGATTGCTATTCAACCTGAATACTGCAAAATTCTCTAGAGAATTTCTTTGCTTGCAGGAAGCATAAAACTTGAGAATGCGTTAACTGATTCTCGTTACCACGCTGTAAAACCCCAAAATCATGTAGGCTGATGTAGGCTTCGTGTAGGCTTCGTGTAGGCTTGAAAGAGCACGAAACGCGATAACCATCGGGGCTGAAAGGCAAAATCGTGTAGGCATGTAGGCTGAAAGGCCAATTTTGAAAAAAATGTCTCGCAAAAAGCCTGTGTTTATTCTCAAAGAAAAACCGAGAATAGGGCTTTACCAGATGTCCTCGGGCTCTATGGGGTTGTCATAGATTTCCTTGGCACACCACTCTAGATAGTCCATATACATCTCATATTTATCTGAATCCAATACAGACTTCAGACGCAGGTAATAGGATACGTCCGGTTCCAGTGTCTGACGTACCAGAATGTGGCGTAGATTGTTGGGACTTCCTGTACGGCAGGGACCGGCGCTGTTTTGGATACTCATCTCGCCTCTCATGCGGTTGTTGTTACGCATGTGCTTGTCAACCTCGATGTTGTGGAAGTCGTCATCTGTGTCAGGCTCGTAACCATAATTCTTGTCCGTTCCTGACTTGGTAAGGTCGATAGGGATGCCGGTAGGTGCCAGCCTTTCCTTGTCCGAGCCGAAGTAAAACTGCACAATACCACGGTCTCCGTTAGGAAGTACACGGTAGCGCAATTCATAGGTACCTTTGCGTGGCACAGGTGGTAGTTTGATGGTTATCTCGTAGTGACCAACAGCTTTCAGCTCGTCCTCTTGGTTGTTACACCAGTTGTATTTGTAAGCGTTCAGATATACAAACTTAGTGTCGTTGTTCATGTCCATATTATCCAAGTACTGGTATGTGGTATTAGGTGGGAAGTGAACAAATTGGTCGCGTGGATCCGCACTTTCCTTCTTGCGCAAATCATTGCTCATTGCCTCAGGGAAGAGACTCATGGCATCAAAGCGAATACGGCCCTTCGCCAGATTCTCGCGTACCTTGTCGGTATAAGACAAAGGCTTGTCAATGGCATAAATCATGCCGTTTACAGCTTGGTAGCTGAGTACATTTTCCGAATAGTTGTCTATATGATTACCCACTTTGTCCGGATCGCAGGACACCTCGTGATATGAACCTCTTCTGCCATTATCCAAGTTGGGGAAACGGTTCAGGAAAATGCCCTGGCTTTCTTTACTTTCGAATATCTTCAGCAGTCTGGGCTTTCCCATTGTAGTATAATACTCATATACTGGAATCGTAAGTATTCCGGTACTTTGGTCAAAGTCTTTCTCATTGACATGGAAGACTAGGCGGTTGGCTGCTATACGCATGGGAAGTATGTGGTAGGTGAACCACTGATTAAGCAGATTGTTGGGCGATGTCCAGTCCTCGTCTGTGGTAAATACGTCGTATTGGCTGAACTGTTTGTTGTCATATACCCACTGCTGTATATCTTTACAGGTAATATCTATAGGCTCTTTTCCTATTTCTTGGCGCCAAAAGTCGTCGGTCTCAGCAAATAGGGTGAAGCCATAGTAACGGTGTTGGGGTGCATATGCAGGTTCTTTATTTCCACCCTTGAAGGTCCATCCGACAGCCTGACCATCGAAGTCTGGGATAAGTCCCTTTAGGTACATTTCGCGGTACTTGTTGTCTTCAACTTTGCTGAGTGTATCTTTCAAACCGCATGCCAGTGCCAGGCGTGATGCCACAATAAAGCCCTCTTTCTTGTTGTCTATGATATCTGCCATAAGGTCTGCCATTGTTACATCCTTTGGGGCAATCACCTTTTCCATCTGGTGTAGCACACCATTGATGGCGGGGATATCGCGGTTCTGGTTGCTTATAGGGCAGTCGTAATTGATATACAGACTGTCGGGGTATTCGCTAACATATCGCACTGTCAACTTACGGTCTCTAAGGTTGCCAAGTTGCATCTCACCATTATTCTGCGTGGGGAATGTATAGGTCTCGTAACTTTGAAAGTCTCCGCCGTCTATGATGCTGTTGTATGCAATAATCATTCTGATAGAGTCAAGCAAGGCTGTGGTGGGGAATCCTTCCCAGGTAGGCTCTGTGATGAGGCCTTCTTCGCACAGGTCTTCCAGATACTTCTGAATAGCATCATTCGTAGGTGCGAAAACAGTGTAGTTACCTCGTGCTGTCAGCATTTGGTAAATTGACGACTGACTTATTTCACTGATTGGCGTATTCTTGAGCACATCCAGATATTCGGAGTAGGCATCGGCATGTTTTTCCATGTAGGAAACCAGTGTCTCCTCCTTAAATACGTAACGTGAGCTAACATCTACTTGTTCAGAGCATCCTACAACCATCATAACGGCTGTTACAAGGATACCGAAAAGATTGTACTTTTTCATTGTGTTTTTCTAAATCCAGGATTTTGAATTGTGTTTTGTGAATTAAGTGTTATTCTACCAAAGGACGTTGTTCTATTCCCATGATCTTTAGACGGTCAACATGATTCAACAGACGGGGGTAGAATTTATCCCAGTTCTGCTGGCTGTTGGGAGTCCATGCTTTCTCTGCTAAAGCCAATGCACGTGGGAATACCATGTACTGCATCTGAGCTTCTGTAGGGATACGCTCACACCAGATGTTACCTTGCATACCCTTTATCAGTTTCAACTGCTCTGCACTCAAGTCTGTGGGAACAATATCACCAGTATAGAGTTTCTTTAGGGTATTATTGTCCTGGGCATAGTCAAAGTAACAGAAGGTAAAGGGGCACAGAATCACCTCATTGCCACCTGTGGTAGAGCGCTGTACTACATCAGTGTGGTCACCACGCCACCAGTTTACGGTAGCAGACTTGCTGACGCCGCCTTCCAGAATCTCGTCCCAGCCAATAAGCTTCTTTCTGTTCTCGTTGAAGTATTTCTCCATGGTGCAGGTGAACCAAGACTGCAACTCAGCCTCGTCTTTTACACCCTGGTCTTTTATGCGTTGCTGGCAGTCTGGGCACTTCTTCCATGCCGAACGGTTTACCTCATCACCACCAATCTCTACATATTCGTAAGGGAAGAGTTCAAAGATTTCTTTGTAAACGTTGCGGCAGAACTCCAGAGATGTATCTTTTCCAACGCAGATAGGGTCACGTCCGTCTTTCGCACAGGAGAGCCAGGGGTAGCATTTGGTTGCAGCGTAACTGTGACCGGGTACGTCAAACTCAGGAACGATGTCTATACCTCTTACTAAGGCATATTCAATAATGTCTTTTACTTCTTCCTGTGTATAGAAACCACCATATTCCAATTTTCCGTTTCGTACACGTGTAAATTCGGATGTCATGGGAACAATCATACGTGGATTCTTGTCGTTCTTTGCAATTTCGTTACAGCGTCTGTCCCAATGTTCGTTTGCAGGATCACGGAATCCGCTGTCATCGGCAAGCAGGGGGTATTGCTTAATCTCCAGACGCCATCCCTGTGAGTCCACCAAATGCCAGTGGAACTTGCTGAACTTATACAGTGCCATCACGTCAAGGAATCGCTTTGTCTCTTCTACTGTGAAGAAATGGCGTACGGGGTCAAGCATCATGCCACGCCACTCAAAGTTGGGTGTATCCTTAATCTCAACGGCAGGTACTCTCCAGTCAACATAGGGCTGTAGGGTAGTGGCTTCTACCTGAATGGGTAGTAGCTGGCGCAGGGTGGCTATACCATGTATGATACCGCGATAGCTGGCTGCTTCAATCCGTATGCCGTTTGTCGATGAGGTCAGCTGATAGCCTTCAGCTCCTGCCTCACATTTGGGGTTCAGGCTCAGAATAATGTCTGCTTTGTTGCCTTTACGTATAGGCAGTTCATAACCTGTGCTGGGACGTAGTTTCTCCTGCAGATACGTTGCAGCAGGCAACAAACTCTTGTGATTATAGACTATGGTAGCATTGGGCTTCAGAACAAACGACCCCGCCTCCTCCATAATACTTGTTGGCTGTGGTATAACGTTAACTTCTGCCATCATGGAAAACGGCATAATAAGCATGAGCGACAATAATAGCTCTTTGTATGTTTTCATATAAAAGAAGAATAAATGTTAACTTTTTACACCGCAAAGATACAATAAATATTGTTTATTCCTTGTTTTTGCTTGGGATTTTTATATGCATGTGGAAGAAAAATATACATTTAGAACTCGTATCCAAGGTTTATAAAGAAACTGGGCTTTTTGGTATGATTACTGTAGCCGATTGTAGCACCCAGAGGCCCAAATATGGTATTGTAAAAATATGCGGCCTGTACGCCAAAGAGGACGCGGTTGTCAAAAAGCTCTTTCACTTTCTCTGCCTGTAAGCCACCGACCAAGCGGAGCAGCACGTAATGATTGTTGCCTATACGCTCCTGTGCCTGTAGTTGAGCGGCTACAAACTGTTTCTTTATAAACTCTATGTTGCTAATTCCGGCAAACGGCATCTGCTGGTCAACATAATGCCCGAACCAGTCTCCGCCTATGGTATTTCCAAAGAAGTGCGGAATGGAGTTGCCGAAGAGCAAACGACCGTAAACCATAGGTTGCAGGGTGAAACGCTTGCCTATGGTGAACGACATACGCCAGTTTGCACTGACATCATGCATACCGATAGTCTTGCCTGTTTTATTACCCGCCTCATCATATTCGTTCATCTTGAGAAAGTCGTTGGTTACGTAGGCATATTCAGCATAGAATCGAGCGCCTCGCGTGGGAAAGTACCAGTTGTCCTCGCTATTGTAGTTTACGCGTGCACGGTAACTAATGTAGTGTTGATTCTCGAGTATCAACTGTTTTGATGTTTCCGACTCCAGTTTGTTACGGTAGTGAACAAAATCCCAGCGTAGTCCCATTTGTAGATTGAAGTGGCGAAGGTCGAAGTTGAAAGGTAGAACCTCGGCCTGTGATTGTAGGTAACGGATGTTGTAGTCAAGGTCTCCATTGACGTACATGTCAACATCGTTTCTGCGGAATGTATAGCTGAGTGTGGGGCGGGTGAAACTGCGGGGATGAACGGTGAATTCTCCTCGTGCCATCATACGTTTGCCCAGTCGCAGGGTAATATCGGTGTTGATGGGGACGGCTGTCTTCATAGGGATATCCAGTCCCAACTGCACTGCGGCGTGCTCCTCTGTATCGTATCGTGCGCCTGCATGCAACTGCACAGATTTGCGGTTACCTGCCGACAGGACAACGCGTACGCCATTACCTTCTGGAATCAGATTGCATTCGGCTGTCTGGTAGAATAGGTCTATGCGCATAGATGTGGTGAGTTCCTGTGTCAGTTTTGCATCAATGCTGTCCGTCTTGTTTAGGTTGAATTTCTGACGCAGGAAGCGCTCGGCAGGCGCTGTCATGTTCTCGAAGGTATATCCAGTGACGTAATACTTTTCGGTCAGCACCTGTGGACGCAGGGGTTGCAGGATAGTGGGGCGGAATGATTCGTCAATTCCTATACGTTTCTTTAGGGCTATGATATCATCCCAATGGCTCATGGCAACTTCCTCGCCACGACGAATGAGCGTATCTATGGCAGCAGCTGTGAAACTGGCAGAGCCGTACCCTTTTGTGTTCACTTGCAGATGCAGGTCGGTAATGGCCAGGTTCTCTTCAACCTTGTTCTTACAGTTCACGTCAATTATTTGGCTGAGGATACTCATGGTGCCTCCTATGTCTTCGGCCATTTTAGGTGCGCCTTGTACGGTAACACCAATAATGATGTCCGCTCCCATCTCCTTGGCAATATCTGCCGGGTAGTTATTCTTCAGACCGCCATCCACCAGCACCATATCGCCTGTTCTGACGGGGGCAAAGGCTGCGGGAATGGACATGGATGCACGCATGGCTTGGGGTAGTCGTCCGCTGTGGAAATCCACCTCGCTATTATCGATGATATTTGTTGCCACGCAAGCAAAGGGAATACGGAGGTCGTGGGTGAAGTCAAGCGAATCTGTGTAGCCTGTGCAGAGTTGCTGGAATAGTTCTGCCAGATTCTTTCCTCTGATAATGCCGCCACCATTTATGTCGCGCTTGCCGATGGTTATGCCAGTTGTGTATACATAGGTGTTCTGTTTCTTGCGGTCGCCGAGGCTCTGGTTGCGCAGATTCTCCTTGTCTGTAATGACATAGCTCCAGTCTTGCTTTCGCACCATAGAGTCAAGTGCATTAGCATTGTATCCTATAGAGTAGAGTCCGCCAATGATGCTACCCATTGATGTTCCGGTAATGATATCAACGGGGATGCCTGCCTTCTCCAGTACCTTCAGTACGCCAATGTGCGCCATACCTTTAGCACCACCGCCACTGAGAACAATGGCAACACGTTTTCTGTGGATGTCAGTGCTGTCTTTCTGGGCATTTGTTACACCGCATACTAACATGGCAGCTATAAGCAGTAGAATCTTTTTCATATACATGTCATTCTTTGTCTTTCATTTCTTTCACCAAATTGGTGAACTGGTAGTTCTTAAGACCCCATAGGGGAGCAATCACGTATTCGGGAGGACTCTGGCTGACGAATCGTTCCAACACCAAGGTGGATGGCAGGTGAGAGATGTACTCCAGAACCAAGTCTATGTATTCCCGGGCTGTGGGGAGTGGCCAGGGATGCTGTAGGTATTCCTCTGCCAGAGCTGTACCTTTGATAACCTGCAGTTGATGCAGTTTCAGGGTGGTGAGGGGTAGGCGAGCTATCTCATCAGCCTGACGCATCAGTTCCTCCTTGCTTTCCCATGGGAAGCCCAGAATGATGTGAGCTCCTACGCGGATACCGCAGGCAGCGGTCTTCCGGATGATATCGGCAGAGAGGGCGAAGCTATGTCCCCGGTTGATGCGCCGCAGTGTCTCCTCGTTGGCACTCTCTATTCCATATTCCACAATTAGGAAGGTCCGACGGTTCAGTTCCGTCAGATATTCAAGTAGGGCAGGGGGCATACAGTCGGGACGTGTACCGATGACTAAACCCAGTACATCAGGTACTCGCAGAGCCTCCTCATAGAGTTCTTTCAGGTGTTCCAGTTCGCCGTAAGTGTTGGTATAAGCCTGAAAGTAGGCCAGATACTTCATGCTGGGGTACTTACGGGCAAAGAAACGTTTGCCTTCTTCCAATTGTTGGGTAATGCTCTTGGTCGGTTGGCAGTATGCAGGGTTAAAGGTCTGGTTATTGCAGAAGGTGCAACCGCCATAACCAACTGTGCCGTCCCTGTTGGGGCAGCTAAATCCTGCGTTGACGGATATCTTCTGTACCTTTGTTCCTAGTTGCTCTTGCAGCCAAGGCCCGAATTCAACGTATTTCATACCACAAAAATACATAAAAAGAGTGAAATGCCTTTTTTCGTATGTCTTTTTTTGGAAAAAAAAACGTACCTTTGGGGGCAAATATCCTATAACACATTATAAAACATACAAAAAACAGCATGAAGCGTTTATTATTTTTGATAGCTATTGTCTGCACATTTATCAGTGTTCGTGCTGCAGGCGAGATCCAGCTTACTGACCTCTGCCGCGGTACATATTATGCCAGACAGATTTATGGCGTTAACCCTCTGCTCGATGGCGAGAGTTATAGCCAGATGACGGACGGTGGAAAGAAGATTGTTCGTAAGAGCTTCCGTACAGGAGAGCAAACAGATGTTATTTTCGATGCGGATAACATAAAGACCCGTATTCAACTACCTCATATCGATGGTTACATTATGAGTCCCAACGAGCAGAACATCCTGCTGCGTACAGAGACCAAGAGCATCTATCGCCACAGTCGCACGGCTCAATATTATATATATAATGTAAAGAACCGTACCGTTGCCCGCTTGAGTGATGGCGGTCCTCAGGAAGTTCCTGTGTGGAGTAGAGACGGTAATATGGTGGCCTTTGTTCGCGAGGGTAACCTGTTCTTGGTGAAACTACTCTTCAACAATAGCGAGAGCCAGATTACTAAGGATGGCAAGTTCAATGAGGTGATAAACGGAAAACCAGACTGGGTGAACGAAGAAGAGTTCTCCTTTAACTGTGCCTTCGACTTCAACGAGGATAATACCATGATAGCATGGATACGTTATGACGAGTCGGAAGTTCCCATGTTCAGTTTCCCTTGGTATAAGGGGTTGAGGCCCGAACTCAAGCAATATGCCCAGTACCCAGGATCCTATGATTACAAATATCCTGTTGCAGGTGCCAAGAACAGCGTGGTTAGTGTACACAGTTTCGATATCAAGAGTCGTGTAATCCGTAAGATGCAGTTACCTATCCCTGCCGATGGCTATATACCACGCATCTTCTTTACCAAAGATCCCGAGAAGTTGCTTGTCCTGACCAATAACCGCCATCAGGATTGTCTTGATATTTATTTGGTTAATCCTCGCAGTACGGAGTGCCGCGTGATTGTACGTGAGCAGGCCGATAAGTATATTGCCGAGGAGGTTTATAAGAACTTCAAGGTGTTGGACGATGGCTTTATCATGATGAGCGAACGCAGTGGCTTCAATCACTTGTACCTGTACGATCTGACGGGTACTATGCGTCGTCAGCTGACAAAGGGTAACTTCGTTGTAACGGACTTTTACGGATATGATGCAAAGTCAGGAACAACCTACTATGCCAGTACCGAGGAGAGCCCGCTCTGTCGTGCCATTTACAAGTCCGATGCTAAGGGTAAGGTGGTAAAGTTGAGCCAGCAGCGTGGAACCAACAAAGCCACTTTCAGTCAGGGAATGCGTTATTACATGAATGTCTATAGTAATCTGAATACTCCTCCTGTTACCACACTGTGTGATGCCAGTGGCAAGATGCTGAAGACATTGGAGGATAATGCTGGACTGAAGAAGAAGCTCGCAGGGTTGAATCTTGGTGAGCGCAGGTTCTTTACCTTCAAGACACAGGATGGCATAGAACTGAATGGCTTTATGGTACTGCCTGTCAATTTCTCGGAAAGTAAGAAGTATCCTGTGATAATGCATCAGTATAGTGGTCCTGGCAGTCAGCAGGTTTTGGATAGTTGGAACGCTGGTAATATGGGCGGTTCACTTTACGAGCAGTACCTCTGTCAGCAGGGCTTTATCTGTGTATGTGTTGACGGAAGAGGAACAGGTGGTCGTGGCCGCGACTTTGAACAGTGTACCTACCTGAAGTTGGGACAGCTGGAGAGTCATGACCAGGTAGAGGCGGCTATTTATCTGGGTACTTTGCCATACGTAGATAAGAACCACATTGGTATTTGGGGATGGAGCTTTGGCGGTTTCAATACCCTGATGAGTATGAGTGAGGGACGTCCTGTTTTTGCTGCCGGTGTGGCCGTAGCACCTCCAACCGACTGGCGTTATTATGATACAGTCTATACCGAGCGTTATATGCGTACTCCCAACGAGAATGGAGCCGGTTATGATGTCAGTCCTATCGGACGTGCCAATCAGCTAAGTGGTCATTTGCTCATTTGCCAAGGTACGGCTGATGATAATGTGCATTATCGTAATGTTGCAGAATATACCGAAGCACTGGTTCAGGCCGATAAGGATTTCCGTCAGCTCACATACACCAACCGCAACCATGGTATCAGTGGAGGCAATACCCGTGTGCATCTTTTCCGCCAGATAACGCAGCACTTTAAGCAGTATCTGCAGTAAGAGAAATAGAAAAATGACGTAAAAGTTTCGTTTTCCTTAAATTAGTATTATCTTTGCACTGCTTTTAAGCAATGGTCCCGTAGCTTAGTTGTATAGAGCGTCAGATTCCGGTTCTGAAGGTCGAGGGTTAGAATCCCTCCGGGATCACGAAAGAAAAAAGAATCTCCGAAGATGAAAGTTTACTTTCAAATCTTTGAGATTCTTTTTTTCTGTCGTTGGATGGCTTGCGCCAGCCTATTTCCATTTAGCCCATTTGGTCTCAAACTCCCAGATTTTGGCATCCAGGTCTAGAGCACGCTGGCATTCCTCCTTTGTCTTACCCTTGGGGACACGGGGACCTTTCAGGTTGACAAAGGGCTCTCCAGCATCGTATGCAGCCAGAACTGCATCAAAGAACATCTTCCAGCGAACTTTGTAGAATGTCTCCACCAGTCCGTCCCAGTCGCGATTTGCATAGTCCGAGAGGTGATAAGTGTCGCCCCATACAGTAATGATGGTGCGGGCATTCATCTCGAAGTAGTCTTTCTCGGCCTCAGTCTTACCCCAGGCACGTGCATCACGAATCCAATCGTTGAGTGAAAACTCAGGACAGGTTTTCAGAACCTCTACAAGTTGGTCACACATACCCAGGAACTCCTCGGATGCTGCAACCATTTCAGTTCTATCACCAGCTTTATAGGCATCAGCGAAACGCTTCCTAACAGCCAGCGCTCTGTTACAGATGGACTGACGACGTGTATTGGCAAGGTCAAACTTCAGATAGTTGGATGTACCCTCGACCTTCTCTAAGATAGCCAGTGCCTCATCCAGATTCTTGATGTCGTATCCTTTGCGGAGTTCTGTGGTCCAGTTCCACTCGCCTTCCAGACTGGGGTGAGCGTTGATAATGCCAGATGCACCGGTGCTGGTGTGTGTGGTGCATACGTTGTCCACCATTTTGTGCCAATATGCTCTATAAGTGGGATCTATGCGTCCTAGATGGCGGTCGGCAATATTATCAATATACTCATCGAATCCGATGCCCGTGTTCCATGCCTGGGAAAGCATAGCTTCGTAAACGGGTTCATTGACACCAAATCCTTCAAGGGTGGAACCGATGCCAACAAACTCAGGACCACCTTCTGCCTTTGTACCGGCAATTAGTTTTGCGTTATGTTTGTAGTCACCTTCAATCTCGGTCATGCCACCGAAGTTACCCAGATAGCACCAGATGAATTTATGACCGTAGAAATGTTCTGTGAGTCGCCATATCTCGGTGTAGTCGCATTCGTAGTCGAGCATAATCATCTTACCTTGGGGAACGGCTGTGAGGTAAGCCTTAATCCTCTCAGGTGTCCAAGCTTTTCGATTACTGATGAAAAGCCATGCCATCTGCATCCAAATGGCTTCGGGATCAACGCTTGCCAGGGAAGCATAAACGCCGGCAGATATCTTAGCCAGTGAATCGGGTTCCCATGATGGGGGAGATACCTCGTTAAAGAGGTCAACACCATAGATGTGATTGGTACCGTACATGCGGTTCTGCTCCTCCAGGAAGTCCTTCTGAATGCGGGCAAAGATAGGATCAGAGGGATTCAGGTAGGTGCAGCGATATTTCTCGTCGAAGTTACACCAACGGTTCACCTTAGAGGTTCTGATGCCCGGGACTGTCTTTTCCAAGTCGGCGGGGATGTGTCCTGCAAACGCAGGGAGCACGGGAGTCATGTTCAGCTCGCGCTCGCGGCTTAGGATTTGCTTCTGTAATTCAGCCTGTCCGTCAATCCAACTTTGGGGCAGTGGTCCTTGCCAGCGGTCGATATTTATCATACGTTGCCAAGGCAGATGGGCAGGTCCTGTAAAGTAGGCACGAATCTGCTCGTCGGTCATTCCGTACTTGCGCCATACCTTCTGCCAGACAGCCTCTTGTCCGGTGATGGCTAATGGCATATTCACACCGTTCAGTGCCATCCAGTCAATGAAGCGTTCCCATTGCTGCCATTTCCACCAAGGCATAGTGTAACCGAAGGTACAATAGTTGAGGAAGAATCTGACGGGAACCTCCACTTTGCCTGATACCTTTTCTGGTACTTTGGGCATTGCCTTGGGTAACTCCACGGGGTTGTAATCGTACCAACTCACATTGGCGAGGCAATACTGCTGGATGTAGCGGTTCAGGCCAACTGCCATAGAGTTTGCGTTGTTTCCGCGGATCAGGACCTTCTTGCCCTTTTGTTCCAGTTCATAGGAATCGGTTGGCGATTCATACTGTTCAAATACTACGGCTTTGGCTTTTCCGCCCATCACTCTGCGTGCCAATGCTTCGGCAGCGCGCTCGTCGGCTGTCTTAAACGACATCATGGCCAGCGAGACAACCAGAAGCAGGACTGGTTTAAAAATCTGTTTGTGAATTTTCATAATTTTTTTTTGGTTGAACAAGATTTTGGTGATTTATTCTGTTTATTCTTCTTGTTTCGGGCCTACACTGATGTAGTATCTTGGTCCGGCTAAGAAGTAGTTCATATATGCCTCGGCGCGTTCGACGGCTGTCTGCAGATCCTCTCCTTTCGCCAGATTGGTGGCGATGGCCGAAGCCAGTGTGTCGCCAGTACCGTTACGATCCGTAAGCTCCAGTTTCTTTTTGGGGTGGGGTGTAACGGTGCCAGCAGTCCGGTCGTAGAGATAATCCACCAGATACTTGCCTTCGTCCACACTCTTCACGATAACCGAGCATCCCCAGTGGCTTAGCCATCGAAGGTCGGCTTCTATGTCCTGCATCTTATGGCCTAAGAGAAATTCCGCTTCGTGAATATTGGGTGTTATGATGGTAGCTAACGGGAAGAGATTGTCCTTGTAAGCTTGAATGGCTTCGTCGCTTACCAACTGCTCTCCGGCAAAGTTTACGATGACAGGGTCTATAAGGATAGGCTGTTGGTTGTATTTCCTGAGTACGCCAGCTACACCATTTATGATTTCTGCGCTGGGTAACACACCAGTCTTAATACAATCGGCTCCTACTGTACTGAGGAATGACTCTGCCTGTGATACAATCAGGTCTGTTGGCAGGTGGTGAATACCTTTAATACGGTTCACATCCTCGTCAACAATACATGTAAGGGCGGCTGCGGCCCAACCGCCGCATCGTGTTATGGCCTTGATGTCGGCCTGTACGCCAGCGCTTCCCAAAGGTTCGCTACCAGCAATAAGAAATACTTTTCCTGTATTATTGGGTTCTGTTATCATTCTTTCTATATCTGATTATTCTGGCTATTTTGGTTGTTCTAATCCCTAATCTCTAATTCCACTTACTCCCACGCTTCAATATCGGCATCAGGGAATAAGTTTTTGTGGAATACGGGTTCCTGTGTTCCCTTCCGGCGTTGTTCCTTATAGTCTTGCAAAAGTCGGAAGCCATAACGGCTCAGCAGGCAGACTGCAATGAGGTTGAGAATTGTCATCAGTGCCATGGCAAAATCAACAATGCCCCATGCTTGTTGCAATGTCATTAGACCGCCCATTAGAATTACGACTCCGCTCAGTAGGCGGAACACTGTAATGGCCCATGATTTCTTTGTAATATAGCGGACGTTAGTCTCGCCATAGAAATAGTTGGCGATAATGGTGCTATAGGCGAAAAGGAAGATAGCAGACATCAGGAACCAACCGCCAAATCTTCCCAGATGATGTTCCATGGCATGACCGGTAAGGATGATACCGTCATCGCCAGCATTGTAGAGCCCACTCAGCAGGATGATGAAAGCGGTACAGGTACAGATAACAAGCGTGTCGGTGAATACACCGAGGCTTTGCAGTAATCCTTGCTGGACGGGATGTGGAATAGTGGCTGTGGCGGCGGCATTAGGTGCACTACCTTCACCAGCCTCGTTACTGAATAGTCCTCGCTTCACGCCTTGCATAATGGCCATACCAACGGCACCACCGGCAGCTTGTTCCCATCCGAATGCACTGCGGACGATGAGGCTAAGCATGGCGGGAATCTCCGTAATATTAACGATGAGTATGTACAGTGCCAATAAGATGTACCCTAATGCCATAACGGGTACAACCACAGCACAGAAATGGGCAATGCGTTGGATACCGCCGAAGATGATGATAAGCGTCATCAAAGCCAGTCCGATGCCAACGTATGATGTAGGTATCTTGAAGGTGCTACCGATAGCATCGCACAAGGTGTTGCTCTGTATAATCTGGTTGGCCAATCCGAAACCGTAGATGATGAAGATGGCAAAGAGAATACCCATCCATGGCTTCTTCAGACCATATTTCATATAGTAGGCTGGTCCTCCGTAGAAACTATCCTCGCCTTTGCGCTTAAAGAGCTGGGCAAGGGTGGCTTCCATAAAGGCTGTTGATGCTCCGAGTAGGGCCATCACCCACATCCAGAATACTGCTCCTGGTCCGCCTACGAAAATGGCACTCGCTACGCCTGCCAAGTTTCCTGTGCCAACTCTTGAAGAAAGACTGATGGCAAAGGCTTGGAAAGAGGATACTTTTTTCCCTGTAGATGTGGATTCGGTGGGTGTACACAGGTTGCGGAGCATCGTTGGCAGCATTGTGAACTGCACGGCCCGCAGATTCCAAGTAAAGTATAGGGCACAACCCACAAGCATGGTTATCACCACGTAGGTCCAAAGCCAATCGCTTATAATGTCGAAGAACTCCATAGTTTTAATTCATAATTCACAATTCATAATTGAATTTGAGTTTATGAGTTTATAAGTTTTTGAGTTGGTTTACTGTTTACCTTTTTTAATTAAAAATTAAGAGAGAAGAATTAAGAATTAGACTTTAGACTCTAGACTTTAGACCTTAGTCTTTAACTTGAAACCTGAAACCTGAAACTTAAAACTATCTATCATCTATCATCTCTCATCTATCATCTAGTTTTCCGTTTATCGGTTATCGAACACAGCGGTAGCAAATTCTTCACTCTTCATTCTTCACTCTTCACTCTTCACTCTTCACTTAATTCATTACTACCGCTTCTTTCTTGAAACCATCTACTTTGATTGTCAGCGGCTGGGCGAAACGGACGTGTCGCACGTGTTTTGTCTCCTGTACGGCAGGCAGTTGGTTCAGTACCTCCTGACGGTAAATGCCATCACCCCGAAAGGCATCTATGGTAAGATAGCATACGCCCAGGGAAGTCAGGTTCTGGAAGAAGTGCGTACCTTGGCTGGGGTCAACCTGATAGTTGTCAAGTCCAGCCTCGACAATGATTTGAGAGGCACTGATGTGGGGCCATTTAACGGGAATGCCCAACCATGGGTCGCTGCTTCCCCAGCGTCCAGGGCCGATAAGGACATAAGAGGCAGCTCCATCGGGTGTGTTTGAGGCAGGCTGCAGGAAGTATCGGTTTATCTTCTCTATCTCGTCGGCAATCTCGTAATTCATGCTGGGGGTATATCCATCGGTCTTTACGTACACTACATCCTTTATTTCCGTAAATATTCCCTGCCCGATGGCATTGTGCGAACGTAGCAGGCACTGCTCGTCGGGGATTTTGGTAATATCCTCGTTCAGCTCCATGCGGTTGTCCACCATGGGGCGTATCTGCAACATATAGAACTCACCTGTCTTGTCGGCATGCAGATTCACGGCAAATTCTATTTCCACGGGACGTTTCATCTCGTCCTGGCCATACTTCAGTACCTTCTGCATTAGCTCTGGCAGCGGGAATACATCATGTTTCAGCACTCCGGCAAAGGAGACAATCTTGCGGTTCTTGCCTTCGTAGTAGCCGTCGTATATGCATTGGTCGTATGGGTCGAACGTGGAGGATATCCACTGCAGGGTGCCGTCTTGTTCGGCATCGCGCACGGCAACCTTAACCAGATTGAATCCATCGTCCACCTTAAACTCCTTGTCTCCTTCCTCTTCTTTGGTTCTAAGGGCCAGGAAGTGGGTTTGCGTATCACGCAGTGCCAACTCCATCTCGCTCATCTGTAATACCTGATGGGGATGGTGGGGACATACGCGTAGGCTTACGCCGCCATCAACAATGTATTTTCCCAGTCCCATAGCCAGCGATACTGTTCCTTCCTCAGCTTTTTCGTCACCGATGGGGTAGTAGTTGATGCTGCGTGCTACGCCGCTGATAACAGGGTAGAAACGGTCGCCATGCTGTTCCCCTACCACTTCTTGCAGGATTACAGCCATTTTCTCTTGGTCGATTACATTGCTGGTTGCTGTCATGTAATCTTTGCTTCCCTGATAGAAGACACTGGCATAGACAGCCTTTATGGCACCTGCCAGCATAGAGAGACGTTCGTATTTATCTGCGCTGTATGGAATCATATACGTAGAGTAAACACCTGCAAAAGGTTGGTAATGCGAGTCTTCTAGCAAGCTGCTGCTTCGTATAGCGATTGGTGTGCTGACTACTGAGAGGAAGGCCTCCAAGTCACCCAGCAGTCGCATAGGCAGACGTGCACGGAGGAAGTGCTGTAGGATGGTGTCGTCTGGGAGGTCGCTCAAGGCTATCTGATAGAGCTCGTTTGTATCCATGAACTCATCGAAGATGTCGGTGCAGAGTACAACAGTCTTGGGAATGCGCACCTGAGCACCCTGATATTCGTTGAGGTCGGTATGGCGCATGAGGATATGGTCTATAAAGGCCAGACCACGTCCCTTGCCACCCAGACTACCGTCTCCGATTCGGGCAAAGTTTGAATATTGGTCGAACCTCTCGCGTTGGAATACAGCCACAACGCCTTGGTTCTTCATCCTTCGATATGCCACAATGGCATCCAGAATAATCTGGCGGTGTGCATCTACGTCCTGCAGGTTATCCCATGTGATATTCTTCAGGAACTCTGAAATGGGGAAGAGGGCTCTACTGGCCAGCCAGCGGCTGACGTTGTTGTGGCTGATGTGGTAAAGCAAGCTTCGCGAAGGAACCGTCATGATGTTGTCTTGAAGGTCCTTCAGGTTGTGTATGCGTACCACCTCCTCCATTGTATCGGGATTTCGGAATACAAAGTCTCCAAAGCCGAAGAAGCGCTGCACAAGATTGCGCAGATCTACGGCCATCTTTTTGGAGTTCTTGTCAATGAAACGTGCGCTGCATCGGTCTGCCAACTCAGCCTTTTCTGACTCGGACGAGTTCATGATAAGGGGAATGTAGGGGTCGTTGGCACGAATGGCGCTTAGCAACTTGAATCCAGCATCCTCATCTTTCTCCTCGTCTGGTTTCATGGGGAAACGACAGTCGCTGATAACTCCTAATGTATTGTTGGCAAAGCGACTGTACAGTTGCCATGCTTCTTCATAGTTACGGGCCAAAACAATCTTTGGACGTCCTCGCATACGTAGTGTCTCCAAGCTGGTGTTCAGCGCCTCGGTAGCAAACTCCAGGCTCTGTTGGAGCACGAAGTTGTAAAGGCTTGGCAGAATGCTACTGTAGAATCGTATGCTGTCTTCTACCACCAGAATCATCTGCACACCGGCACTGCGAATGTCGTGCTCCAGATTCATGCGGTCCTCCATCAGTTTAATGATGGACAACAACAGTTCCGTATTACCCAGCCAGCAGAATACGTACTCAAAGACGGAAAGGTCCTCGTTTTGCATTCGCTTGGTAATACCATGACTGAAAGGGGTGAGCACCACAATGGGTATTGAGGCGTAGATCTGTTTTATGGAGCGTGCAATGTCAAAGACGCTATTATCTTCGGCGGCAGGCATACATATAACAAGGTCTATATTGCCGCCTGCCATCTGCCTCTCTGCCTCGTCCTTGCTGGCTACCTGGATGAATCGGGGAGGGAAGCGCAGTCCCAGACGTGCATATTCCGAGAAGATCTTTTCGTCAACGCGTCCGTCGTCTTCCAGCATGAAGGCGTCATACGGATTTGCTATTAACAGCACGTTGCAGATGCGGTTCAGCATCAAGTCAACAAACGAGGTATCTTTCAGTTGCATTTCTCTATTATTTTGCCTGCAAATTTACGAAAAATAATGAAAAATGAAAAGTGAATACTCATAAATATAATATTGGAGCCTCAGTCCAGCATTTCACCAGACTGAGGCTCCACATATATATAGCTATGGTTGAATATCGAACTTACACAATGCCCTGGGCCATCATAGCGAGAAGAACGTTGGCTTCGCTTCGCTTCGCCGAGCTTTCTCGACTATGAGACGGTCATTGCTTACACAATGCCCTGGGCCATCATAGCCTTAGCAACCTTCATGAAGCCAGCTACGTTTGCACCCTTTACGTAGTTAACGTAACCGTCAGGCTCTGTGCCGTACTTCACGCAGTTTTCGTGGATGTTCTCCATAATCCAAAGCAACTTGGCGTCAACTTCCTCAGCTGACCAGCTCAGACGCTCTGAGTTCTGAGACATCTCAAGACCTGATACTGATACACCA